>JAGSYU010000088.1 GCA_018262575.1 Pseudomonadota bacterium | reverse complement strand
CCGCGTCTCCGCCGAACTCGACTTCAACCGCGTCCAGGAAACGCAGGACACCTTCGACCCCAACAGCCAGGTCGTCCGCTCCACCCAGACGCGCGAGGAAAAGTCGCTCAGCCAGGACAATCAGGGCAACCCGCCCGTTTCGGCCGGCAACCAGATCCCCAACGCCAACCAGCAGCAGAACGCCCAGGGCACGGCCCAGACCTCCGACAACGCCCAGACCACCGAGGAGACGGTCAACTACGAGATCTCCAAGACCACCCGCACCCAGGTGACCGAGATCGGCGGCACCAAGCGCCTGTCCGTCGCCGTGCTGGTGGACGGCCGCTATGCGCCCGACGCCAACGGCGTCATGGTCTACGCGCCGCGGCCGCAGGCCGAACTCGACCAGATCACCTCGCTGGTCCGCACCGCCATGGGCTTTGACGACAAGCGCGGCGACCAGTTGCAGGTGGTCAACCTGCAGTTCGCCGACAGCCCGATCAACCCGGCCGATCTCGCGGCCGCGCCCACCTCGCTGTTCGACTTCTCGCGCGAGGACATCATGCGCTTTGCCGAAATGGGCGTGTTGATCCTGGTGACGCTGCTGGTGCTGCTGTTCGCCGTCCGGCCGCTCATCCGCCGCATCCTCGGCTCGGACATCGACGCCGAGACGCTGCCGGCCATCACCTCCGCCCTCAGCGAAGCCGCCGCCGCCGGCCGCACCGGAGTCCGGGTGATGCTCGACGCCGACGGCAGGCCGGTGGTGATGGGCCCCGACGGCGTCGAGGTTGCCGCCGAAGTCCCGGAGATCATCACGCCCAAGGATACCCGCATCGAGAACGCCAGGGCGGTCGGCGCCATGCAGGGCGATCAGGTGCGCAAGGTGGGCGATCTCGTCAACGACAATCCCAACGAGGCGGCCATCATCATCCGCAACTGGCTGTCGGAGGTTCCCGCGTAAATGGCCCTGTCTCCCACCGCGCTGGTCGCCAAAGGCAACGCGCTCACCATCTCCTCCGACGGTGAAAACCGCCCGCTGAACGGCGCCGAAAAGGCGGCCGTCATGATGCTGGCGCTCGGCGACCGCTTCGGTGGCCCGATCTGGAAGCTGCTCGACGAGATCGAGATCAAGCAGCTCTCCGTCGCCATGTCCAAGCTCGGGCCGATCACCCCCAGCATGCTCGACGACCTGATGATCGAGTTCGTCACCCGTGTCTCGTCCTCCGGCGCGCTGATGGGCAACTACGACACCACCGAGCGCCTGCTCCTGTCCGTGCTGCCGCAGGACAAGGTCAACGCCATCATGGACGAGATCCGCGGTCCGGCCGGCCGCAACATGTGGGAGAAGCTCTCCAACGTCCAGGAGACCGTGCTCGCCAATTACCTCAAGAACGAATATCCGCAGACCGTCGCCGTCGTCCTGTCCAAGATCAACTCCGACCACGCGGCGCGCGTCCTGTCCAAGCTGCCCGACGAATTCGCGCTCGAGGTGGTCGACCGCATGCTAAAGATGGAGGCGGTGCAGAAGGACATTCTCGAGAAGGTCGAGCAGACGCTGCGCGTCGAGTTCATGTCCAACCTCACCAACACCCAGCGCCGCGACGCCCACGAGCTGATGGCCGAGATCTTCAACTCGTTCGACCGCACGACCGAAGCGAAGTTCATCGCCGCTCTCGAGGAGCACAACCGCGACGCCGCCGATCGCATCAAGGCGCTGATGTTCACCTTCGACGACCTCGGCAAGCTCGACGCCGGCGCCATCCAGACGCTGCTGCGCCAGGTGGAAAAGGACAAGCTGGCCATGGCCCTGAAAGGCGCCAAGGAGGGCGTGCGCGACTTCTTCTTCGCCAACATGTCGGCCCGCGCCTCGGCGATGCTGAAGGAAGACATGGAATCGATGGGTGCCGTCCGCCTGCGCGACGTCGACGACGCCCAGGCCGCCTTGATCAATCTCGCCAAGGATCTCGCCGCCAAGGGCGAGATCATGATTTCCAAGAACAAGGCTGAGGACGAGCTCGTCATGTGACGAGCCTCCTCGTCAAGGAGTATCCGCTGATGGCGGCACCGGCCCGCTTCCTGTTCGACAACGACTTCTCGGCCCCGGCCTCACGCGCCGACGCCGCGCAGGCGGTCGTGATGATTGCCGAACCGGAGCATCTTCAACGCCTCGCCGAGGCCGAGGCCGCCGCCTATGAGCGCGGCCTGGCCGCCGGCCGCGACAGTGCCGAAGCGCAAGCCGCCGACCGCACCGCCCGCGAGGCCACGCGCCTGTCGGACGAAGCGCAGCGCCTTGCCAGCGCCGCCCAGTCGATCCTCGCCGTTCTCGACACCGAGCGGGCGCGCATCGAGGCCGACGCCATGCGCCTGGCCGAGATCGTGGCGATCAAGATCGCCGGCTCGCTGGTCGAACGCCAGCCGCGCGAGCGCATCCTCGGCCTGCTCGAAGATTGCTTCGCGCCGCTCCGCGCCGCGCCCCACCTCGTCATCCGTCTGGCGGACACCGACGCCGAGCCGATCCAGACCGAGTTGCGCCGCCGCGTCGCCGAGCGCGGCTTCGAGGGGCGTCTCGTGGTGCTGGGCGAACCCGGCATGGCCCGCGGCGACTGCCGCATCGAATGGGCCGACGGCGGCATCGTGCTCGATCACGCGGCCATTGTCAGAGACATCGAGGCGGCGATCGCCCGTCACCTGCCGGCCGTCGAGCCGGCCGACCTCCAGAGCGGAGCCGCCCCATGACCCCCGCCGACGAACCCTCGGGCATCGACCTTGAATCCCACGTCGCCGACCGCCGGCGCGGCGATGACGGCGAGGATCAGGCGATCCCCCGTTCGGCTGCCGAACTCGAGGCGGTATTCGACGTTCCGGTGCGCGTGTCGGCCATCCTTGGCCGCACCCGCCTCGGCGTCACCGCAAGGTCGGCGAAGCCATCGACATCTACGTCAACGACCGCCTTGTCGCCCGTGGCGAAGTGGTGCTGGTCGAAGACAAGCTCGGCGTGACGATGACTGAAATCGTCAAGGCCGAGCGTTGACCGGAGACAGACCCATATGCGCCTACTGATCGTCGGCTCTCTCAACGGCCAGCTCACCGCCGCCACCCGCATCGCCATGGACAAGGGCGCCTCGGTGCTGCAGGCCGACACCATCGACACCGCCCTCCGGACGCTGCGCTCGGGGCGCGGCGCCGATCTGGTGATGATCGACGTGTCCTTGCAGATCCAGCGGCTGATCACCTCGCTGGAAGAGGAACGCATCCACGTTCCGGTCGTCGCCTGCGGCATCGCCACCGACGCCAAGGCGGCCGTCGCCGCCATCCGGGCCGGCGCCAAGGAATATATCCCGCTGCCGCCCGACGCCGAGCTGATCGCCGCCGTGCTGGCCGCCGTCGCCGCCGACAGCCGCGACCTCGTGGTCCGCGACGAGGCGATGCAGGCCGTGCTGAAGCTGGCCGATCAGGTGGCCCCCAGCGAGGCGTCGATCCTGATCACCGGCGAGAGCGGCACCGGCAAGGAAGTGCTCGCCCGCTACGTCCACCGCAAATCGGCGCGCGTCGACAAGCCGTTCGTTTCCGTCAACTGCGCCGCCATTCCCGAAAACCTCCTGGAATCGGAACTGTTCGGCCACGAGAAGGGCGCCTTCACCGGCGCCGTCGCCCGCCGGATCGGCAAGTTCGAAGAGGCCACCGGCGGCACGCTGCTGCTCGACGAAATCTCCGAGATGGACGTCCGCCTGCAGGCCAAGCTGCTGCGCGCCATCCAGGAACGGGTGATCGACCGTGTCGGCGGCGGCAAGCCGGTGTCGGTGGACATCCGCATCATCGCCACCTCCAACCGCAACCTGACCGACGCCGTCAAGGAAGGCCGCTTCCGCGAGGACCTGCTTTACCGCCTCAACGTCGTCAACCTGAAGATCCCTGCCCTGCGCGACCGCCCCGCCGACATCCTGGCGCTGGCCGAGCACTTCAACCGGAAATACGCCGAGATCAACGGCATGCCGGAACGGCCGCTGTCGACCGACGCCAAGCGCGAGCTGATCGGCACCCGCTGGCCGGGCAACGTCCGCGAACTCGAGAACACCATCCACCGCGCCGTGCTGCTGGCCAGTGGCGTCGAGATCGGCGTCGAGGCCATCCGCCTGCCCGATGGCGGCCGCATGGAGACCGCCGTGCCGCGCTCGGCCGATCCGGTCGCCCGCGCCGCCCAGACGGCAGAAGCGGTGACCCGGGCGCTGGTCGGCCGCACCGTCGCCGAGGTCGAGCGCGACCTGATCCTCGACACGCTCGACCACTGCCTCGGCAACCGCACCCACGCCGCCCGCATCCTCGGCATCTCCATCCGCACGCTCAGGAACAAGCTCAACGAATACGAAGCCGAAGGCCTCGACGTGCCCGACCCCGGCACCAGCCGCATCGCCACGGCATAAGGGGTAGGTGGCTCAGCCGCCTCCCCTCAGTTGGTTGGAATTGGACGCCCGGTCGGACACCAGGAAGGCGACGAGTTCGGCCACGTCCTCCGGTTCGGCCGGCCGCCCGAGCGGGATGCCGCCGAGCGAGTCCATCAACTGCTTCAGCGCCGCCTCGCGGTCACCGCCGTACTGTGCGGCCAGACGGCCGATCAGACGCTCGGCCGCCTCCGTCTTCACAAAGCCCGGTGCGACGGTGACCACCCGCACGCCCTTCGGTCCCAGTTCGTTCGACAGGCCCTTGCTATAGGTGCTGAGCGCCGCCTTGGCCGCCGCGTAGGGCAAGGTCGCCTCATGGAGCGGCAACACGCGCTGGATCGAGGTGATGTGCACGATCACCCCCTTGCCGCGGTCGATCATCGCCGGCGCCAGACGCCGGTCGAGCCGGACGGCCGGATAGAGGTTGGCGGCAAACGTTTCTTGCCAGTCCTCGTCGGACGCCGCTGCAAAGCCGCCGGCCGGCGTCGACGACCCGCCGACCACATGAACGATCCCGTCGATCCGCCCGAGCGCCGTCTGCGCGGCGTCGGCGACGGCGGTCGCTCCGGCCGCCGTCGACAGGTCGGCGGCGATGAAATCGGCGGGGTCGGCAAGATCGGCGGGCGTCGAGCGCGCCGTCGTGAAGACGCGGGCACCCGCTCCCCTGAGGCGCGCCACGATCGCCGCGCCCATGCCTTTGGTGCCGCCGGTGACCAGAAAGCGCCGGCCGGTGAATTCGCCTGTCATGATTGAACCTTTCCACTGCCAAGTGAGCCGTGATGGGCGCTGCGGATGACTCAGCCGATGGAAAGCGCGGCGATTGCACCGTCGGCGATCATGAAGCGATAGGTCAGGTCGACCGCGCCACCCGGAAAATCGCCCGTCACGTGGGCCGTGACCATCGGTCGATCGGCATCGCCGTCCACCGTCAGGGGCTCGGACTGGAAGCTGTACTTCGTGCGGGAATCGGCCGCCCACTGGCGGATTGCGTCGCGGCCGAGGTAATCCTGCGCCTCGTCATGCACTCGGGCATCCTGCGCAAAGCAGGCGGCGATACGGTCGGCGTCGTCGGTGTTCGCCGCGGCGAAATACGCGGACAGCGGTTCGGGAAGATCGATAGCCATTTTTCCATCCTCTTGGTTGATATGCGGCAAGATGGGGCTATGCTGACGAAATGGCTAGAACCGACAAAAAAGTAGGGTACTCACCGACTGGTAAGTTAGACGACGTGACGCCGGACATGGCGGCATCGGGTGCCGAGGCAGCGCTTCAGCTGATCGAAGGGCGATGGAAGCTGGTCATCATCTTCCATCTGTTCGGGAGCGGCGTGCTGCGCTTTTCGGAACTCGAGCGAGCCATCCCGGCGGTGTCGCAGAAGATGCTGATCCAGCAACTGCGCGAGCTGGAACGAGACGGCATCGTGGCGCGAACCGCCTACCCCCAGGTGCCGCCCAAGGTCGAGTATTCGCTCACCGAGTGGGGCAAGCTGATGTGTCCCGCCCTCGATGCCCTTCTCGAATGGGGCGCCGCACGCCCGGTGCAGGACAATGTCAATCTGAAGGTCGGCGGCGCCTGAGCGCCGCCGCCACGGTCGTCACCGCTCCAGCGTGAACGCCACCTCGTACAAGCCGGGGTTTGCAACGCCCAACCCCTGGTGATCCAGAAACCCGCCCTCCCGCAGGCGGTCGATGACGCGGCGCGCCGCGTCATGTCCGTCCGTCTGCGCATAGTTGACCACCCGGGTGCCGTCTTCGCTCCGGTGAAGGCTGGCCGATATCCAGCCGGGCGTGTCGCGCGCGAAGCGGGCCGCGTCCGCCAGGTGATCGATGAGCGCCTGCTGGCCGCCGTGCGGCACCGTGAACACGTTGATCTGGGTGATGATGCCGGCATTGGCACGAATGATGGGCATGCTGCTTCCTTTCGCTGTGAAGCGCAGCCGTCCGATGGCCTGACACGCAAAATCTCGACACGACGCGCCAAGCCACCGGCGCGGTTGCACCAGTTGCTTGTCGCGGGTTCGCCCAAGGGGCGATACGGAGCCTTCGTGCGAAGGAAGCGGGCTTACCAATGCCGCTCATGGTCCTTTTCGACCGGACGATCTTAGCAGTATCGGCCGTTCCTCAAAAGGCCGTCGTACGGGCAGTGCCCTCACCCGCCCACAAAGTCCTCGATCGCCTTGAGATATTGCTTGGGGTCCTGGGAATGGGCGGGATGGCCGACGTTTTTCAGCACCACCAGCTTGGCACCGGGAATGGCCTTGGCGATATGGGCGGCGTGCTCGGGGCGAATGACCGGGTCGTGGTCGCCGATGACGATCTCGGTCGGCACGCGGATCTTGCCAAGGTCGCTGTCCGAATAGTTCGGCTCGGTCGCCCACAGCCGCCGGAATACCCGCTCGCGCGCCAGCTGCTTGCGGCCGGCCGGTGACAACAGGTCGTTTCCGGCCGGCGACAGACTGTCTGACAGCGGCGGCGGATCGATTTCCGGGATCGACGTCAGCCCGTCCGGATTGACATTGGGCGCCTGCGCGAACAGCCGGTCGAGCAGCGTCGGATGGTGGATGGCGATGTCGAGTCCGATGATGCCGCCGTCGCTCCAGCCGACCAGCGCCACCTTGCCGACGTCGAGCCGGGCAAGCAGAGCCACGTAATCCTCGGCCATCCGGTGGTAGGTCAGCTTGGAAAGGCCGTGCGTCGAGCGGCCCTGGGCGCGGCTGTCGGCAACGATCACTTCATGCGTCCTGGACAGCGTCGGCACCTCGAAGCTCCAGACGTCGCCGCTGGCCAGGCCGCCGTGGATCAACAGGATCGGCGCGCCCTTTCCCTTGCCATAGAGGGAATAGAACATGCTGATGCCGTTGACGTCGGCAAAGCCGCTCTCGTCGGCCGGCGGCATCGGTGGCGGCACGGGGAACCGCTGCCATTTCGGCACGGCCAGCGCCGGCCCGGCGGCGGCGATGAGCAGGCAGGCGGCCCTGAGGAAACATCGCAACATCGACAAAGCAAGCGCCTCGTTCTGTGCCCCGAGGCGACTTTAGCCGCGATGCCGAACCGAAGCCGCTCAAAGGTTTGTCATCGATCGTCGGCAGCTCCCCAAGGGGCGACGGACCATGCGACGCGATGGCTTGTCCGACCGGCGCCGCCGGCTGGCGTGCTCAAACTTGCGGCATGCTCAGAATCCGTCTTGACCGTCTTGGCGATATCCTTCAGGTTTGGTGTACCAAGAAAATTCCAAAGGTGTCCAAAGACTTCCATCAGAGGCTGCGGACGACCGAGCCTTGCCAACCCTTTCGTGCGAAAGACAATTGTGTCCGCCATCGCATCTGACAAAAGCCCAGCGCCGCTGCTGAAGAGCCAAGCCCTCAGCAAGAATTTCAAAGGGCTGCAGGCCCTCAAAAACCACAACCTGGAACTGTATCCAGGCGAAATTCTCGGTATCATCGGTCCGAACGGCTCGGGCAAGAGCACGTTGTTCAACGTCATCACCGGCTTCTCGCCGCCATCGTCCGGGACGGTCGTCTTTGACGGCACGGTCATCACCGGCTGGCGTCCCGACCGGATCGTTGGCAAGGGCATCGCCCGCACGTTTCAGGGATCGCGCCTGTTCAAGGCGCTGACGGCGGCCGAGAATGTCGAGGCGGCCGCCCAGCGGCACGATCGCCCCGGCCTGTTGTCGACGCTGACCCATCTCGGCGGCTATGCCCGCCGCCAGGCCGCCATTCGTGGCCGGGCCCACGCCCTGCTGGAACTGCTCGGCCTCGCCCGCTGGAGCAACCGCCGCGCCGGCGACCTGCCCTACGGCGCCCAGCGCCGGCTGGAGATCGCCAGGGCCATGGCGACCGGGCCGAAGCTGCTGATGCTCGACGAACCCGCCGCCGGCCTCAACACCCACGAAACCAAGGAACTGATGGGGCTGATCCGCGGCCTTCGCGACGGTTTCGGCGTGGCGGTCATCGTCGTCGAACACGACATGGACCTGATCGGCAATCTCTGCGAGCGCGTTCAGGTGCTGGCCCAGGGGGAACTGATCTGTGAAGGGACATTCGACGTCGTCCAACAGGACGCACGCGTGAGAGGGGCGTATCTCGGCCATGACTGACACGCCTCCCCTGCTGACCGTGCGGGACCTGACGGTCAAATACGATGCGGTCGTCGCGCTCGACGCGATCAGCCTCGGCATTCGCCAAGGCGAGTCCGTGGCGCTGATCGGCGCCAACGGCGCCGGCAAAAGCACGCTGTTGCGCACCATTTCCGGGCTGATCCGTCCGGCCTCCGGAGACATTTCCTACAACGGCCAGTCCATCCGCCAGAGTTCGCCCCAGGCCATCCTGCGGGGCGGCATTGCCCACTGCCCTGAAGGGCGCCGCCTGTTTGGCGCCCTGACGGTCGAGGAGAACCTGCGCCTCGGGGCCTGCACCCGCGACGATGCCGCCGCCGTCCGCCGCGATGTCGAGCGGGTAGAGGAGATGTTCCCCATCATCGCCGAACGCCGAAAGCAGGCCGCCGGCACGCTGTCGGGCGGCGAACAGCAGATGGTGGCGCTCGCCCGGGCGATGATGTCGTCGCCACGCCTCCTGATGCTGGATGAACCGTCGCTCGGCGTCGCACCATTGGTGACCAAACTGATCTTCGCGCAGTTGGCGGAGATGAAGCGCTCGGGGACGACGATCCTGCTGGTCGAACAAAACGTCAAGCTGGCCCTCGCCCTGTCGGATCGTGCCTACGTGCTCAGAACCGGGCGCATCGCGCTCGAAGGTGAAGCGCACGCTCTTGCCGACGATCCTCGGGTGTTCCACGCTTATCTCGGAGTGAACGAGTGAACTCCCTCGAATTCACGATCCAGCAGATCATCAACGCCGTCAGCCTTGGCAGCCTGTATGCCATGGTCGCCGTCGGTCTCTCCATGGTGTTCGGCATCCTCAAGATGACCAACTTCGCCCATGGCGACATGATGATGACCGGTTCCTACGCCACGGTTCTGCTGTCGGCGCTCGGCGTGCCTTTCCCGATCGCCATCGTGGCCGGCATCGCCGTCTCGGCCCTCACCGGCATCCTTGCCGAGCGCATCGCCTACCGGCCGGTACGCGGCGCGCCCGACGTGACGCTGCTGCTGACCAGTCTGGCGCTGACTTACGTTCTGGAGAACCTGGCCATCCTGATCTTCTCCGGTTCGCCGCGCTCGTTTCCGACGCCGGACTGGATGAACGAGGTGTTCGCCTTTTCCGACGGCGCCATCACCTTCACGTCGGTCGATATCATCTCCTCCACCTCGGCCATCCTGAGCCTGCTCGGGCTCGGCTGGTTCGTCAGCCACACCACCACCGGCCTTGGCATGCGGGCCGCCGCCGAGGACATGGCCGCCGCCGCGCTTGTCGGCCTCGACATCAACCGGCTGATCGTCATCGCCTTTGCCATCGCCTCCGGCTTTGCCGGTCTCGCCGGCATGCTTTGGGCGGCCCAGTCGGGCATCATCGAGCCGGACATGGGCTTTTCGCCGCTGCTCAAGGCGTTCGTGGCCGCCATCGTCGGCGGCTTCGGCTCAATCGCCGGCGCGGTGCTCGGTGGCTATCTGCTCGGCGCGCTGGAAATCCTGATCGTCGGCTTCGGTCCGACGGAACTCTCCCCCTATCGCGACGCCATCGTCTTTGCGTTGCTGATCGTGTTCCTGTTGTTCAGGCCCGGCGGGATCATGCAAGCCAATCGCGAGGTGAAGCTGTGAACCGCATCCTGATCCTGGCCGGCCTCGCCAGTCTCGCCCTGTGCGCCTGGGTCTTGCCGCTGATCGTCTCCGACTACGTCGTCCGGCTGTTGATCATGGTCTGCATCAACATCGTGCTCGTCGGCTCGATGTGTCTGGCCAACGGCTTCACCGGCGTCTTCTCGCTCGGGCAGGTCGGCTTCGTCGCCATCGGCGCCTACGTCTCCGGCATCCTGTCGCTGTCGCTCGCCGACAAGGCGTCCTATCTGCCGGACCTGCCGATGTTTCTCGCCCACATCGAGATGGCGACGCTGCCGGCCACGCTGATTGCCGGCCTCGTCTGCGCCGCCATCGCCATCGTCGTCGGACTGCCGCTGATGCGTCTGTCCGGCCACCACGTGTCGGTGGCCACCATGGGCTTCATGATCATCGTCAACGTCGTCATCATCAATGCCGACAGCTTCACCCGCGGCGCCCGCACCTTCACCGGCGTTCCCACCGACATGACGCTGCCCTGGGTGGTCGGCTGGGCGGTGCTCGCCATTTTCCTGCTGGCCCGCCTCATCTATTCGCCGATCGGGCTGGCGCTGCGCAGCGTGCGCGAAGACGTCATCGCCGCCCAGGCCGTCGGGCTGCCGGTGCTGGGAACGCGCCTGCTGGCGTTCAGCTTCGGCGCCTTTCTGGCTGGCGTCGGCGGCTCGCTTTACGGTCATTATCTCGGGTCGTTCTCGGCCCAGACCTTCTTCTTTCCGCTGATGGTCAGCCTGATCACCATGCTGGTCCTCGGCGGAATGAGCAGTCTCTCGGGGGTTGTCACCGGCGTCATCGTCGTCACCGCCCTGTCGGAGATGCTGCGCAATCTCGAACGCGGCGTGCACCTGGGGCCGGTCTCCATCCCGCCGTTGTTCGGAGCAAGCCAGGTCGTGCTCGGCCTGTTGTTCATCCTGGTCATGATCTATCGGCCGCGCGGTTTGTTCGAGGACAGGGAAATCTCGAGCGTGTTCAAACGCCGCAAGCAGCGGTCCAACAGTTGAAATCAGAGGAGAAAGTAGCATGGTATTCAAGTCACTAAGCCGGACAGCGCTGTTCGGCGTCGCCATCGCCGCCTGTGTGGCGGGGCAAGCCTCGGCCGCCGACCCGATCAAGATCGGCGGCGCGTTCAACCTGACCGGCGGACAAGCCTCGCTCGATGGCCCCGCCAAGAACGGCGCCCAGATGGCCATCGACGCCATCAACGCCGCCGGTGGCGTCAACGGCCGTCCCCTTGAGCTCGTCGTCTACGACGGCAAGACCGATCCGGCAATCATCACCTCGCTGGCCAGCCAGCTGATCAACTCCGACAAGGTGTCCGCCGTCATCGGCTTCTCGGATTCCGACCCGGTGCTCGCCTTGGGCCCGACGGCCCAGAAGGCCGGCGTGCCCTTCGTGGCGGTGGGCGCCACCTCGCCCAAGCTGCCCGACCAGATCGGCGACCACATGTTCCTCGCCTGCTTCGGCGACAACACCCAGGCCGCCGTCGGCGCCTCGTTCGCCATCACCGAGCTCAAGGCCAAGACGACCTACGTGCTCGAGGACACGGCCAACGAATACGCGACGCTGCTGTCGAAGTATTTCCGCGAAACCTTCGAGCAGCTCGGTGGCACCGTGCTCGGACGGGATACCTACAAGACCGACGACAAGAGCTTCGCCGCCCAGATCACCAAGATCAAGGCATCGGCCCAGAAGCCGGACTTCATCTACGTCGCCGCGACGCCCGACACCATTGGTCTGATTGTCCGCCAGATCCGCCAGGCCGGCCTCAAGCAGCCGATCGTCGGTGGTGACGGCTATGACACGCCGCTGCTGCTCGAAGTGGCCGGTGCGGCCGCCAACAACGTCTACTACACGACGCACTCGTTCATTACCGAAACGTCGACGGGCGCCATCAAGACCTTCTACGACGCCTACAAGACGGCCTATGGAACGGCTCCGGAGAACGCCTTTGCGGCGCTCGGCTATGACGCCGCCATGCTGGTCGCCGATGCCATCAAGCGCGCCGGTTCCGACGATCCGGCCAAGATCACCACGGCGCTTGCCGAAACGAAGGACCTGCCCGGCATCGCCGGTGCCATCAGCTATGCCGCCGGCAGCCGCATCCCCGTCAAGGGCGTGACCGTGGTCGGCGTCAAGGACAAGGCCCTGTACAAGGCCGCCGAGCTGGTTCCGACCTTCGTTCCGGCACCGTAACACCGACGATCCCCAGAAAGGATTGCCGGTAGTCCGGACTGCCTTCACACCGAAAACGCGCCACATCCTTCCCTTCGGAAAGGTGTGGCGTCTCGCTCTGGCAAGGGACGGTAGACAATGAAAAAGACCGTAAGACTTGAGGAAATGAACACCCGCGTGTTCAGCGAAGGCGGCTACGACACCGCGATCGTGCCACTCGGCTCCTGCGAGAGCCACGGCGATCATCTGCCGTTTGCCAACGACGCGCTCATCGCCCATGCGCTGGCCCTCGGCGTTGCCGAGAAGATGGAGCGGGTTTTTGTCCTGCCGCCCACCTTCTTCGGCTTCAGCCAGCACTATTGGCACAAGCCGATGTCGATCAGCCTGCGCCAGGACACCAATATCCGCGTCATCGAGGACATTCTGGACTCGCTGGCCCACTGGAAGATCGCCAACGTCCTGATCATCAACGGTCACGACGGCAACATCTCGGCCATCGACGTCGCTTCGCGCAACGTTCGCCTGCGCCATATGGACATGCACATCGCCTCGCTCGACGCCTGGTGGGTCACCGCCGGCAAACTGCTTCCCAAGGACACCTTCGAAGTGTGGAACGGACTCGGCCATGGCGGCGAGGGAGAGACCTCGATCTCCCTGCATTGCATCCCCGATCTGGTCGACATGGCCCATGCAAAGGGCATGATTCCCGAAGTCAATTCCGACGTGAAGGAGCTTTGGGACTTCTCCGAGCTGACCGAATACGGCGCGACCGGTGCCCCGGAGAAGGGGACGAAGGAAAAAGGTCGTGCCATGTACGACGTGCTCGTGACATATCTGGTCGACTATCTCGACCGGCGTCGTGCCGACAACTGGGCCTATAACCCGAAGTGATCGGGCGGGCGGAAACCCGTTCCCAATCCCGCACGCCATGACAATCGCCAACCGTCGGCAGTGTCTCTTCATGAGAGCCTGCCGACGTCCGTTACCATGAGCATCTGGCCCTGCCGCCTGTCGGTCGTCGGTTCGCTCAACACAAAGCTGGTGGAACCATGCCGGACGTTCGCCCCTTTCTTCAGATTTTCACCGCCGGTGGAACCATCGACAAGGGATACCGTTGGCAGGAGAACGGACTGGATGTCTGCGATCCGTTCGTCCTCGACAGCCTGAAGCTTGCCAACGTCCAGTTCGACTACGACGTCACGTCGCTGCTGCGCAAAGACAGCCTTGAATTCACCGCCGCCGATCGCGACCTGATCCACAAGGCGGTGCGCGATTGCCCCAAGCCGCGCATTCTGCTGACGCACGGCACGGATACCATGGTCGAAACGGCGCTCACCCTGACCGCCATTCCGGGCAAGACCATCGTGATGACAGGAGCCATGGTTCCGGGCCGCGTGATCGAAAGTGACGCGACGTTCAACCTGGGCTTTGCCATATCGGCAGCGATGCTGATGCCGAGCGGCGTCTACATCGCCATGCACGGGGTGCTGTTCGATCCGACCCGGACGCGGAAAAACCGCCAGAAGGGCCTGTTCGAGAAGGTCGAGACAACCTGATCGGCCCGTGGAGTCCTCCAGCGATCGGCGAGGTGCAGCAATGACGGAACCGCAAGCTGAAGTCGGCCGTGGCGAAAGCAAGGAGCGCATCTATCGCCGCCTGCGCGACTGGATCATCTATTCGGAGCTTTCTCCCGGCACCGCGCTCAACGAACGCGACCTGGCGGAAAAGCTCGGCATCAGCCGAACGCCGCTGCGTGAAGTCCTGCAACGGCTCCACTACGCCGGGCTGGTCGACTGGGAACCCAACAAGGGCATTTTCGTCGCGCCGATCGATTACCTGAGAATTCGGGAGATTTTCGAGGTGCGCGTCGCGCTGGAGCGGACGGCCGTGTCGCTGGCCACCGCCAGGGCGACCAGCGAACAACTGGACGAACTCGAGGCCATACTGCGGCAATGCTGCGCCGCCGCCGACACCGACGACTACGGCCATTTCATCGCGCTTGATGCCGCCTTTCACGCCAAGATCAGGGACATCGCCGACAACAGCTACCTGTCCATGCTGACCGACAATGCCCACAACGTGGCGCTGCGGTTCTGGTATGTCTATCGCAAGACCCTGTCCCAGACCTACCGCGACACCAAGAACCTGCAGGATGTCCTCGACGCCATGCGCGATCGCGATGCCGCGCGCGCCGCGGCGGCCATCAGCGCCCAT
The DNA here is from genome assembly GCA_018262575.1 of Pseudomonadota bacterium. Classification (GTDB taxonomy): domain Bacteria; phylum Pseudomonadota; class Alphaproteobacteria; order Rhizobiales; family Pleomorphomonadaceae; genus Pleomorphomonas. The sequence goes on along the minus strand of JAGSYU010000088.1, from coordinate 18,030 downwards.
GTGGTCGGCTTCCTGAAGGCCTTCCACGACCAGGAAATACAGGCGCTCGCCAACGTCATGCATGTCTAGCGCCGGGGCGCAGCCTGGATTCAAAGGTCGAATCCGCTCTCCTATGTAAAAATCCGAATCCGTGTTACGTTGAAGAAACAACGTCATGTCTGTCGGATGGCTGGCATCAGCATGAAAATCCCCGCTTCGGTACTCATGTTCGAAGTAAGTCTTCTCTCCGGAGTACTTTGCGGTCCGGCGATAGCCCATAGCCCCTATTTTTCCCAGTCGGAAGCCATGTCGTCGGCCGGATACCCGGCGGTCACGCTCAAGCTGCTCAATGGCGACGGCATCCTTTTCGCCGATCCCATCCGGGCCGTTGTCGTCAACCGGGACGGAACGCTGCTCGCCACCTCGCCGTCGTCGCCAACCTTGCGGATCTACTGCGAAGACAGCGGCTCGTTGCGCCAGTGCCTTGTCTATGACGAGTTGGCCCGCACCATTTACCAACCGGTGGAAAGCCAGTGGCGGGACGGCGGCCTCGTCGAACAGGGCGACCGGCCGCAGCAATATCCCGAGGACATGACGTCCGAGTTCGGCTTTGACAAACGACAGGCGACCATCGGCGAAATCGCCAGATTTGAACTGGCCGGCATGTTTGCCTCATGGATGACGACCGGCGTCGCCGTCGCCTGGTGGGCGCTGTTCTGGCTGCTCCTCCGGCCTGCCGCCCGCTACGTCTTCGGACGGGACAGGCAGCTGACCATCAGCCGGATCGTCGCCCTTTTTCTGCGGACCGCCGGAGCACTGCTGATGATCCCGGTGGCCACTCAAGCCTGGCTGATGGCGCCCTATTCCGTGATCTACCTGGGCTTTGTCGTCGCCAGCGGCGCGATGATCGCCCTTGGGCTGGCAAGGTGGCGGACAACGGCGGCGAGCTCCCGCCCCGGCCTTGCGGCCGGAGCGGGCGTTTCCCTCACCGCTTCGGAGGCTTGTCCTTCAGGATCGACCGCACCACTCGGCCAAAGTTGCGGTCGCGTTGGCGTCGCTGGGCCAGACTCGCCGTGTTGAACGCCTCCTCGCGCATCAGCTTCTGCCAGCGGCGAAGCCGTGGCTCGTCGATGGCGCCGGTGGCGATCGCCGCCTGAACGGCGCAGCCCGGTTCGCTCTCGTGGCGGCAATCGGAGAAGCGACAGCCCGCCGCGATCTCCGCAAGGTCGGTGAACACCTCGGCGATGCCCTCCGCCGCATCTGCGAGCTGCATCTCGCGCATGCCCGGCGTGTCGAGCACGCTATAGCCCTCCGGCAGGATATGCAGGTGCCGGCTGGTCGTCGTGTGCCGCCCCCGGGCGTCGTCCTCGCGGATGCCGCCGGTCGCCGCGGTCATCCGTCCGGACAGCGCGTTGACCAGCGTCGACTTGCCGACGCCCGACGAGCCAAGGAAGGCGACGGTGCGACCCGGCTTGCACCAGGGCGCCAGCTTCTCCTTCGGCTCGGACCCGAGCGCATCGAGAATGACGACCGGCACCGCCACCGCCGCCGCGGCGGCGGCGAACTCGCCGGGATCGTCCGTGAGGTCGGCCTTGGTCACCACGATCACCGGCTCGACGCCGGACTCGAAGGCCTCCGCCACGTAGCGCTCGAGCCGCGCCACGTTGAAGTCGCGGTTGCAGGAGGTGACGACGAAGACGGTATCGACGTTGGCGGCGATCAGCTGCACGCTGCGACCGGTGCCGGCCGCCCGTCGGCGGAACAGGCTCTTGCGCTCAAGCAGCCGGCTGGCGCCGGGGCTGGCCGCGTCATAGAGCAGCCAGTCGCCGACCGCCACGTCGGCGCGCGGCGGCAGCGCCGCGACAAGACCATCGCCCTCGAGGCGGGCGCCACTGCGCTCGATGCCGGTGACGCGGGCCGGCGGCGTGCGGGCGAGATCGTCGACGCTCACCTGTTGGGCGAAGAAACTCTGCCAGCCGAGCCGTTCAAGGCCGGTCGGCGTGTGATGTCCGGGACCGTCCGGGAGGGACGGCAGAAAGCGGGAAAAGTCCCGTGCCATTGCGGTAGGCTTTCCAATTCGGCCGCGAGCGTATGAGACGCCGCAGCCCGAGGATGTCGAAATTTGGGAAAAGCACAAGCCTCCACTCGCCCGCACTGACGGCCGGGCGGCAATTGTGGACCTGACTTGCCAGGGGAGGACCTTCAGCCTCCCCGCCTTACCGGGGCATACAGCCTCCTGAAACACCCGCCGATCGGGCCAAACCAGCCTGACCGCCGAACGGATGCTCGGACAAAACACTCCAGACTGCTCGCTTGGGGCTTGGTTGCACCATCGGCCCGGCGACCACTCAAGGACGACGGCCGTAAAATACCCCTGGGGACGGCCGCTGTCAAAGCGCCGCCCGCCGACCCCTCGTTAACCACCCGTTAACCATGAACTCGGCAAATTCTGCCGGGTGGCGCAGTGTGCGTCGCGGCCGGCAACTCGGGAACGATCGACTTGAGCGAGCTCACTTCAGCCCCCGTGACGGTGGCGTCCAGGATTCCCTTCGGCCTCAGGGTCATCCTGATCCTGCCGATGCCGGCGATGCTGCTCGACTTCATGCTGGCGGTGTCGATCATCTTCTCGGTGCTGATCATGATGACGGCGCTGTTCATCCAGACGCCGCTGGAGTTCACGTCTTTCCCGACCATCCTGCTGATCTCGACGATGCTGCGCCTGTCGCTCAACCTTGCATCGACGCGCCTCATCCTCAGCAACGGTCACGAGGGAACCGATGCGGCCGGCCACGTCATCGAGGCCTTCGGCAGCTTCGTGATGGGCGGCAACTTCGTCATCGGCATCATCGTCTTCGCCATCCTGGTCATCGTCAACTTCATCGTCATCACCAAGGGTTCGGGCCGCATCGCCGAGGTGGCCGCCCGCTTCACCCTCGACGCCATGCCGGGCAAGCAGATGGCTATCGACGCCGACCTGTCGTCGGGCCTGATCAAGGAAGACGAGGCGAAGAAGCGCCGCAAGGACCTGGAATCGGAAAGCTCCTTCTTCGGCGCCATGGACGGTGCCTCGAAATTCGTGCGCGGCGACGCCATCGCCGGCCTGTTGATCACCTTCATCAACGTCATCGGCGGCATCATCATCGGCACCATGCAGATGGGCATCTCGCTGGCCGAGGCGGGGCATTCCTACACCGTCCTCACCGTCGGCGACGGCATCGTCAGCCAGATCCCGGCGCTGATCGTTTCCACCGCCGCTGGCCTCTTGGTGTCCAAGGCGGGCGTCTCCGGCGCCGCCGACAAGGCGCTCAGCGGCCAGCTCACCGGCTATCCGGCGGCGCTCGGCCTTTCGGGCATCGTCATGGGCATGTTGTCGCTGTTGCCCGGCCTGCCCTTCCTGCCGTTTGCCACCCTTGGCGCCGGTGCCGGCGCACTCGCCCTGTGGGCCAAGCGCCGCAATGCCGGCCAGAGGGCGGCCGCGGTCGTCGCCCAGGCGGAAGCCGACGCACCGCCGCCGCCACCGGCCGAGGAGCCGATCTCCACCGCCCTCAAGATGGACGACCTGCGCGTCGAACTCGGCTACGGCCTGTTGCCGCTGATCAACGACAACGGCAAGGGCGGCGAGAAGCTGTCCGACCAGATCAAGGCGCTGCGGCGGCAGATCGCCGCCGACCTCGGCTACATCATGCCGCCGGTGCGCCTCCTCGACAACGTGCAGCTCGGCGCCAACGAATATATCATCAAGATCAAGGAAGTGGACGCCGGCAAGGGCACGCTGTTCCCCGGCCAGTACATGGTCATGGACCCGATGGGCGGCAAGGTGACCATCCCCGGCACCCAGACCACCGAGCCGACCTTCGGCCTGCCGGCCACCTGGGTCGACGGGCGCCTGCGCGAGGAAGCGGCGATCCGCGGCTACACCGTCGTCGACCCGGCCACCGTGCTGTCGACGCATCTGTCGGAAACGCTGAAGACCAACGTCTCCGAGCTGCTGTCCTACGCCGACGTCAAGAAGCTGCTCTCCGAGGTGCCGTCCGACCAGGCCAAGCTGATCGACGAGATCGTGCCGAGCCAGATCACCATCTCCGGCATCCAGCGCATCCTGCAACTGCTGCTGTCCGAGCGCGTGTCGATCCGCGACCTCGGCACCATCCTCGAGGGCATCGCCGAGGGCCTGTCGATCTCGCACTCGACCCAGACCATCGCCGAGCATGTCCGCGCCCGCCTTGCCCGCCAGATCTGCGCCGCCAACACGGCACCCGGCGGCTACCTGCCGCTGATCAGCCTGTCGTCGGCCTGGGAGCAGGCCTTCATCGAGAGCATTGTCGGCGAGGGTGACGACCGCCGCCTGGCCATGGCGCCCAGCAAGCTGCAGGAATTCGTCGGCGCCGTCCGCGACCAGTTCGAGGAAGCCGCCAAGAAGGGCGAACTGCCGGTGCTGATGACCAGCCCGATGAACCGTCCCTTCGTCCGCTCCATCGTCGAACGCTTCCGCGCCCACACCACGGTGATGAGCCAGGCCGAGGTCCACCCGAAGGTGCGGCTCAAGACGGTGAGTTCGATCTGACGTGCTCCGGGCGGCGGCCGGTAGGGGGCGCCCTTGTCCCGGTTAACGTAAACCGAGCCTTAAGCGATTGGCGCTAATCTGATCGCATGAGGCCATATCGTATCGCGTCCGGTCTGCTCTCTTTGTTCCTGTCCGCCACGCTGGCGGGCTGCGGCTTCTTCGAGTCCGAAGAGCGCGAGCCTTGGCGTGCCCAGGCGGAAGCCGCCTGCTACGCCCGCAACCTTGTCCCCCTGTCGCCGATGATCCAGAAGGCCAATGCCATCGAGGGCAAGGGCATCTGCGGCATCGACCGGCCACTCCGGGTGAAGGCGCTCGAGGATGGGACCATCAGCCTTGGCTCGCGGTCGCTGGTGCTGTCCTGCCCGATGACGGCGGCGCTCGAACGCTGGGTGGCCGAAAGCGTCATGCCGGCGGCGCTCGCCCGCTATGGCCTGCCGGTAGTCGAGATCAAGAACTTCGGCACCTATAATTGCCGCTCGCGCAACAACATCGCCGGCGCCCGCCTGTCCGAGCACGCCTTCGCCAACGCCTTCGATTTTGCCGGCATCGTGCTGTCCAACGGCTATTCCGTCACCGTCAAGAAGGGCTGGAACGGCAACGCCACCGACCGCGCCTTCCTGCGCGAGGTAACGCGCGGCGCCTGCGGCGCCTTCACCACCGTGCTCGGCCCCGGCGCCGACCGCCAGCACGACGACCACCTGCACCTCGACCTCGCCCGCCACAACAACGCCGGCACCTACCGCTTCTGCAAGCCGCAGCCACAAGTGCCGCCGCGCGGCGCGCCAATGTTCATGCCCGACCAGAACGTGCCGATGGCCAGCACCCTGCCGGCCAATCCGGTCTGGCCAGCCGCCCAGCCGGCCCCCGTCGCGCCCACCTATGCCGATGGCACCCCGTCCTTTGACGCGCCGCTGCCGCCGGCTCCCATCGGCAACGTCGCCCAACCAACCTACGAGACGGCCGCGCCGCAGCCCGTCTATCAGCCGACCTATGCCGACGCGCCCGCCGCCCAGCCGCCCGGCTGCCCGGCCGGCTACATCTGCACGCCGGTGGGACAGGGCACTTACGTGCCGCCACCGACCGGCACCGGCAACATCGGCTGGAGCGTCGGTGCCCAACCCGCCCAGGGCTATTCGCCGACCGACATCACCGGTTCCATTCCGGGGCCTTATACGGACGACTGAGCGAGGCCGCGCGGGGACGGACGTGGCAACGCCGATGGGCGCCGACATTCGTCCATACCCCGGACACCGAACCGTGCGGGCATCGCAGCCTCTCCATACTTCTTGAGGCATCATGATCCATCATGATAGAGTAGTGTCTTGAATGGAGGTGAGCCATGGCGTCTCAAGCCCGTGAGAAATTTGCCACTCAAGTCAACTCCGATATCTTGTCGACCGTGCGCGACCTCGCAAAGAGCGAAGGTCGCCAGCTTCAGGCGCTTGTTGACGAAGCGCTGGCCGATCTGATCGAGAAGCGCAAACACGGCAGACCGCGGGCCAACGTCATGGCCGTCTATCAGGCCAGCCATGAGAAATTCGCGCCGCTTTACAAAAAGCTGGCTGAATGACCGACTATCTCAGTACCATTGAAGTCTTGGCCATCCATCAAGACCAGATAGAGCGATATGGTGGTATCGCGGGCGTCAGAGATCCAGGCTTGCTGGAAGCTGCTCTGTTTCGCCCACAAACCGGCTACTATGCCGATCTGGTCGAAGAGGCGGCCGCTCTTTGGGAGAGTCTGGCCCAGAACCACCCATTCCTCGACGATAACAAGCGCGTTGCCTTCGCGGTGACCTACACGTTCCTGGCGATCAACGGAACGTCGATTACCGCTGACGCCAAGAAGACATTCAGCTTCATCAATGATCTTTATCAGGCTGGGACATTCGAGTTCGGGCGTCTGCTGGTCTGGTTGCGGGCCAATACGGCTTGATGACACGGAACAGGCCCATTGGTTGCCGAGCCCAAGGTGGGGATAGCGGGGCCCCTTTTTTTGCCAAGCCAACCTATCCCTTTGTCTTAAGCAGTTCCCCGATCACATTTTGCTGACTCCCGCCGACCGGGCTGGAAAAATCGCGTCTGAAACGCTACAAGACGGGTCCAGGCAGGTCGTGGTTTTGCTGCGCGTCCCGGCATTCTCCGGGCCCTGCTTCCAGCATTTAGGTTGCAAAATGACTCCCTCGACCGGCCAACCGGCTCGCCAGGCCCCGGGCTTTGCCGAGACCGTCGCCCTCATCGCCGCCCTGATGGGCCTGACGGCGCTCGCCATCGACACCATGCTGCCGGCGCTGCCGGCCATCGGCGCCAGCTATGGGCTCACGGACGCCAACGAGCTGCAGCTCGTCGTCTATGCCTACATGATCGGCTTCGGCATCGCCCAGGTCATCTACGGGCCGCTGTCCGACGTCTACGGCCGCCGTCCCCTGGTGATCGTCGGCCTCGTCATCCTGATCGTCGGCGCCATCATCTCGGCGCTGGCCGCCGACTTCAACCACCTGCTGATCGCCCGCGTGCTGCAGGGCGTCGGCGCCGCTGCCGCCCGCGTCATCGCCGTGTCCATCGTCCGCGACCGCTACGCCGGCCGCGACATGGCCCGCGTCATGAGCTTCACCATGATGGTGTTCATGATCGTGCCGGTGCTGGCGCCCACCTTCGGCGGCCTGCTGCTGGCGCTGGCCGGCTGGCGGTCGATCTTCGCCACCATGGCCGCCCTGTCGGTGGCCGTCGGCCTGTGGTTCTTCATCCGCATGCCCGAGACGCTGCATCCCGAGTTCCGACGGGCGCTGTCGGTGCGGTCGATCCTCGACGCCGCACGCATCTGCGTCACCAACCGCGCCGCCGTCGGCTACTCGCTGGCCATCGGCGTGCTGTTCGCCATGCTGATGGGCTTCATCGGCTCGGCCGAGCAGATCCTCGGCTCCGACGGCTACCGCCTCGGGTCGCTGTTTCCGCTGGCCTTCGCCTCGGTGGCGATCACCGGTGGCATCGCCGCCTTCGTCAACAGCCGCCTGGTGCGCACCTGGGGCATGCACCGCCTGTCGCACGGCAGCCACATCATCCACGTCGGCCTGACGGCGGCCTTCTTCATCGCCGCGCACCTCTGGGACGGCCTGCCGCCGCTCTGGCTGTTCATCGCGCTGATGGTGCTGATGCAGTTCTTCTTCTCGATCGCCATCTCCAACTACAACGCGCTGGCCCTCGATCCGCTCGGCGAAGTGGCCGGCACCGCCTCCTCGCTGATCGGCGCCTTCACCACGATCATCGGCACGGTCGGCGGCGCGCTGATCGGCCAGGCCTTCAACGGCACGGTGGCGCCACTGTCGGCGGGCTATCTCGCCGCCTCGGCCATGACGCTGTTGATCGTCATCTGGACCGAACGCGGCCGCCTGTTCCAGCCGCATCACCAGAGCATGGCGCCGGCCGTCGCCGAATGACTAAGGCCGGCTAGCCCTTCCGGGTCTTCACTCCACGGGTCCGGCTCCCTACATGAAGGGAGCCACGTTAGGGGTCCTCGGCGGACGCCGGTAAGGCGTTCGTCCGGGCACTCCGCGAGACACGAGGAGTTAGCCATGGACAAGAAAACCCTGATGCCCTTTGGGCGCGGATCGGCTCCCTCCCGCTCGCACGAGGACACGTTCCTGTCGCTGCGCCGCGAGATGGACCAGTTGTTTGACAGCTTTACCCGCGGCTGGGGGCTGCCGCCGCTTGCCGCCAGCGAGAGCTTCCTCAGCCCGCGCGTCGACATCGCCGAGACCGACACCGGCCTCGAGATGACCGCCGAGCTGCCGGGCATCGACCCGAAGGCGATTGAGCTGGACCTCGATGACGACGTCCTCACCCTCAAGGCCGAACGCAAGTCCGAGCACGAGGAAAAGGACGACAAGCGCCGCTATCACCTGACCGAACGGTCGAGCGGCACCTACATGCGCGCCTTCACCCTGCCGTTCACGCCGGACCGCGACAAGGTCACGGCCGAATTCGACAAGGGCGTGCTGAAGGTGACGGTGCCGCGTTCGCCCGATCAACCGAAGGCGACCAAGCGCATCGACATCCGGCCGGCCGCCTGACGCCCAAACCAGTTGAGCCAGCGACAACCAGGAGGGGGCGCTTCGGCGCCCCTTTCATCTGTCACCTCAAGGCCGAAATCACTGCCTTGTCGGGATAGCATGTCACCGGAAGACCGTTCTTCGCCTGCCAGCGGCCGATGGCGACGCGGGTGCGGAAGCCGACGAGGCCGTCGGCCGTGCCGACGTCGTGGCCCATCGCTTCAAGCCGCCGCTGCACCGCGCGGACGTCGCTACGCGTGAAGCCGCCGACCTTGCCCCAGCCACCCCGGATCGACCCGGCCTTGCTCGTCCGGTCGCCGACCATGCCGATGGTCAGCGCGTAGACGTCGGATTCGTTATAGGCCTTCAGCACATAGAAATTGTCCGACACCAGGAAGGCCGGCCCCATCCGCCCGGCCGGCATCAACAGGTGGCCGACAGACCCGACATCGGCCGCCGCGAGCGGCCGGCCGTCGGCGCGCGTCACGCCGGCCTTGACCCAGGCCGACAGCGACTGGCCCTGATCGGGACCTTCCAGGCTGCACGCCACCGCCGCCGGCAGTCGCACCTCGACGCCCCAGGGCAGGCCGGCCTGCCAGCCGCGCGATTTGAGGAAATGGCCGATCGAGGCGAGCACGTCGGGCGTCGACGCCCAGATGTCCCGCCGGCCGTCGCCATCGCCATCCACCGCGTCGGTGAGGAACTTGGTCGGCATGAACTGCGGCTGGCCGAGCGCCCCGGCCCACGAGCTTTTCATGGCAGCGCGGCCGATATGCTCCTCTTCGAGGATGCGGAGCGCCGCCACCAGCTCGGGAAAGAACTCGGCGCGGCGCGAGCCCATATAGGCCTGCGTCGCCAGCGTGCGGACGGCGTCCTTCTCGATCCTGGCGGCACCGAAGGCCGACTCCTTGCCCCAGATGGCCAGCACGATGCCATCAGGCACGCCGGTCGCCCGCGCCACCTTGTCGAGCATCGCCCGGTGGATGGCGCCCCGCTGGCGCGCGCCGGCCGCCAGACCGTCGAGCTTGTCATCGGCAAGATAGGCGGCCGGACTGCGGAACTCCGACTGGAAGGCGTCGCCGCCGCCGGTCGCCTTGAGGTCGGGCAGGCGGAGATCGGGTTCGAGGCCGGCGACGGCCGCATCGAAGGTGGCGCGCCGGACGCCGGACGCCTCGGCCGCCGGCCAGACCTTGGTGTCGAGCCAGCGGGAAAAGGCGGCGTCGGTCGCCGCGGCGCCCTGGGTGGAAAGCGCCAACCCGGCGGCGAGGAAGAGGACGATTCGTTTCATCATCAGATGGAATCCCGCTCGCAGCCGGGGGTCAAGGCCGGATGGCGCAGCCCGGCGAACCCCATGGCGCGGCCGCATTTCGCGCCTCGTCAAACACCGCCGGCAAAGGGTCATTACGGGATGGATGGTGCTTGACAGCCCCCCTCCCCCGCCCTTATATCGGCGCACTTTCCGCTGGCCAGCCGGCGGTTCGTGGCAGTGTAGCTCAGTTGGTTAGAGCGACGGACTCATAACCCGTAGGTCGGCGGTTCAACTCCGCCCGCTGCTACCACTTCTCTTCCCGATGAAACTCGGATCGGCAGACAGAGCCTGTTCGGAATCGATGCGTTCGTCTTCGGAGCACAGCTGCGAACCTGCTGAAGTCAACTACAGATCGCCCCCGCAGGCCTGAACGGCGCGCGCCAGCCCCGCCGTCGAGCTGTACCCTTGTGTCTTCGCCCACCCGTCGACGCGCTCGGCAATGTTCGCCGCGCTGTACGGCCTGACCCTCTCGAAACCGAGCGTGCCCGGCAGCACCGCCACGACCATGTCGGCCCGCCCGGTATCGAGCCCCAGCGCGTCGGCGTAGGTCTTGGGCTGTTGCGTCCGGCCCAACAGGGCCATGTTGAGAGCCACCGACCCTTCGCCGATGCGGTCACCGTCACCGGTATCGCCGATGATCGCCGGCACCACTGTGCCCGAGCTGGGGTTGATCGCCACGACAAGGTCGCCGGTTCGGGCGCCGAAATCCCTCAGCGGATTGTCATTGCCCCGCAGGACGATCGCCGGAATGAAGCGTTGATCGAGCTGGTTTGCCACCTGGCATTCGCCCGCCGCCGCCCCCGACAAACCGTTTTTCAGCGCTGTCAGCGAACCGAAGTACCCCTTGTCGGGGCCGCTCCTGAACACGCAAGGCTGGCCCGACGGCCCTTCGGCGATGACGTTGCGCCAGTTGATCGAATAGCCACTCGGGACGGTCCAGTCGCTGTCCCGCCACTGCTGGAAGGCCGCGATCTTCTCGCTGACCGTCGCACCGCCGCTCTTGCGGATCGCAATGCCATTGTCGATCCGGTTGATCGCCAGCGACGTGCCGAGGAAGTCTCGCGGATGATACGATGTCGGCGCGCCGTCGGTATTCACGGCGAGCGGCGCCACGAACATGGCGAAGTTGGCGGACGCCGGCAGCCCTTCCCCTCGGGCCAGGCGCACGGTCTCTCGGCCAGCAACAAAGCGCTTGTCGCCGACGACGCGACACTGCGCGACGTCGCTCCTGCCAGCGTCGGTCGCCGCGGCGGGCTCGGCGGGTGTCATCGCCGCGGACTCGGTGTTGGTCGCCGATTGGCAGGATATCAGCAGCGGCAAGCAGGATGCCGCAACAAGAAGTGCTTCTGCACGCATCGCGAACTCCCCCCGTGAGTAAAGGTGCGGCTGTCTTTGAAGCGCAACCGACGGCATCGGGAGAAAATCTTCCGCTTCCTCTCGCGCACGTCAATAAAGGTCAGCAGGCCGTGGCGTCCCGATGGGACTGCCGCGCAAAGACGAATGCTTCGATCTGATCCTAAGGCATAAGGAGAATACCATAGAGGCGCCCTCGGATGTAGAGGGCATGGCATCAACCCTAAGTCGGGTACCGGCGATCGCGGCGGCCATCGGCACCAGGAGACCGGTGCCTTTTGTTTGCCGGCGCCAGCTATCGCTTGCCGTCCAAAGCCGGTTCCAGCGCATAGAGGCTGACGTCGATCCGGCCGGTCCGGAAGCCCGCCTCGCAATAGGCGAGATAGTAGCTCCACAGGCGCTTGAAGGGGATGGAATAGCCAAGGTCGGCAATCCCGGGCCAGGCCGCTTCGAAGCGTTGCCGCCAGTCGGCCAGCGTCTTGGCGTAGGACGGGCCGAAGTCGAGGCTTTCGCGCAGCGCGAAGCCGGCCCGTTCGGCCATCTCGGCGAACACCGCCTTGCTCGGCAGCATGCCGCCGGGAAACACCATGGTCTGGATGGCGTCGGGGTGGCTGCGGTAGTGCTCGAAGCGATCGTCGGCGATGGTGATCACCTGGACGACGGCCCGCCCGCCGGCTTTCAGCGCCTCGCGCAGCTTGTCGAAATAGCCGCTCCAATAGGCCTCGCCCACCGCCTCGAACATCTCGATGGAGACGATGCGGTCATACTGCCCCTCGACGTCGCGATAATCGCGCAGCTCCAGCGACACCTGCTCGGCAAGGCCGCGTTGCCGCAAGAGATCCTGGCCGATGGCCAGTTGGGCCGGCGACAGGGTGATGCCGTTGACCGACCGGGCGCCGGCCTCGACCAGATGGGCGGCAAGGCCACCCCAGCCGCAGCCGATCTCCAGCACCGACTGGTTGCCGTCGAGGTCGAGCAGGCTGGCGATCCGCTGCAGCTTGCGCGTCTGGGCGGCCTCGAGATCATCGCCGTCTTCATAGAGGGCCGAGGAATAGATCATCTGCCGGTCGAGCCAATGCGCATAGAACGCGTTGCCGAGGTCGTAGTGGGCCATGATGTTGCGCCGGCTGCCGGCCTTCGAATTGCGCCGCATCAGCATCAGCAGGCGCTGGGCCAGCCGCACCGGCAGCGACGCCTCGGCCGCCGTCACCAGCGTGTCGAGGTTGTCGGCACACAGCGTGACGAAGGCGACGAGATCCGGCGTGTCCCAGTCGCCGTCGACATAGGCCTCGGCAAAGCCGATATCGCCACTGGTCAGCAGCCGGCTGACCGTCCGCCAGCGCACGATCCGCAGTTCGGCATCCGTGCCGGGCAAGCGGCCGTCGGCGGCAAGGCGCGTTCCGTCGGGCAGCACCACGGTGAGGCGCCCGCGTTCGACATGGCCAAGCAGGCGCTTGATGAAGGCGATGCGCAGCCGGGTTGGCAAGGCCAGGCCGACGATCGAGGGAAGGATCGTGGAGGTCGACAGCGACGTCATCCGGGAGACCTTTTCGTTGGGTTGAAGCCCTTGGGACCACCACCGGGGCGGGAATGGAACGGCACGCGCTTCAGCCACAGCCGGAGCGCCTCCCAGTGAATGGCGGCGATCACCTTCACCGTCATCAGCGGGAAGCGGACGAGCTGGCGGGCGAGAGTGCGGTTGGTGAGGTCCTCGCGCACGAGCGCCATCGAGGCGGTCAGCATCAGGCCGTCGCGGTCGTGGTCCTCGATGGCGATGGTGAAGCGGTCGGCCGGCGGCTTGACGTGGAAGCGGTAGTGCATGTCCATCGGCAGGAAGGGCGAGACGTAGAAGTCCTTGGCCGCTACGTGATGAAGCGTGCCGGTCGCCTCGGGCGCCACATCCTGGGCATAATGGTGCATGCCGCCGAAGGTGTTGCGCACCTCGTAGATCAGCGCCGAGAGCCGCCCGTCGGCGTTGCGGCAGAGGTAGACGCTGAGCGGGTTGAACACAAAACCCCACAGGCGCGGCATGGCGATCAGCGACAGTCCCGAGCCATCCCAGGCAAGGCCGCGCTCGTCCGCGAGAGCCCGGATGCGTTTTGCCAAAGTCCCCTCGCCGGCCGGCCCATGGTCGACCTCGCGGAAGGACACCAGATTCCAGCGGTTGACCGACAGCAGGCGGCTCGCCCGGTCAAGCTCGTCCAGCCGGTCGAGATCGCTGTGCAGCATGTAGACGCCGTATTTGAGGTTGTGCGGTGTCGGGCGCTGGCGCCGATGCAGCACCAGACCAACGTAAAGGGCGGGGGTCATGCCGCCGCCTCGCGCCCGGACGGCCCGAGATGGATGCGGCCGGATTCGTTCGTCACCTGCCAGGGACGGCGCACGCCGCCCATCGCCTCGGCGGCGGCGAGGCCGGCCTGCAAGCCGTCCTCGTGGAAGCCGGCCCCGAAATAGGCGCCGGCGAACCAGACATTTTCGCTGCCCTGGATCGTCCACAGCTGTTTCTGCGCGTTGATGGCCGGCTGGTCGAACAGCGGGTGCTCGTAGACAAAGCGGCCGTAAACCCTCTCCTCAAGCGGTTCGATCAGCGGGTTGAGCGTCACGAACAGCGGCACCGCCGGATCAAGATGCTGCAGCCGGTTCATCCAGTAGGTCACCGAGGGACCGGACGAGCGGTCGCTGGTCGCCAGATAGTTCCAGGCCGCCCAGGCGGCACGCCGCCGCGGCATCAGGCGCGCGTCGCCATGCAGGACGGTCGGATTGCGGCTGTAGCGGAAGGCGCCGAGCACGCTTCGCTCCGCCTCGGTTGGCGTGTCGATCAGCCCGAGCGCCTGGTCGGCGTGGCAGGCGACCAGCACCTTGTCAAAGCGCCGCCGCCCGGTCCCGTCGTCGATGAAAACGCCGACCGGCGACCGCTCGACGATCTTGACGTCGCGGCCGATCATCACGCGCCCATACAGCGGTTCGGCCAGCTTCGACACATAGGCGCGGCTGCCGCCGGTCACCGTTCGCCACTGCGGCCGGCCGGACAGCTTCAACAGGCCATGGTTGTCGCAGAAGCGGATAAAGGCCTCGGCCGGATAGGCGCCGACGTCGGTGGCCGGCGTCGACCAGATGGCCGCCGCCATCGGATACAAGTGATCCTCGCGAAAGGCGCGGCCGTAGCGATGGGTGTCGAGATAGGCTGAAAGCGTCATGTCGCCGAGCGTGCCGAGATGGCGCGGCGCCTGCCGGTAAAAGCGCAGGAGGTCGGCGATCATGGCGTAAAAGCGCGGCCGCAGCGCGTTGCGCGGCTGGGCGAACAGGCCGGCCAGGTCGGAGCCGGCATACTCGAGCCGGCCGCCGTCGAGCGACACCGCAAACGACATGTCGGTCGCCTCGGTCGCAACGCCGAGGTGGCGGAACAGGGCGATCAGGTTCGGATAGGTGGCGTCATTGTAGACGATGAAGCCGGTATCGACCGGGATCGACGCCCCGGATGTCGGCGCCAGCACGGTGTTGCTGTGGCCGCCGAGCCGCCGGTCGATCTCATAGACCGTCACCTCGTGCCGGCTGGCCAGCAGCCAGGCGGCCGACAGGCCGGAGATGCCCGATCCGATGACGGCAATGTCGAGCCGCTTGTCGCTGGCCCCAGTCTGCTCGATGGCCCCAGTCTGTTCGATGGCCCCAGTCTGTTCGATGGCTCCAGTCTGTTCGATCATGTCAACTTCCGCTTGCCGCCGAATGTGCGCTACGATCCATTTTACGACGGACACTTTGCGAGGGATCACCGGCGCGGATGCGAATTTGGTCGTGGTGCGACGCAGTGATCCGTCGCCATGATCGATGCGTAGAAAAGGCATGAGACGTGGACGGGCGAACTCTTATCTCCTCAATGAAACCACCGAGACGGCAGTCAGTTCCATGAGACCG
The DNA here is from genome assembly GCA_018262575.1 of Pseudomonadota bacterium. Classification (GTDB taxonomy): domain Bacteria; phylum Pseudomonadota; class Alphaproteobacteria; order Rhizobiales; family Pleomorphomonadaceae; genus Pleomorphomonas. Next base: position 2,865 of record JAGSYU010000088.1, on the reverse strand, counting down.
GCCGGCGCCAATGCCCCGCCGCTCGACGGCACCGAGGCGGCGCGTCTGGTGGAGGCCATCGCGCTATCCGGCGACCGCCAGGCCTTTGCCCGGCTGTTTGCCTTCTATGCGCCGCGCCTCAAGACCTTCCTCACCCGGCAGGGCTTCGGCGCCAGCGACTGCGACGACCTGATCCAGGACACCATGCTGGCCGTCTGGCGCAAGGCGGGGCAGTTCGACGTCGAGGCCGGCGCCGTTTCCACCTGGATCTTCACCATCTGCCGCAATCTCGGCATCGACCGGCGGCGCCGGCTGGCCCGCCGCCTCAGGGACGACCTGCCGGTCAGCGATGTCGATCCCGCGCCATCGGTCGAGGGCGAGATGATCACCCGCGAGGACGATGCGCGGGTGCGCCGCGCCCTCGACCAGTTGCCAACCGAACAGGCGGAGGTCATCGCCCTGTCTTTCTTCTCCCAATCGCCACAGACGGACATCGCCAAGGCGCTCGGCATACCGCTCGGTACCGTCAAATCGCGCGTTCGCCTCGCCATGAACCGCCTGCGCCACCTGCTCGACGAGCCGTCATGACCGCACACCACCCAAGCCCCGAACTGCTGGCCCGCCTGACGGCCGGATCGCTGTCGCCCGCCGCCGCGCTGGTGGTGGAGAGCCATCTGGCGCTGTGCGACGACTGTGCCGCCGCCTACCGTGCTCTGCTGCCGCTCGGCGGCCTGCTGCTCGAGCGCCTGTCGCCGTCAGACCTCGACGCCCGCCTGTTCGAGCGGACGCTGGCCCGCCTCGACGAACCGCGCCCTGCCCCGGTCGTGACAGCGGCGCCCCGGCCGGTCCGCGATCTCGGCCTCGTCCTGCCCGCCCCGATCGCCGATCGGGCCACCTCCGGCTGGCGCTGGATGGGGCCGGGCATGGCCTTTGCCCGGCTCGATGTCCCCGAGGACAGCCGCGTCAGTCTTGTGCTCCTGAAGATCGGCGCCAACAGGCGCATGCCGACCCACGGCCATTCCGGCGAGGAGTTGACGCTGGTGCTGCGTGGCGCCTTCGAGGACGAGCATGGCCGCTTTGCCGTCGGCGACCTCACTGAAGAGGACGACGACAGCCATCACACGCCGCTCGTCACCGATGGCGAAACCTGCGTCTGCCTCGCCTCCATCGAGGGCCGGCTCCGGCCGCACGGCCTGATCGCCCGCCTCGCCAGTTCCTGGATCGGATTATAGCCATGCTGATCGCCGCCGCCCTGTCGCTGGTGATCCTGATGGCGGCGATGGCTGCGGCGTTTCTGCTGGCCGAACGAACGCGGCAATCCGGCTTCATCGACGGCATCTGGGCGCTGGCAACCGGCGTCGCCACGCTGGCGCTGATCCTGTCGGTCTCCGATCTATCCGGACGCGCGATGATCGTGGCGGTGCTGGTCGCCCTGTGGGCGGCCCGGCTCGGCCGCCATCTGGTCGGCCGTGCGCTCGGCAGCGGCTCCGACGATCCGCGCTATGCCGCCTTGCGCCGCGACTGGGGCGACAGCGCGCCGCGCCGGCTGTTCCTGTTCCTTCAAACGCAGGCGATCGCCGGCTGGCTGCTGGCGCTGGCCGCCGCGGCATCGGCATCGCGCGCCGGCCCGCTCGACGGACAGGACGCCCTCGGCATCGCCATCGCCTGTGTCGCCTTCGGCGGTGAAGCGCTGGCCGACCGCACGCTCGCCGCCTTCCGGCGCGGTTCGCCCGGCAAGGTCTGCGACAAGGGGCTATGGGGCTGGTCGCGTCATCCCAACTATCTGTTCGAGTGGCTGTTCTGGGTCGGCGTCGCCGTCCTAGGCCTCGGTGGCTTCGATGGACGGACCGTCCTGGCGCTGGTCGCGCCGGTGGTCATCTACCTGCTGCTGGTGCACGTGTCGGGCATCCCACCGCTCGAACGGCACATGCTGGAAAGCCGGGGCGAGGCGTTCCGCGCCTATCAGCGCCGCGTTTCGGCCTTCTTCCCCCGGCCGCCCAAGGCGGATCAGGACAGCCAGCGCGACAGCACCAGATAGCTGATCAGCGCGGCGACGCCGCTGGCAACCGTTCCCCAGGCGAGATCGACGACGGTGATGATGACCGGCCAGGCGCGGATCGTCGCCTGATTGGTCAGGTCATAGGTGGCGTAGGCGACAAAGCCGAGGGCGGCGCCTGAGATCAGCGCCATCGACCACTTCCCCGACAACAGTGCCGGCTGGATGGCGAAATAGGCAAGGCCGGCGGCATAGATCAGGTAGAAGACCACCGCCGGCACCGGCTGGAACGGATCGGCGACCAGATCGCCCATCGCCGGCTTGTACAGGCGCGGCACCATGGTGCCGAGCCAGATGGCATCAAGGGCAAGAAAGCTGATCAGTCCGGCGGCATAGATGGCGATGGCATTGGGCATGGCGACCTCCGTTGTCTGTCCTCCATACGCACGAGGTCGTTCTTCAGATCACCGGCCGCGTATCGAGGGGAAACCTCCGAGCCACGGCAAAGTTCCCGACGTCACTCGGCAGCTTGAAGCAGCATGCCCTCGACGATCCGGCGGATCTCCGGGCGGCAGGAGCCGCAATTGGTACCGGCGGCGGTCGCCGCGCCGATCGCCTCGACGGAGTGGCAGCCGCCGGCAATGGCGGCGCGGATGTCGTTGATGCCGACGGCGGCGCAGGCACAGACGATGGCGCCCTTGTCGGTGCCACCCTTGCCCGGCCGGCCGGCCACGACGTCGGCCCGGCGGTGCGGATCGGTAAAGCTCTGGCCGAGTTGATCAGCGGCCCAGGGCCGCGACACGGCGACCGGCGCGTCGCCGACATAGAGCGCGGCGACAAGGCGCGCGCCCGCGAAGGCGGCGATGCGGGTGCCGGCCCGATCGCGATAG
>JAGSYU010000211.1 GCA_018262575.1 Pseudomonadota bacterium | reverse complement strand
CGACCGGCCTGCTGTCGAAGCGGCGCGCGCGCCTGTCGGGGCGTTCGTGGTCATCATGACGCATGACCACGGCCTTGATCTCGAGATCCTCGACGCTGCCCTGCGCGTGAACCGGCTGCCTTATGTCGGTCTCATCGGCAGCGCCACCAAACGCGCCCGCTTCGAGCATCGGCTGAAGACTCTCGGCCACTCGCAGACGCTGGCCACCTCGTTCGTCTGCCCGATTGGCATTCCCGGCATCTTGTCGAAAGAGCCGGCGGTGATCGCCGCCAGCGTTGCCGCAGATCTGCTGCTCCAGGATCAGAAGGCCAAGACATTGGCCGATCAGCTTGCATCCTAGCTGGCGGTCGGTCTGCACGATCGCCAGCTGTCGCTTGATGATGCTACATCGCCAATCCGACCTAGTCGGGTTTGATGCGGCAGTCAGGTCTTGGGCAGGCCCGGCGGATTTGTCCGCGACGTCGCGATGGCCTCGGAGGCAAGGCCCCAGCGGTCGAGAACCTTAGCGTAGGTACCATTCTTGATCTGCGTGTTGAGAGCAATGGTCAGGGCGTCGGCGAGGCCCGAGTCTTTGCGTGTCGTCACGGCGATTTCGGCCGACAGCGGCCAGCCGCCATTGAGCAGGCCGACCAGCTTGGTCTTGTGCGCCTGGGCGGTGTAGAACGCCTCGAAGGCGTTGGGGCCAAGATAGGTGTCGGCGCGATCGGATTCGATCGCCAGCCGGCGGATCGCCTCTTCATCGTAATACTGGATCTCGGTCGCCGGCAATCCGGCTTCCTTGTTCTTGTTGATCCAGTTGAGCAGGATCTGCTCCTGATTGGTCCCCGAGCCGACGATCACCCGCAGACCGGCCACGTCCTTCGGCTCGGTGATCGACTTGATCTTGTCGTTGTCGGCCTTAACGTAGAAGCCGAGCACGTCCTGACGATAGGTCGAGAAGTCGAACTTCTCCTTGCGCGCTTCCGTCACGGTGACGTTGGAAATCACGGCGTCGAACTTGCCGGAGGTGAGGCCGAGCGGCCAGTCGGCCCAGGCGACGGGCACCAGCTCGAGCTTCAGGCCGAGACTGTCGGCCAGCACCTGGGCGATGTCCGGTTCATTGCCGACGACCGTCTTGGTGTCGGTGGCATAATCGCCGAGTGGCAGACTGCCGGGGTTGGTGGCGACGGTTAAATAGCCGTCCTTGATGAACTTGAAATCCTTGGAGATGGCGGCGATCGCCTCCGGAACCTTCTCGGCGCGCGGGCGGTCCTTCTGCTCGGGACTGAGGTCGGGCGATAGCGCGTAGAGGGCCGTCGGCAGCAGTACTGCCGAGACGACCGTCACCTGAGCCAGCCGCTTTGTCCATTTTGACCACTTATGCATGCTTTATGTCCTTTCATGTTATCTTGAGTTGCAAATCGAGCTGGATGAGTTGTCTACTGGCCCCCCCCCCCCGGTGGTTCGTCAGAGCACTTTGGCCAGGAACTCACGCACCCGCGGATGGTCGGCGTTGTTGAAGATCTTGTCGGGGGTGCCGGTTTCGACGATCCGGCCATCTTCGATGAAGACGATGGTGTCGGCGACCTCGTGGGCGAAGCCGATCTCGTGGGTGACGATGATCAGGGTCGTTCCGCTGCGCGCGAGTTCCTTGATGACGTCCAGCACTTCACCGACCAGCTCCGGGTCGAGGGCCGATGTCGGCTCGTCGAACAGCAGGACCTTCGGCTTCAGCGCCAAGGCCCGGGCGATGGCGATGCGCTGCTGCTGGCCGCCGGAAAGCTGGCGCGGATAGGTGTCGGCCTTGTCAGATAGACCGACGCGAGCCAACAGGTCTCTGGCGATCTCCGCGGCTTCGTCGCGGTCGACGCCGTGGGCTCGCGGCGCCTCGACGATGTTCTCGAAAATCGTGAGATGGGGAAACAGGTTGAAATTCTGAAATACAATGCCGACGTCGATCCGGCGGGCGAGGATTTCCCGCTCTTTCAGCTCGTGAAGGTCGTTGCCGACCTGCCGGTAGCCGATCAGGCTGCCATCGATGGCGATGAAGCCGGCGTCGACGCGCTCAAGATGATTGATGGCGCGCAGCAGCGTCGACTTGCCGGAGCCGGATTGGCCGATGATGACGGTGACGCTGCCCGGTGCCACATCAAGAGATACGTCATCCAGCACCTCGAGCGCGCCGAAGCTCTTGCTGACGTTGCGGATCGACACGGCTGCTCCCCGCCGGTGTGCCGATGTCCAGCTTGATGCGACGTCGCCGCGGTCGGGTTCGGTGGTCCTGGAGGCCGGTGCGGCGACGGCGCCGCTCGACGGCTTGCGTCCGAGGAAGGACGGCGGCGGCGTGCGCAATGCGCCACGGGCAAAATGCCGTTCAACTTGCCATTGGATCGCCGACAGAATGGTCAGAATGATCAGGTACCAGACCGTTGCGACCATCAGCAACGGAATGACTTCCAGATTGCGGCGGTAGATGACCTGCACGGTATAGAACAGCTCGGGCAGGGCGAGGATGTAGACGTTGGATGTGCCCTTGGCCATGCCGATGATGTCGTTGAAGGCCGTCGGCAGGATGGTGCGCATGGCCTGCGGCAGCACGATGCGAAAGGTCTGCCGCCATTTGGGCAGACCAAGCGCGGCGGCCGCTTCGTGCTGGCCCTGATCGACCGATAAAATGCCTCCCCGGATGATCTCGGCGGCAAAAGCCGCCTGGTTGAGGGCCAGACCGAGAATGGCGGCTGCCAATGGCGTGATGAGCTGGGTTGTCGAAAACGAGAAGAACGTGATCGACGTGTAGGGAACGCCCAGCCAGATCGTCTCGTAGAGATAGCCGAGATTGTTGAGGATGAGCAGCAGCACGATCAGCGGAATGGATCGAAACAGCCAGATATAGGTCCAGGCGAGCGCTGCCAGCAGGGGGGAGGTGGACACACGCGCCAGTGCCAGGACAGCACCGAGCAGGAAACCGAACAACGTGCCGAGCGCGGTCAGCAACAGTGTTCGCGCCAGGCCGGTGAGTACCGGTTCCGAAAGGAACCACTCGGCGAACACCCCCCAACCCCAGCGAGGGTTGCCGAGCACCGAGCTGACGATGGCGCCGAGGGCAATGAGCGACAGGATCGAAGCGACGGTACGGCCAGGATAACGCGCGGGAAAGACCCGGCAATGCCGATCGCTGTTCTGAGCCGGGCGTCCGACCGACAGCTCGCCGCTTGAGAAATCGGTGGTGGCGCTCACGATCGGCTCCCCTTCGAAAGAGCATGGTGATCATCGCTCGTCGGCGCCCGGTAGAGGAATGTGCGGCAAAGCCGCTTGGGCGGGCGCCGAAGTTCGATGGTCGGTGGTTCCAGATGGCGCGACTCAAGCAGGGCTGGCCGGCTGGCATCGAATATCTGGAAGGCTGTCGTCATAATTGTTGTCGATTCCGGTTATATGTACTACTGGTTGATATAATCTACTAAATTAGTATTTTATAAAGGCAGTTTCTGCCTGAAGCCGCTGCGGGGCGGGATTGTTTTGTTACCCTTTCGATCGGATCGCGGCGCAATTTCCTAGGGGAATGCCCGATCGCCAGCCGGGCCGTTGTGACGATCCCGCCAAGCGGGATCGCAAGGTCCAACGCTCCTACGACGCTGATCTCCCCAAGGAGCGCAATCGTATCGAGCGCTTCTTCAGCCGACGCGTTGCAACCAGATATGACAAGCTAGTCAGAAATTTCATGGGCTTCGCCAAGCTCGCAGCGATAGCGACCTGACTTAAGTAGTAAAATCGTTACCCTGGATCTTAGGCCAGAGGGCGCGGTCTTGACCCCGCACCCTGCCAATTTCATCGCGCAAGTCAGTTGCAGCAATCCGGGCCACAGCAGCCCGTCGCTTTGGGTTTGGTCGCCCGGATAAAGGCGCTGAAGAACTTTCCATCCACCTGCGACGCCAGTTCATCGGCATCAATGCCCTTTCCCGACAGGAAAGACCGGGCATCCTCGACCCTGTAGATACGCGTCGGTTCGATATCGATGCCGGCAAACCCGGCGGCCAGAAGCTTGGTCTGGTAATCGCCCTCGTCGAGGGCGCCGGCAATGCAGCCGACCCATGCCAGGACATCGAGGCGAACCTGCTCCGGAATCTCGCCCTTCGTCACCACATCGGACACCGCAAAGCGCCCACCGGGCTTCAGGACGCGGAAGGCTTCCCGCAGCACCTTGTCCTTGTCCGCCGCCAGGTTGATCACGCAATTGGAGATGATCACGTCGACGGCATTGTCCGGCAGCGGAATGGCCTCGATATCTCCCTTCAGGAACTCGACATTGTCCGCGCCGGCCTTGCGCTGGTTGTCACGCGCCAGTGCCAGCATCTCGTCGGTCATGTCGAGGCCATAGGCCCGACCCGTCGGACCAACCCGTTTGGCTGACAGAAGAACATCGATTCCACCGCCGGAGCCGAGATCGAGGACGATTTCGCCGGCTTTCAATTCGGCCAGTGCCGTCGGGTTGCCGCAGCCGAGCGAGGCCAGAACCGCCGTGTCGGGAAGACTGCCTGTTTCGATCTCGGAGTAGAGACCCGCGGTAATCGGATCGACGCCCTCGATTGGCGCGGCGCAACTCGAGCCGCACCCGCAACCGCCGCTTCCGGCGGCAAGCGCGGCCTCAGCGTATTTCTCGCGCACGATGGTCTTGATTGATGCGTCAGGCATGATGTTGCTCCTAGCAGCAGGCGGTGATGGTCTCGGGAGGGATGACTCTGTTCCGGGTGCAGCACTCGGCGAACAGGAAGGCAACGAGGCCCTGCAGGGCCTCCGTATTGGCGGTGTAGCGGAGGAAGTTGCTTTCCCGCTTCACATTGACCAGCCCCTCGTTCTTCAGCTTGTCGAGATGATGGGAAAGGGTCGATGGAGCGATATCGAGTTCTGCGCCGATCTCGCCGACAACAAGTCCGCCAGGATGCGCCGCCAGCAAAAGGCGGATGATCCGCAGGCGCGCCTCGGTTCCAAGAGCCGCCAACCTATCGGCAAAGAGGGCGATCTGCTCGTCGGAGGTATGGTTCATGGCGGCTCCTTTTATAAATACAGAATTGTCAATGCGAGCATGTTGGTCGTCGTCGGCCGCAAGAGTTGAAAACACTCAGAGGTCGTTGTTGCAGGATCGACGACAGATCATCTGTGTTCAACGACACCTTTTGAGTCAACAGATGGCTTGTCTAAATAACCGATGTGTTCATGATGGACTGACGAAAACCGGTAAGTTGTGGCGATAGAATTGATATTTTCTTAGTTTTTATTATCAAAACCCGCCATTAGTTCCGCGTCATCTATATGTTTCATATTTCAAAATCAGTCGAAACATGGATGTAAGTAAATACACATATTGTTGTCCGGCAATGTGAGAAGTATACGCTGATAAGCGCATAAGCGGATATCCACATGAAAGATCCCGTCGACATACTCTCTGCACTCGCCGACCCCACTCGCCTCAGCGCCATCCGCCTGCTTTGGGATGGCGAGGAACACTGCGTATGTGAGC
>JAGSYU010000087.1 GCA_018262575.1 Pseudomonadota bacterium | reverse complement strand
GCGAGGCGAACGACGCGCCGCGCGCCTACAAGTCGGGCAAGGCCTTCGACGTCGATCGCAAGCCCCGCGCCCATGGCGACGAACCGGCCCGCGTGCGTGGCGACGGGCCGCAGCGAGGCATCGTCCCGAAAGGCAGCCGAATCCAGGACGGCACTCCGATGGGACCGCCGAAGGGCAAGGGCGGCGGCAAGCCCAGAAGCGCTGGCGGCTCGCCCGGTGGCGGCCGAAGCGGGCCGGACAAGCCGAGGGGACGCAATGCGGATCGTCGCCGGTAGGCATCGCGGCACGGCCCTCGCAACGCCGGTGGCCGGCAGCCTCGCCATTCGGCCGACCTCCGACCGGCTGCGCGAGAGCGTCTTCAACATCCTCGAGCATGGCTACGAGGGGGTGTTCGAGGACGCCCGCGTCATGGACGTGTTTGCCGGCACCGGCGCCCTCGGTTTCGAGGCGATGAGTCGGGGGGCAAAGACCTGCCTGTTCGTCGAGGAGGCGGCGGAGGCGCGCGGCCTCATCCGGCGCAACCAGGAAACGCTCGGCCTGATGGGAACGACGCGCATCTTCCGCCGCGACGCCACCACCATGGGGTCGATCGGGCCGGCCGAGCCCTACAGCCTCGCCTTCCTCGACCCCCCCTACGGCAAGGGCCTCGCCGAAAAGGCGCTCGCCTCGCTGCTGGCCGGCGGCTGGCTGGCGGAGGGGGCGCTTGTGGTCGTCGAAGAGGCCGGCAAGGCCGAGGTGGCGTTGCCCGATGGGCTGGAGCGCCTCGACCACCGCCTTTACGGCGAAACGCAGGTGATCTTCGCACGCCGGACCTGACCTTGCTCAGCCGAGTTCGGCAAGAAGGGCTGCCACCTCACCAAGATCTTCGGCGCGGCGCCGGAAGGACAACCGCCTCACCCCCTCGTCCAGGACGTCGACACCGTCGGGATCGACCGCCACCAGCCGACGGCCGGCGGTAATACCGTCAAGGTCGCGCAGAAGCGAGGCCTCGGCCGCCGCGAAGGCGTCGGCAATCGCCGATGGCACCAGAACGTCGGCGGCGGAAAGGCGAGCGATCCGCCCGAAGCCGGCGACCAGATGGACGCCATCGACCGTCATGCGGTGAACGGAGAAGTCGCCGAAGCGGGCATAGCCCTCCGCCTTCGGATGGCGAGCCAGAAACCGGGCAACCAGACGCGCGTGATCGCTGTCGTCGGGTGCGACGGGCCGAATGCGGCCGATGACGGTGGCACGGGCGCCGGTCAGGGGATCGTCGCCCTCGCCGGCTGGAACCTGCATCAGCAGCGAGGCACGACCGTCGCGCGCGAGGTGGCGACTATGGGCGGCGAGCCCGGAGAGGAGCAAGATCGGCGCGCCGTCGATATCGGTTGTCACCGTCACGAATGTGACGAACGGCCCCCCGTCGGGCGCAAGCGTGCCAAGCGAGGCCGTCGCGGCGGCGCGAACGATGCGGCGGACCATGTCCACCGCGTCAAAACCGGCGTCGTCCATGCCAAATCTCCCTCAAGCCGCTATGCAGGGCCTTTGCCTCAAGCTGAAGTCAGGCACCGCTAACCGTATAGAGACAAGTTTAGTCTCAGCACGCCCGAACGCCAATTTGCACGCGCCGCCACCGGAATGCGGGTGAAAAAGCAAGTGAATTCTTGATCTTTCTACATTGTCGCCCAGATTCCGCTCAACTCTGCTACAAAGGTCCGGCTATCGAAACCGACCGAATATGACATGAAGAGCTGAGGCTCGGAACTGACGGGGACCTGGGGCATGCCGACCATTGCGCTCGTAGACGATGACAGAAACATCCTGACGTCTGTCTCGATCGCCCTCGAATCGGAGGGCTATCGCGTGGAGACCTATACCGACGGAGCCTCGGCCCTTGATGGTCTCACCAAGGTGCAGCCCGACCTCGCCATTCTCGACATCAAGATGCCGCGCATGGACGGCATGGAACTGTTGCGCCGACTTCGTCAGAAGACCGACATGCCCGTCATCTTCCTCACCTCCAAGGACGATGAGATCGACGAGCTGTTCGGCCTCAAGATGGGCGCCGACGATTTCATCCACAAACCTTTCTCGCAGCGCCTGCTGGTCGAGCGCGTCAAGGCCGTGCTGCGCCGCGTCGCCCCGCGCGACACCACTGCCGCGGCAAAGCCGACCGACGCCAACCGCAACATCGAGCGCGGCCATCTCGTCATGGACCAGGAGCGGCACACCTGCACCTGGAAGGGTCAGAACGTGGTGCTGACCGTCACCGAGTTCCTGATCCTGTTCGCGCTCGCCCAGCGGCCGGGCGTGGTCAAGAGTCGCAACGCGCTGATGGATGCCGCCTACGACGATCAGGTCTACGTTGACGACCGCACCATCGACAGCCACATCAAGCGGCTGCGCAAGAAGTTCAAAGCCATCGACGACGACTTCGAAATGATTGAGACCCTCTATGGCGTCGGCTATCGCTTCAAGGAGACGTGAGGGCTAGCCCTCGCAGGAAGCGATGCCGATGAGGGGAAGCCAGGAAGCCGATCGGGCTGATGGCGGCCGCATCCAGACGATGCGCCGGCTGCTGCCGGTTGTCGTCCGCCGCGTCAGGCGCTTTGCTGCAACGTCGATCGGCACCTCGCTCAGCCGTCGCATTCTCGTCCTCAACCTCGCCGCGCTGGCGGCGCTGGTGTCGGGCATCCTCTATCTCAACCAGTTTCGAGCCGGCCTGATCGACGCGCGCGTCGAGAGCCTGCTCACCCAGGGTGAGATCATGGCCGGTGCCATCGCCGCCTCGGCCTCGGCGGTGTCCAACTCGATCACCATCGATCCCGAGCGCCTGTTGCAGATGCAGGCCGGCGGCGAGATGACCGCCCCGACCGACACCGAGAGTCTCGATTTTCCGATCAATCCGGAGCGGGTGGCGCCGCTGTTGCGCCGGCTGATCACACCAACCAAGACGCGGGCCCGCATCTATGACCGCGACGGCATCCTGATCCTCGATTCCCGCTTTCTCTACTCGCGCGGACAGGTGCTGCGCTTCAACCTGCCGCCAGCCAAGCCCGAGCCACCATCGCTGCTCGAACGGGCGGTCAATGCCGTCACGTTCCGCCTCAGGCGGTTCGACCTGCCCGTCTACAAGGAGCTCGGCGGCGCCAATGGGCTCGGTTATCCCGAAGTGGAACAGGCCCTCAACGGCGCCCCCGGCACGGTGGTGCGCGTCACCGAGGCCGGCGAAATGATCGTGTCGGTGGCGGTGCCGGTGCAGCGCTTCAGCGTCGTCGTCGGCTCGCTGCTGCTGTCCACCGAGGGCGGCGACATCGACGCCATCGTCACCGCCGAGCGTTGGGGCATCTTCCGCGTCTTCCTGGTATCGGCCGCCGTCACCACCACCCTGTCATTCCTGCTTGCCGGCACCATCGCCCGGCCGCTCCGCCGCCTTGCCTCGGCGGCCGACCGCATCCGGCGTGGCGTCAAGCAGCGCGAGGAGATCCCCTCCTTCGACCGGGAAGACGAGATCGGCGACCTCGCCCGCGCCTTCCGCGACATGACCAATGCGCTCTACAGCCGCATGGACGCCACCGAGAGCTTTGCCGCCGACGTCTCCCACGAGCTCAAGAATCCGCTGACCTCGCTGCGTTCGGCGGTGGAGACGCTGCCGCTCGCCAAATCCGACGCCAGCCGGGCACGGTTGCTGGAGATCATCCAGCATGACGTCCGCCGCCTCGATCGGCTGATCACCGACATTTCCGATGCCTCGCGCCTCGACGCCGAGCTGGCACGCGAGGACGTTGCGCCGCTCGACGTCGGCCGGCTCGTCGAGGGCGTCGTTTCCCTGGCCCGCGAGACCGGCCGCCATCAGGACATCGGCATCGATCTCAGGATAGACCGCGCCGAGGGGGACAAACCGCTGATGGTCCTCGGCCACGACAGCCGGCTCGGTCAGGTCTTCAACAACCTGATCGATAACGCCCGCTCGTTCTCGCCTGAAGGCGGCCGCGTCGAGGTAGCCGTCCGTCGTGATGACGGCATGATCGACGTCGTAGTCGACGATCACGGTCCTGGCATCCGTGCCGAAAAGCTCGAGAGGGTGTTCGAGCGCTTTTACACCGATCGTCCGGAGGGTGAGAGCTTCGGCAACAACTCCGGTCTCGGCCTGTCGATTTCCAAACAGATCGTCGAGGCTCACCGCGGCACCATCACGGCGATCAACCGCACCGACGATCCCGACGACCCCGCCCACGTCACCGGCGCGCGCTTCGTGGTGTCGCTGCCGGCGGATCTCCTGGCATGAGCCAGCCCACCATTCACGCCACCGCGGTGGTGATCGGCGAGGCCGGTGTGCTGATCCGCGGCGCCCCAGGCGCCGGCAAGACGTCGCTCGCCTTCGCGCTGGTCGACGCCGCCCGACGGGACGGCCTCTACGCTGCCTTCATCGCCGATGACCGCGTGGCGCTCGCGGCGGTGAACGGCCGCCTTGTCGCCCGTTGCCCGGAAACCATTGCCGGCCTCGCCGAACGGCGCGGCCGAGGCATCGAGCCCGTCGAGCACGTGCCGGCGGCGGTGATCCGCCTCGTCGCCGATCTCGTTGCCGCCGAAGCGGTGATCCGCTTGCCCGAGGCGGCTGAAGAAGAGGTTGAAATCGACGGCGTAAGATTAGCCCGACAGGCGATTCCGGCACAGCAAACGGCGATTTCACTGTCGCTGCTCTTTACCGCCCTCACAGAAATGAACAAGTTTTAACGATCGTAGCACCGGTTTCGGCCGATGATAGCCAATTCCCCTAAAGCCCCCTCGGCGCCGGGCTTTTCGGGCTGGCGCCGGGCGTCTTTTGTTGAGTTGGTCCCCCACTCCTTGTCATCGGCGACCGTGCCGGATCGGCTCTCGGTCCGATTTCCTCTTGCAAGAAATCCCGCTCTGGTGAAGATGTGGCCCGTTCCAGCTTGGAGCGAAACCAACATGGCGTGCCGCATGATCTTCGCAATCTATAGGGATCGGACCCCAGCATGATCGGGTTGGTTCTGGTGACGCATGGTCGCCTGGCCGATGAATTCCGGTCGGCACTCGAGCATGTGGTCGGTCCTCAGGCCGATTTCGAGACGATCTGCATTGGTCCCGAGGACGACATGGAGCAGCGGCGCAGCGACATCATCGCGTCGGTTGGCCGCGTCGATTCCGGCAAAGGCGTCATCTTGCTCACCGACATGTTCGGCGGAACGCCGTCCAATCTGGCCATTTCCGTGATGGATATCGGCGATGTCGAAGTGATCGCCGGCGTCAATCTGCCGATGCTGGTCAAACTGGCAACGGTGCGCAAGGAGCGACCGCTCGCTGAGACCGTGACCGAGGCCCGCGATGCCGGCCGCAAATACATTTCCGTTGCCAGCCAGGTACTTGCCGGATCATGACAGACGACGGAGCCGACAACGCCATCGTCCGCGAACTGAAAATCCTCAACAAGAAGGGCCTGCACGCCCGGGCCTCGGCGAAGTTCGTCCAATGCGTCGACCGCTTCGAGGCCGAAGTTTTCGTCCTGAAGGATGGTCAGAGCGTGTTGGGCACGTCGATCATGGGCCTGATGATGCTGGCCGCCGGCATCGGTTCGTTCATTGAGGTGCGCGCTGCCGGCCGCGAGGCGGACGCCGCCATCGAAGCGATCGCCGCGCTGGTCAACGACCGCTTCGGCGAGGGCGAATAGGCCGGCCATGGCCTTGCCGATTCGCGTTGTTCCGGCTACGCCAAACCGCCTTGCGGCCTTTCCTTCCTGGTTCCCGACGCCGGAATCGCTCGCCCAATGGGGCGGCAGCGGCCTCCGCTTTCCCCTCGACGCGGCGCAGATCGCGGCGATGCTCGCCGAGACACTGACCGAGCCGCCGCTCCGTCTGGCTTTTGCCGGCCTGATCGGGGACGAGACGGTCGCTCACGCTCAACTGGCGCTCGACTGGACGGATGGCGTTGCCCGCCTCGCCCGTTTCGCCATCGCGCCTTGTTGCCGGGGGCAAGGGCTGGCCAAGCCGTTTCTCGCCGAGGTATTCGCCCGGCTCGACGAGGCCGGCGACTTTCCACGCCTCGAACTGAACGTCTACACCTTCAACGCGCCAGCCATTGCGCTCTATGAAGCCCTCGGCTTCAGGTGCGAGGGCATTCGCCGATCGTCGGTGAAAGTCGGAGACGCTCGCTGGGACACGGCGATCTACGCCATTATCCGCGAAGGATAGGATCAGCGCCGGCCGAACAGCCGCTCGATGTCGCTCAGCTTCAGCTCGACAAAAGTGGGACGGCCATGATTGCACTGGCCGGAATTGGGCGTCTCTTCCATCTCGCGCAACAGCGCATCCATCTCCTCAAGCCTGAGGCGGCGGCCGGCCCTGACCGAGCCGTGGCAGGCCATGGTGGCGGCGATGGCGTCGAGCTTTTCCCTGAGGCGCGTCGCTTGGTCCCACTCGGCAAGATCATCGGCGATGTCGCGCAGAAGCGCCGCCGTATTGGTACGGCCGAGCAGTGCCGGGATCTCGCGAACGGCGATGGCCCCCGGCCCGAAGCTCTCGACGACGAGACCAAGCTCGGCCAATTCCTCGGCGCGTTCGAGAAGACGGTTCACATCCTCCTCGGGCATGTCGACAATGTCGGGGATCAGCAGCATCTGCGTCTCGACACCCCGGGCAATCTCCCGCTTCAGTCGTTCGTAGACGAGGCGCTCGTGGGCAGCATGCTGGTCGACGATGACGAGGCCGGTCTCGGTCTGGGCAACGATATAGGTCTCGTGGATCTGGGCACGCGGCGCGCCGAGCGGCCGTGCAACACTCTCAGCCGGTGCGTCTGCCAGGCCGGGACGGGCATCGGCGGACACCGCTCCGTCGACGACGGGGAAGCGACCCTGCGGTGGACCGGCATCGAAGGAAGATCCATCCTCCGAGAAGCCGCGCGCCGCCGGATCCTCGCCGGTGAGCGGCCGGTCCGGCGCCGTTCGCCAGTCGAAGGTCAGTGGCCGGCTCTGGTATGTCGCCTGCCACGTCGGGGAGGCTGCGGCCGACGCCGGTCGGGCAGCGGCCGCGAGCGCGTCGAGCGTCGCCGCGCCATGCGTCGAAGCGGCGCGGTGGCCGGCGTCGGCATGCGCCCGGCGGAGCGCCCCGACCAGCAGACCACGCACCAAGCCAGGATCGCGGAAGCGGACGTCGGCCTTGGTTGGGTGGACGTTGACGTCGACTTCGTGCGGGTCGAGATCGACGAACAGCACCGCCGCCGGGAAGCGGTCGCGAGCCATGACGTCGGTATAGCCGGCGCGGATGGCGCCGAGCAGCAGCTTGTCACGCACCGGCCGGCCGTTGACGAACAGATGCTGGCTTTGGGCGTTGGCTTTCTGCAGCGTGCCAAGGCCGGCAAGGCCGGTGAGGCGGACGCCCTCGCGCAGCGCGTCGATCTCAATCGAGTTCTCGGCGAAGTCGGCGCCCATCACCTGCAGCGCCCGGCCTCTGAAATCACCTTCGTCAAGCGCGGGATAATCCAGCGACGAGCGGTCGGAGCCCGATAGCGAGAAACGAATCTCGGGATGGGCGAGCGCCAGGCGCTTCACCACATCGGTAATGGCGCCGGCCTCGGCGCGCTCGCTCTTCAGGAACTTGAGGCGGGCCGGCGTCGAAAAGAACAGATTCCGGACTTCGATGCGGGTGCCGCCGCTCATACCCACTGGCGCAATGTCCGAACGGCTACCGCCGGACACCGTGATCGCCCAGCCATTGTCCTCGGAGGCGTGCCGCGTCTCGATCCTGAGATCGGCCACCGAGCCGATCGACGGCAGTGCCTCGCCGCGAAAGCCGAGGGTGCGGATGTCCAGCAGATCATCCTCAAGGAGCTTGGAGGTGCAATGCCGCTCGACGGCCAGCGACAGGTCGGCGGCCGTCATGCCACTGCCATTGTCGACGACACGGAGCAATGTCTTGCCGCCGCCGGCCGTCACCACCTCGATGCGGTCGGCGCCAGCATCGATGGCGTTCTCCACCAGTTCCTTGACCACGCTGGCCGGCCGCTCCACCACCTCGCCGGCAGCGATGCGGTTGATGGTGACGGGCGAGAGCTGGATGATGACGGACATGGGGAGCCGGGAATCGCGTGCAACGCTAGGGGTCGGAAGGGAACCATAGCCGAAGCGGCGGCGCGCTGCGAGGTTGACTCCGGCCACGAATTCGTCAACGCCGACACCCTCCGGCGGGTCTATGATCAGGGACAGCGAACAGCGGGAGCGGTCATGCGAAAGGGCGAAATTTCGGCAGAGAGTTCGATTGTCGTGCTGACGGGGGCCGGCATATCGCAGGAATCGGGCCTCGACACCTTCCGCGATGCCGGCGGCATCTGGGCGCGCTACGACATCGACGACGTGGCGACACCGGAGGGGTTCCGACGGAATCCGCCGCTGGTACACGAGTTCTACAATACGCAGCGCCGCGAGGCGGCAACCGCAGTCCCCAACCCTGCCCACGCAGCGCTCGCCGAACTCGAGAAGGTCTGGCCGGGGCGCTTTCTCCTCGTCACGCAGAATATCGACGGACTGCACGAGAAAGCCGGCTCAAAAGCGCTGTTTCATATGCATGGCACGCTCGACGGATTCCTCTGCGAAGCCTGCGGTCGACGGGGCTCCTGGGCCGACGACATGTCGACCAACTCAACCTGCCCGCAGTGCAGCCACAAGGGCGCGCTTCGCCCCGACATCGTCTGGTTCGGCGAAATGCCCTATTTCATGCCCGAAATCTATCGCGCGCTCGGCGAGGCGGACCTCTTCCTGTCCATCGGCACGTCAGGCACCGTCTACCCGGCAGCCGACTTCGTGCGCGAGGCGCGGCAGGCAGGTGCCACCACCGTCGAGCTGAACCTTGAGGCCTCCCGGAAGGGGCGAGGCCTGTTCGATCTGGAAATCGAGGGCAAGGCCAGCGACATCGTGCCGCTCTTCGTTGACGATCTTCTCAGGGGACGGCTGCCACCGCCTTGACCTTGTCATGTCCCGCCCTTATCGGGAGGGCATGCAAGAGATAGACATGATTGCGGGTCTTTCGACCCTTGCCGAGGCTTATGACGGCATCATCTGCGACGTCTGGGGGGTTCTCCACAACGGCGTTTCACCCTATCCGGCCGCTGCCGAGGCGCTCACCCGTTTTCGCGCGCTCGGCAAGGCGGCCGTGCTGCTCACCAACGCGCCACGCCCGGCAAAGGCAGTCGAGGACCTCCTCGATCGGCAATATGCCATCGGCCCGACGAGCTATGACGAGATCGTCACCTCCGGTTCGGTCGCCCGCAAGGTGTTTGAGACCGAGCCGCGGCGGAGGCTGTTTCACCTCGGACCGTCTCACAACCTCGGCCTGTTCGAGGGGCTCGCCGTCGAACTGGTGGGCGAGGAAGACGCCGAATACGTAGCGCTCACCGGTCTGTTCGACGATGAGACCGAAACCGCCGAGACCTACCGGCCGATGTTCTGCCGCTTCGTGGAGCGCGGCCTTAAGCTGTACTGCGCCAATCCCGACGTCGTCGTCGAGCGCGGTCACCGCCTCGTTTACTGCGCCGGTGCGCTCGCCCAACTCTATGTCGAGCTCGGCGGCGATGCCACCATCATCGGCAAGCCGTACAGACCGGTCTATGATGCAGCGCTTGCCGCCCTCAACAGGGCGCTCGACCGGCCGGTCGAAAAAAGCCGGGTGCTCGCCATCGGCGACGGCCTGCCCACCGACATCAAGGGGGCCTGGAGCCAGGGCATCGACGTGCTGATGGTGACGGCCGGCATCCATGGCGCCGATTTCGGCGACCTCCTCTGCCCCGATCCGGCGCGGCTAGCCGCCCGGCTTGAGGCCGAAGGACTCGGCATCCGCGCTGCCATCCCGCGCCTTGTCTGGTAACGACGGATACGAAAAGAGGCCCGATCGGGGCCTCTTTTTCACTCTGCCAAACGCTGGCGCTCAGAAGAAGGCGTCGATGTCGTCCTGGCTGACGCCCTCGCCGCTAAACTGCGGGCCGTGCAGCATCAGCTCACGGGCGCGCTTTTCGGCGGCCGTCTCGTCGACGGCGACGTCGGTAATGCGCAAGATTTTCAACTTCTCGACCAGGGTCGTAATTCGCTTGTCGAGGGCGTTCAGGGTGGAAACAACCTTGGAGATACGCTGGCCGGTGATATCCTGGAAAGAGCAGGCCTGGAAGATATCGATCACCTTGTCGCTGACCAGTGTCTGATAGGCGCCGACATCCTGCGCGTCGGCCGCCATGATTTCCTCGGCCGCCGACATGATGGTGTTGGTGGCCTCCTCGGTCGCCTCGACGATGGCGTCAAGCTCGCGGCCAGCGGTGGGAATGTGCTCATCGCGCATGTCGCTGAGGCGAAGAAGGGCCAGCTCTTCCTTCATATTGGAGATTTCGCGCGCCATCTCCCCAAGTTCGGAGTAGATGGCGAGATCCATCGTCTTGAAGAAGGACTGAAAGCTTTCGGCCATCAGCTCGGCGAGGCGCATGACATCATCGAGCGACACATCCTCGGTCTTGCGGCCGTTTCGGAGGAAGTCGATGACCTTGGCCACGTGCTCGGAAGACATGTCAGACATCGAAAGACCTCTTTCTGAGGTGTGCGGCATCGTTCGCCCGGATGGGGCGACGATGCAGACGTTCTGATCCTGCGGTGAATACATCGGCAGCGCCACGCCTTTCCGGGGCTACGGAGAGCGGTACCGTTACCGCCCCGCGTTTTCCCCCGGCACGTATCCGGCATCAGTCGCCGAATACGGCCTCGATCTTGCTCTTCAGCGTCGGCGCGTTGAAAGGCTTGACGATGTAGTTGTTGACGCCGGCCTTCTTGGCGGCAATCACGTTTTCGGTCTTGGATTCGGCCGTCACCATGATGAACGGCGTCTTCGACAGCGAGGAATCCGAGCGGACCTGCTTCAGAAGCTCGTAGCCAGTCATCGGCTCCATGTTCCAGTCGGAGATGACGAGGCCGTAGCGGCGTTCCTTCATCTTGCCAAGGGCTTCGGTGCCGTCAGCCGCCTCGTCCACGTCCTCGAAACCAAGCTGCTTCAGGAGGTTTCTGATGATCCGGATCATGGTCTTGTAGTCGTCGACCACCAGAACCGGAATCGATGTGTCAAGTGCCATCGTTTACTCCACACTGCCGCAGCGCCACCCGCGCCTCGATGACGAACTCAAAATGCACGGGCGGGTGAACGTCCCTGCCGGGGCCCGTGCTTGAGAGAAACCATACAGCGGGGACCTGAAAAGTCAGTTAATTCTCGCCCTAGGGGCATCTTCAGCCCTCGCCGTTCACCGAGACGCTTGATTTACAATTCGTTTTTCCTTTGAATCGTTTTTATGGCGCTGTTGGGCGGTTTTTTGCTCGAGTTTGTCTTAATTTCCCAGCTGGCCAGTTTACCCTTTGCCAACCATGCCGAAGATTCCCCGACGGTCGCGCGCCCTCAGGGGCGTTATGGCGGCCAGGTTATCGCGGCAATTAGCCGCTTGACCTTGCCCGGGGCAGAAGGCACGGTCACGCCGCACCGCCGATGCCGCCTGAGGCGGGCGCGGTGACACTCCTGAGAACAGCAGATTCCAGAGACCATGCCTTCCTTCCAGTTCGTCGATCGTCACTCCGTTTCTCCGACCCTTCGGGGGGGCGCCGTCGCCATCGGCAATTTCGACGGCGTGCATCGCGGCCATCAGGCGGTGTTGGAAGCGGCCCTCGCAGTAGCGCGTCAGCGTGGTATTCCCGCCGTTGGCGTCACCTTCGAGCCGCATCCGCGCGACGTCTTCCGGCCGGAGCATCCGGTGTTCCGCCTGACACCGGCACCAGTCAAGGCACGGCTCGTCGAGGCGGTCGGGCTCGACGGTCTCGTCTCTATCCCCTTTTCGCCCACCTTTGCCGCCCAGAGCCCGGAGGAGTTCGTGGAGAGGGTTCTGGTGGACGAGCTCGACATTCGCCATGTCGTGGTGGGCTGGAATTTCCACTTCGGGCAAGGGCGGCACGGCACGCCGCAGAAGCTGCGTGAGCTCGGCGAGCGGCACGGCTTTTCCGTCGATGTCATTGCCCCTTTCGAGACCGAGGACGGCTATACTGTCTCCTCGAGCGAGGTGCGCGACCGCCTTGCCGAGGGCGTGCTCGCCGAGGCGACCGGCCTACTCGGCTGGCATTGGTTCTTCGAAGGCACCGTCGTCGACGGCGACAAGCGCGGCCGCACCATCGGCTTTCCCACGGCCAACATCCGCCTGCCGTCGCAGGTCCGGCTGTCGGAGGGCGTTTATGCCGTCTTTGCCGTGATCGACGGCGTCCGCCACGCCGGTGTGGCAAGTTGGGGCCGTCGGCCGACCTTCGACAACGGCGCGCCGGTGTTCGAGACTTTCGTGTTCGATTTCTCCGGCGACCTCTACGGCAAGTCGATCATCATCATGCCGATCGCCTATCTTCGGCCGGAGCTCAAGTTCAATGGCATTGGCGCGCTGGTCGAGCAGATGAACCAGGATGCCGCAGAGGGCCGAACGCTGCTTGCCGCCTTCGATGGCTTCACCAACCTCGACCGCGCGCTCTGGCGGATTTGACGGCAGCCTTCGCTCGTATGAGTATAAAGGACTGTGCTCCGCGAAATGTCGCCTTCTTTTCTGAGTGCAAAGCTCATTTTTAATACATAGGCGCCAACATATTCGTAACTTCCAGAGTGGGTTACGCGCATGCTTGGTAAAATTCGCATCGGACATCAGATTCTGCTTAGCGTGATCATCGCCGGTATCGGCTTTATGGTCATCGCTGCCAACCTGCTCTATATGGGCCGACAGGTCGACACTGCGACGGCGACCGCCCGTCTCGGGCGGGACGTCGGCGCGGATGCCAGCGGTTTCCAGGAGCTGATGCTGCAGATCCGCCGATCGGAAAAGGACTTCCTGCTGCGGTCAGACAAGACCTATGCCGACCGGACCCTTGCCCAGGTTGTCGAAGCGGAGAACGCCCTTGCCAAACTGCGCGGCAAGGCCGAGCGCCTCGGCAACCGCGAAATCGTGGCGGCCATCGATGACATCGGCCGTCCGCTCGCCGCCTACCAGGCGACTTTCTCCAAATTGGCGGCGACCCGGATCGCCATGGGGCTGTCGCCGGACGAAGGGCTTGAGGGCGACTTGCGCAAGACGGTGCATGACCTCGAGGCGGCCTTCGGTGCGTTGAAGGACAAGGACCAGACCATCCGCGTGCTGATGCTGCGCCGCCATGAGAAAGACTTCATGCTGCGGCGGGACGACGCTTCGCTCGACAAGCACGCCCGGACGATGGCCGAATTTGTGGCGGCGACTGGTGCGGCGCCTCTCGATGAGGCGCAGAAGGCGACGCTTTCGGACCTGACGACCAGCTACGCTGCGTCCTTCAAGGCCTGGGCGGCGGCAGCTCGAGACCTGCAGACAGACCAGGAGGCCGTTTCCGGAGCCTATGCGACGCTTGAGCCTCTGGTCGCGGCCGTCTCGAAGGGCGCCCTGGAGCTGAGCGCCAATCTCGAGGCCGCCGCCGAGACCGCCCGGCGCACCTCCGACCGCCTCGTCTATCTCACCATTGTCGTGGCGATGCTCACCGCCACCGGTTTCGCGCTGGTCGTCTGGCGCTATGTGTCGAAATCGCTCGCCCGCATCGAGGGCTGGATGGGCCGACTGTCCGCGGGGGACCACGATGCCAGGTCGTCCGACACGACGGCTCGCAACGAGATCGGTTCGATGGCCCGCGCCCTCGCCGACTTTGCCGGCAAGCTCGCTGAAGCAGACCGGCTACGCCGCGAAGCGACCGAAGCGGAAACGCGTCGTCGACACGAACGCGCCGAGGAAATGCGGGCGCTGATGGCCGCCTTCGATTCCAGCGTCGGCGAAATCGTCGCCACCGTGTCGTCGGCAGCGCAGGAGCTCCAGGCGGCGGCAGGCACACTGACCGACACCGCCGTCAATACCTCGACCAAGTCGACTGGTGTTGCCAAGGCAACCGAGGTGATCGCCGAGCAGGTGCAGGCCGTGGCCGCCGCCTCGGAAGAGCTGTCGGCTTCGATCGGCGAGATCGGCCGGGGGATCAGCCAGTCGCACCAGATCTCGACGCAGGCGGTCGATGAGGCGCGCGAGGCGGCCTCGACCGTCGGCGACCTCGCCATCACGGCGGAAAAGATTGGCGAAGTGATCCAGCTCATCGACCGCATTGCGTCCCAGACCAACCTCCTTGCTCTCAACGCCACCATCGAAGCGGCGCGCGCTGGCGAGGCAGGCCGGGGGTTTGCCATCGTCGCGACCGAGGTAAAGAACCTCGCCGGCCAGACTTCCGAGGCCACCGCGCAGATCAGCGATCAGGTCAACCGCATTCAGACGGCAACCGCCAACACGGTGGAGGCCATCCGGCGGGTGTCGGAGATCATCGACAAGGTCAACGCGATCGGTGCGTCCATCGCCTCGGCCATCGAGGAGCAGGCGGTGACGACCCGGGAAATCTCAAACCGCATCCACGACGTTGCCACCGAAACCGGGCGCACCTCGAGAAGTATTGACGACGTGCTGATGGCGGCGGAGGAGACCTCTGGCGCCGCGACGCAGGTCCTCGCCTCGTCCGGCGACCTGTCGCTGCAGGCGGAGAACCTCACCCTGCGGGTGCGTCATTTCATCTCCAACGTCGCCGCCTGACGATCGGGGACGGTAGCGGAACGGCCGGAGGCCAGCTCGTCGGCCCGAGAAATCTGCCGGCGAACTCTTTATTTCGTCGCGCTTTGTCGCTAGAGCTTCTCCATAAAATCATCGGGCCGAGCCGGCCGCCCGGCCGGTGCCGACCCCGGCGCGCCATGGCGACATGCACCGTGCCGTCCTCAAGCGTTTCTGTCGGGACAGGCCATGTGGATCCGAGCCGCCGGCGCCCCGGCGCGCCGAATCAGAGAACGAATTATCGGCCCGGCCCCGATGAACCGCCGCTGACGCGGCGGGATCGAGGGACCGGGAGCCGAACCTTGGCCGACCGTCGGCTGCGCCGCGCCGGCCAGCCCGCATTCCTGCTGTAGTGACGAGACATTCCATGACCGACACGCCCGCCCCGACGTCCGAAGCGACGCCGACCCGCGACTATTCGTCAACGCTCAATCTCCCCGCCACCGAGTTTCCGATGCGCGCCGGCCTGCCTGAGAAGGAGCCGAAGCTGCTCGCCCGCTGGGACGAGATGAAGCTTTACGAAAAGCTGCGCGAAACCGCCAAGGGACGCGAGAAGTTCATCCTTCACGATGGACCGCCCTACGCCAATGGCCACCTGCACATCGGCCATGCGCTCAACAAGATCCTGAAGGACATCATCACCCGTTCGCGGCAGATGATGGGCTACGATTCCAACTATGTTCCCGGCTGGGACTGTCACGGCCTGCCGATCGAGTGGAAGGTCGAGGAGGAGTACCGCGCCAAGGGCAAGAACAAGGACGAGGTCCCGATCAACGACTTCCGCGCCGAGTGCCGCCAGTATGCCGAAGGCTGATCGCCACCGAACTCCTGAAGTTTGCCGTGTCCGGCCAGCTCTATCGCGGCTCCAAGCCGGTGATGTGGTCGGTCGTCGAGCGAACGGCGCTGGCCGAGGCCGAGGTCGAGTATCAGGACTACCAGTCAGATACCATCTGGGTGAAGTTCCCGGTGAAGTCGGATGCGACCGAGTTCGCTGGCGCCGCCATCGTTATCTGGACAACGACACCCTGGACGATCCCCGGCAACCGTGCCGTCAGCTTTTCGCCGAAGATCGCCTACGGCCTTTATGAAGTCACCGAGGCGCCCGAGGGCAACTGGGCCAGGACCAGCGAGAAATACATCCTCGCCGACGCCTTGGCA
>JAGSYU010000086.1 GCA_018262575.1 Pseudomonadota bacterium | reverse complement strand
CGGCAACGACCGGCAGCAGCAGCCCATTGGCCTCGACAAAGGCGATCGTCTCGCCCTTGGCAACGCGGTCGCCCTCGGAGAAACGCGGCGCGCCGGTCAGCGGATGCACGGGACGAAAGCGGCCGGGCGACGGGGCGACGACAAGAGCCGGCGGCGGCTCGTCCGGGATCGGTTCGGGCACCTCGCTTTCGGCAAAGCGAAGTTTCAGCCGTGCTGTAGCGGTGCGGATGTCGGCGGCGGCGATGCCCCGGCCATCGAGCCGGCGGACGATGGCCTCGATCTCCTCAAAGGTCATGATCGATCGTCCGGCTTGGCAAGGCGGACCAGCACGGCGCCGCGCGTCACCAGGGCGCCGTTTTCCGCCGCGATGGCCGTGATGCGACCGGCGCGGTCGGCTTCGATCGGGTTCAGCATCTTCATCGCCTCAAGAAGGCCGATGGTCTGCCCCTCCTCGACGTGGTCGCCGATCTCGACAAAGGGTGGCACCTCGGGCGACGGGGCGCGGTAGAAGGTGCCGGTGAGGCCGGCGACGATGGCGTGATCGGCCGGCGCCGCCGCCGTGGTGACGAAAGCGGCAGCCGGCGTGTCCGGCCGGACTGTGCCCTTGCCGTCCTTCACCAGGCGGATGTGGACATCGCCTTCCTCGAACTCGATCTCACGCAGGCCGGATTCGTTGAGGAGGGTGACGAGGCGATCGAGAAGCACGTCCATCAGGCCTTGCCCGCGAAGGAGACGAGCGCGACGCCCTCGACGGCGAGGCGCTCGCGCAAGAGCCGCGCCGTCACCAGTGCCGTCGGGTTGTCGCCGTGGACGCAGATGGAATCGACGGATGTCGGCAGCGCCTTGCCGGCCACCGAGACGATCTCGCCGGTCAGCACCATGCGGCAGGCCCGTTCGACCGCCGTGGCCGGGTCGTGAACGAAGGCGCCGGGCTGGGCGCGCGGCATCAGGCGGCCGTCGTCGAGGTAGCCACGATCGGCGTAGACCTCGGAAAAGGTGGCGAGGCCGGCGTCGCGGGCGAGGCGGTCCTGCCGGCCGTGGGCGATGGCGAGGCAGGCGAGCGAGGCGTCGACGCCCCTGATCGCCCGGATGCTGGCGGCGGCGACGTCGGAATCGGCGACGGCGAGGTTGGCGAGCGCGCCATGCAGCTTGACGTAGGTGATCGGGTGGCCGGCCAACGCTGACAGCGCCGCTGCCGCGCCGATCTGATAGGCGATCAGCCGCTCGATCTCGCCGGCCGAATAGGGCAGGACGCGCCGGCCGAAGCCCCAGAGATCGGGAAAGCCGGGGTGGGCGCCGACCGCGACGCCGCCGGCCTTGGCGAGGCGAAAGGTTTCGGCCATGATTTCGGGATCGCCGGCATGCAGGCCGCAGGCGACGTTGGCCGAGGTGACCACCTCAAGCAGCGCGGCATCATCGCCGATGCGGTAGGCGCCGAAGCCCTCGCCGAGGTCGGCGTTGAGATCGACGGCGCGCGGAAGGACGGCTGTCATGGCGGCTGTCTCCGGTTGATCGAGGCAAGTATAGAGGCTCGGGCGGCGAACGGAAGCGGCGAGACCAGTCGTCACAACGCTCGCTGATGGTGCGACGCGTCGCCGCTGGCTTTCCCGCCAAACCCTCGCTAGGGTGCGCCGCGCCATCCGCCGGACCAGATCATGACCCAGACGCTTCCGCCCGACCAGCCGGTTTTGACCGAAGACGACAAGACCAAGATCGTCATCACCTCGCTTCTTTGCATGTTCCTGGCGGCGCTCGACCAGACCATCGTCACGCCGGCCCTGCCGGTGATGGGCGCCTCGCTCGGCGGCGGCGAGTGGGTGTCGTGGATCGTATCGGCCTATTTCCTGACGGCGACCGCGGTGACGCCGCTCTATGGCAAGCTCGCCGATCTCAAGGGACGGCGACCGGTGCTGTATGCCGGCGTCGGCATCTTCGTGGCGGGGTCGCTGATTTCGGCGCTGGCTCCGTCGATGGCGGTGCTGATCGCCGGTCGCGCCTTGCAGGGCCTCGGCGGCGGCGGGCTGATGGCCCTCGTCCAGACCATCATCGGCGATGTGGCGCCACCGCGCGAGCGCGGCAAGTACATGGTCTACATCTCCGCCGTCTGGGCGACGTCGAGCGTTGCCGGGCCGGTGCTGGGCGGCCTCCTGGCCGAATATGTCCACTGGTCGGCGATCTTCTGGCTGAATCTGCCGCTCGGCGCGCTGGCCGTCATCTTGTCGGTGAAGCCGCTGTCGCGCCTGCCGGATATCCGCCGCGACCACCGGCTCGACATCGCCGGTGCAGTGATGATCATGGCGGCGACACTGATGTTCCTGCTGCCGCTGACGCTCGGCGGCCACTCCTATCCCTGGGGCTCGCCGCTCATCTTGGGCATGCTGGCGCTGTCGGTCTCCGTCTTTGGCCTGTTCGCCTGGTACCAGTTCCAGCCAGCCGAGCCGCTGCTGCCGCCGCGCATCTTCGGCGATCGGGTGATCACGCTGACCTCGGCCACCTCCTTCCTGGCGGCGGCCGGCATGTTCGGCCTGTCGGTCTATTTCCCGGTCTATCTGCAGCTGATCGACGGCTTCGGCGCCTCGGCGGCCGGCCTGGCGCTGCTCGGGCCGATGATCGGCTCGGTGGCCGGCTCCAACGTCTCGGCGCGGCTGTTGCGCAAGGGCGTGCGCTACAAGCGGCTGCCGATGATCGGTAGTCTGCTGTCGGTGGTGTCGCTGGCGGCGATTGGTCTTTTCGCCGGACACGAGCCGTTCTGGGTGATCGAGGCGCTGGCCATCCTGACCAGCTTCGGCCAGGGCACGCTGTTCCCGGTCGCTACCGTCATGGTGCAGAACGCCGCCGATCCGCGCGACCTCGGCACGGCGACCGGGGCCTATACCTTCGTTCGCACGCTGGGCGCCGTCGTCGCCATCGCCGTGCTGGGTGCCATTGTCGGCAGCGCCGGCATCGGCGATCACATCAGTGACGGCGCGCTTGCTCCGGCGGCGCGGGAGGGAGCCGTTGCCGCCTTCCAGGCGCTGTTCTATGCCGCCGCCGTGGCGCAAATCATCTCGTTGGCGTTGCTCGCCCGCATCGAGGAGCGGCCGTTGCGCGGCCGCACGCCGCCGGCCGGCGACTGAGGGTTTCGCCGGTCGTGTTGTCCGGCGCGGGAGGAACTGGAATGATACTGCATTGCGTGTTTCTGAAGATGCCGGCCGCGGCGACGTCGGCCGACGTCCTGAAGCTTTATGGCGCCGTGGCGGCCCTGAAGCCGCTTGTTGCCGGCATGCTCGACTTCAAGGCCGGTCCCAACGTGTCGCCGGAAGGCCTCGGGCACGGCTTTCAGCATGGCTTCATCGTCACCTTCACCGATGCGACGGCACGCGACGCCTACCTCGTCCATCCTGAACACGTGAAGGTCGGCGACCGGATCGTGGCGGCGACCGAAGGCGGTCTAGAAGGCATTCTCGTTTACGATATGGAAGTCTGACGGGGCGTTTTCGCGCCTCGACGGCTGGCTTTCATATCGATTCATTGACCGGGGCATTGTCGGCGGGCGGCGTTGGCTGTAGAGCTTAGGAGTGTTGCGGACGATACTTTCGTCTTAGCGACGTTCCTTTCCGTCTACCAATGCAGGCCCATGTCTTTCATCGATCCGCTCGACCTTGCCGCCCATCTGCCCGCGCCCGACCGCCTCGCCTTGTTCCTCGATGTCGACGGCACGCTGATCGGTCCGACTTATGCCGATCGCGAGCGCGGCATCGCCGCCGAGCGCATCGCCCTCATCAGCCGTCTGTATGATTGCCTTGATGGCGCACTGGCCATTGTCAGCGGTCGCTCGGTGGAAACCGTCGATCCGATGTTCACACCGCTGAAGCTGCCAGTGGCGGCGCTGCAGGGCGCCGACCGCCGCTTCGCCGATGGCCGTCGCTTCACCCCGGTGCAGACGCCCGAGGAGCGAAAAGCGCTCAAGGAAATCGCCGCGGTGGTGGCCGCCGCCTATCCCACCATGGACATCCAGTGGAAGATCGGCGCGTTGGCCATCGTCTACAACGAGGATGATCCGCTGGCCATCGACGCGGCTGCGCTGGCGGCGCGTCACTCCGGCGGCCATGTCGAGGTGATCCCCGGCCGGGTGTCGATCGACGTGGTGCCGAAAGGGGCCAACAAGGGGTCCGGCATCGCCTTCTTGATGGAGCATGAACCGTTCCTCCACCGCGTGCCGGTGCATGTCGGCGACGATATTCCCGACGCGCCCGGGTTTGCCACCTCCACCGAGCTTGGCGGCTACGGCATCGCCATCGGTGGCAAGGTGATCGACGTCGAACGACGGCTTCCCGACCACGAGGCGACCTGGGCGATGCTCGTCGCCTACGAGGCGCGCTGGGCCAACGACGACCGCGCCGCCGCCCAGTAATCGGCGGCGTCTGCTTCAGCCTATCGTTATGCGGACATACGTCGTGTCGTCGAAATAGTCGCGGCCCGGCGGGAACGGCCGTGAGCCGGCGACGAGGTCCACCATCAGTGGATCGCTTTCCCGGATACGGGCGATCTCGGCAAGGCCCTCGGCCAGCGTCGCCGATGGCGTCAGGAAGCCGTCGGTGGCGAGCACGATCTCGCGGGCATCGGCAGCCTGAAACACCTCGACGAAGCGGGCGGGCACGACGGTGCCGGACAGGCCGCCGTAGGCGAGCGGATCGTCGCTGTCGAGGTTCAAAAAGGCATGTTGGGCAAGGACGAGCGGCCGGAAAGGCTGCTCCATGGTCGGCACGCGCTGCTCGGCTTCAAGGCTGGTGAGGCCAAGCCGCAGGCGCGCCCGGAGGACGGCGCAGCGGAATTCGTAGCCGATGCGGTCGATCTCCTTGCCGCCGTGATAGGTTTCGTCATCGATGCGGACGTGGCAGTCGCCGACCCGCCAGACCTCGCCGCGCCTCCGCGACCAGACGGCGGCGACCGCCGACGGGCGCATCAGCGTTTCATCCGGCCAGTCGCCGATCGCCGCCGCGATCTCCGCCGTGGCACGGTCGACGAAGTCGCGGGCGGTGGCGTCGGCCGGCAAAGCCTTCACCGTCCGTTCCACCGCCTCGGCGGCGACGATGCCGCCCGGCTGGCCGCGAATCGGGCCCGAGGAGGTGGCGCCATCGATGACGGCGGCGAAATCGTCGGTGACGACCAGCCGGTCCTCCTTCTTCGCCTCCGACTCCTTGCCGGTGGCGCAGAGGCTTTCGATCACCCGAAAGGGGCGAAGGGCGGTCATCGGACTCTCCGTGGTCTGGTCTCCGGCGACATGTTGCCCCCTGCCGAAGCGTGAGTTCTCGAAAGCCGCCATTCCGCCGGCTTCCGGGGTCGCGTGTCAGTCGGCGTGGCCGGTGATCTTCGGCAGGTAGTCGCCGCCGTGCTCGACCCAGAAGCGATACATCGCCTCGGCCGACGGCAGCAGCCGCTTGTCGGTGCGGCGGACGACGTGCCAGGTCTTGATCAGCGGCAGGCCGATCACGTCCATGATGACGAGACGGCCGGCCTCAACCTCGGCGGCAATGGTGTGGCAGGAGATGAAGGAGATGCCGAGCCCGGCCATCACCGCCTGCTTGATGGTCTCGTTGGAGCCCATCTCGAACTCGCGGACGTCGCGGCCGCCGTCCTGCTTGAGAATCAACTGGGCGAAGGAGTTGCGGGTGCCGGAATTGGCTTCGCGCACCAGGAAGGTCTCGCCCATCAGCGCTTCGAGCGGGATGTTGCGCTCGCGGGCCAGCGGATGATCCGGCGCGCAGATCATCACCTGGGGATGCTTGCCGATCGCCTTGGCCTCGACGTCGAACTCGCCCGGCGGCCGGCCCATGACGGCGAGGTCGACCTCGTAGTTCCGGAGGCGCAGGATGGTCTCGTCGCGGTTGCCGACGATGAAGTCGATGTCGACCTTCGGCCGCTCCTTGCGGAAGGCGGCCAGCACCGTCGGCGCGAAATAGCGGGCGGTGGAGACGACGCCGACGGCGACGCGGCCGGCTCCCGCCTCGCGCATCTCAGCCAGCGCGCCGGAGCATTCGTTGAGCAGCGCCTCGATGCGGTCGAGCGTGCTGGCGATCTCCCGGCCGGCCGAGGTCGGCAGGAAGCGATCGCCGACGCGCTCCAGGAGCGGCAGGCCGACGAGGTCTTCCAGCGCCTTCACCTGGGCGGTGATGGCCGGTGGCGTGACATTCATCACCGCCGAGGCGGCGGTGACAGTGCCGGTTTTGATGACGGCCGACAGGAACCGTAGCTGCTTCAGGGTTGTATGGCGCATGCTCGGATCCCGTCTCTCCATTCCTTGACGCCAGCGGCGCCGGTCAATCGTATCTGCCCGGACTCACGATGGTCTTGTCGAGCTTACCGCAAGCTGTCGCCGGACACCATTTGCCGGGCGCCGTTTCGACCATTGTTCCGGGGAAAAGGCCGGCGCCCGGTCCGGCGCCCCGCGGTGCGCTCTGGGTGCTCGTCAAAAGCGACGGGATCGTGGCCGGAGAGACACAATCGTTCCGCCGCAGAGACGACGCAGGCCGGCCGCCGTTGACGGCGTGCCGCGTGGCCGGCAGGATCGGGCCATTGCAACAGGAGCGTGGATGTCACGTCTATCTGAATCCCGGTGAGGGTCCGCTCCGGCATGGTGCCGGATACGCGGACCAGTCCCAATGTCGCCCCGATGGCCGCGCGGCTTTCGGAACGAATTGGTGCGCCCATGCGGCGCTTTTCCCGGACTTCAGATCATGGATATCTCACGTGCCGAGCAGCGCGTTCTGCACCTGCTCGCCCAGGGCGGACGCATCGAGCTCATTCGCGATGAACGCGGTACCATCGAAGAGCTGGCCTGCTACAGCCGCGACGGCTGGCTCTACACCGACTTCAGCCTTCTCATGTTCCGCAAACTGAAAAACAAGCGGGCGATCGCCTCGAAGAACAGCAGGCCCTACCGCATCACGCCGCGCGGGCTGGAGCTGGTGCGCTCGCAACCCGACAACCGCTGAAAGCCTGACCGGAAACTCTACTGGGGCGGGCATCTAGCCTAGAGTTCTGCGCTTCCGGTGCTCACGAACAGTAAGTTCGCTCCGCTCCGGTTCTCGAACTCGTCGCTATCTGCCGCACCCCAGCGAATTTCGGCTCAGGCTTTGGGAGAGCTCCGGCGGCGTTGCCTGTGGCCGCCGCCGGTTTTCGCATTGATCCGGGCAATCCGTATTAGCGCTTGCCGGCGTCTTGCTTTATGAACGTCTGACCTCGGATCCCTTTCAACGGACACGCCTTTCCATGACCGTCAAGATCGCCCCCTCCGTGCTGTCGTCGGATTTTTCGCGCCTCGGCGCGGAACTCGCTGCCGTGGAAGCGGCGGGCGGCGACTGGGTCCACATCGACATCATGGACGGTCATTTCGTACCCAACATCACCTTCGGCCCGTCGGTGGTGAAGGCGATGCGCCCACACACTAAGCTGCCGTTTGACGTGCATCTGATGATCGAACCGGCCGATCCGTTCATTGCCGCCTTCGCCGACGCCGGTGCCGATATCATCAGCGTGCACAAGGAGGGCGGGCCGCATATTCACCGCTCGCTGCAGGTGATCCGCTCGCTCGGCAAGAAGGCCGGCGTGGTGCTCAATCCGGGCACCGACATCGGTGGCCTTGAGTATATGCTCGACGAGATCGACCTGGTGCTGGTGATGACCGTCAACCCCGGCTTCGGCGGCCAGGCCTTCATTCCGGCCGTCGTCGACAAGGTGCGCAAGGTGAAGGCGCTGACCGGCGACCGGCCCATCCACATCGAGATCGACGGTGGTGTCTCCACCGCCAACGCCGGCCTGCTTGCCCGCGCTGGCGCCGACGTGCTGGTGGCCGGCACCTCGGTGTTCAAGGGCGGCACCGAGGCCGATTACCGCCGCAACATCCAAGCCCTGAGAGACAGCCTATGACCATCCGCGCCCTGATCTTCGACCTCGACGGCACGCTCGTCCACAGCCTGCCCGACCTTGCCGAGGCGGTGAACGAGCTGATGGCCGCCAATGGGCTTGCCCCGCATGCCGAGCCCGCCGTGGCGTCGATGGTCGGCAAGGGCGTGCCGGTGCTGGTGCAGAAGGCCTTTGCCGCGCACGGCGTCATCGTGGCCGGCGAGGTGCTCGATGCGCATGTGAAGACCTATCTCGGTTTCTACGAGCCGCGCGCCACCCGCCTGACGCGCCTGTTCCCGCATGTCGCCGACATGGTGACGGAACTGGCCAAGAGCTATCGGCTCGCCGTTTGCACCAACAAGCCGACGGCAGTGTCGCGCGAGATCGTCGACAGCCTCGGCATCGGCGCCGACATCGCGGTGGTGGTTGGCGGCGACAGCGGCGTTCCGGCCAAGCCGGCGCCCGACATGCTGTGGCTGGTGGCCGAACGGCTCGGCCTTGCCAAGGACGAGGTGCTGATGGTCGGCGACAGCGCCAACGACGTCGCTTCGGCCAAGGCGGCCGGTATCACGGTGGCGGTGGTTCGCTACGGTTATACGGATATTGCTGCCGACGACCTCAAGGCCGATTTCGTGATGGACGATTTCCGGGGGCTCCCGGCGGTGTTGGAGCAACTCGTCGGGAGGGCGTGATGGCCCCCATCAAGGCGCTGATCTTCGACGTTGACGGCACCCTGGCGGAAACCGAGGAGGTTCACCGCCTCGCCTTCAACCGTGCCTTCGCTGAAGCCGGCTTGCCCTGGGTGTGGGAACCCGACCTTTACGGCGAGCTGCTGGCCGTCCATGGCGGCCGGGCGCGCCTTGCCCATTTCATCGAGCACCACGCGCCGCCGATGGCCGCCGAGGGCCGGCGGCGGTTCGACGAGTTGCACGCCGCCAAGACGCGCCTGTTCGCCAAGCTGGTGGATCGGCGGCTCGCCCGGCCACGGCCCGGCATCGAACGGCTGATCGACGACGCCCGTTCGCAAGGCCTCGCCGTGGTGCTGGCTACCACCTCGAGCATCGAGAATGCCGAAGCGCTGATCCTGGCCAATTTCGGCCTCGACGGGCTTGAGAAGATCACCGCCATCGTCGGCGGGGCCGGCGTGGTGCGACCCAAGCCGGCGCCCGACGTCTATGAACTGGCGCTCGCCCGGCTCGGTCTGACGCCCCGCGCCGCGCTGGTGTTCGAGGACAACGGCCCGGGCCTTGCCGCCGCCACGGCGGCCGGCATCCGCGCCATTGTCACCCCGAGCCGCTATGCCGGCGGCGACGACTTCAGCACCGCCTTCGCTGTGCTGTCGCACCTCGGCGACACCTTCGAACCCTACCAGCACATCGCCGGTGTCGGTGACGAGGGCGGAACCGACATGGTGACGGTGGCCGCCCTGCAGCGCTGGGTGGCCGACGACGACGACATGCTCGGGCTGCTGACCATCGGCGGCAAGCCGGTCTACTGACGCATCCGCCTGAAAAGTTGCAGACTTTTCGGGTGGATGTGCGGGGACTTAGCTGAGCCCCACCGGCAAACCCGTGAACGGCTTGATCTCCTTCAGCACGAAGGTCGTCTGCATCTCCTTGATGCGCGGCAGGCGGCGGATCACCGTCATGGCGAAGTCGGCGTAGGTGTCGAGGTCGGGCGAAACCACCTGCAACAGGAAGTCGGCGTCACCGGCGATCGAATAGCAGGCGATCACCTCGGGCAGGCGGGCGACGCTCTTGGAGAACTCCTCGGCTTCGGCCTCGCTGTGGCTGTCGATCTTGACGCGGATGAAGGCGAGCACGCCGAGGCCGATCTTCTGGCGGTCGAGCGCGGCGCGGTAGCCGCCGATGACGCCGGTTTCCTCGAGCTGACGTACCCGCCGCCAGCACGGCGATGTCGACAGCCCGACCTCGGCGGCCAGCGCCTGGTTGGTCAGCCGGCCGTCGGCCTGCAACGCCTCGAGAATCCTGACATCGACCGGTTCGAGGGACTGGATTGGCATATCCTACCTTCCGTCAGCTTGGGGAGGGTAGGTTCTACCATATTTCCAGGCCTCGTCGCAAACTTCGAAAGGATCTGCCCTGGCAGGGCGGATATCCTGCCGGCGTTGTCACGTTAACCCGGAGTTGTCATGCCGCCCGATCGCCGCCTCGCCATCATCGTCAATCCTGAATTGCCGCTCGGCCTTCTTGCCAATACCGTCGGTGCCATCGGCATCGGTTTGGGTGCCCGCCTGCCGTGGCTCGGCAACCGGCAGCTCGTCGATGCCGATGGCCGGACCATCGACGACAGTTCCATCCTGCCGGTGCCTATCCTCGCCGCCACGCCCGAGGTGATCGGCGCGCTGATGCTGAAGGCGATGCCGCGCGGCGACGACAGCGCGCTGGTGGTGTTTCCGGCCTTCTCGCGGTCGCTGCACGACTATCAGGAGTATGAGGCGCTGCTGCCGGGGAAACACCTCGCCGACGAGGTGGTCGACGGCGTCGGCCTGTGCGGCCCGGCCAAGTGGGTAAAGTCGCTCACCGGCTCCCTGCGACTGCTGCGGTAAATACGTTCAACGGAACGGTCGGCTCAGGAAGGGTGATCCGCGAAGGCCGAAGCGCCAGGGGCGGTCGACTGCCTTGGTAATGCCGATGCGCGGGCCGGTGACGATATCGGGTGCGTCCGCGCGTGGCGTCAACTCGAACGGTGGCGCGTCGAGCGGCAAGCCGTTATGGCGAACCGTGATGCCGAGCGCCTCGGTCAGCCGGCCGGGACCGGCAGCGAGGAGGCGTGGCTCGGCCATCCGCCGTCGTTCGGCCATCGCGGCGAGGCCGGTGGTCGGCTCGATCGCCCGCACCAGAACGGCCGCGCCATGGCCGGCCGGGCCGGTGACGATGTTGAAGCACCAGTGAATGCCGTAGGACCGATAGACGTAGGCGGTGAGCGGCGGGCCGAACATCGCCTGGTTGCGCGGCCGTTCGCCGGTGAACGAATGCGAGGCCGGGTCGTCGGCCTCGTAGGCCTCGGTCTCGACGATGACGCCGCCGACGCCGTCGACCAACAGCGTGGCGCCGATCAGCAGCGGCGCCAGCTCGATGGCGGGCAGGGGAGACAGGGCGGCGATCATCGCGGCTTCCGGGCGATGCGGCGTGCCAGGCCGTCGGCGAGACGGTCGGCGACGAAACGGATGCGGCGGTTCGGCCTGAGGTCCTCGTGATAGACGAGCCAGAGCGGCAGCGCAAAGCCGATGTCCTCTACGGCCAAGCGAACCACACGTGGCTCGGCCTCGGCAATCGGCACCTGCGCGAAACCGATGCCGGCACCGGCGACCACCATCTGCCAGACGACAACGTGATCGTCGCTGCGGATGGGGAACCATTCGCGCGGCACCGGCAGGCCGAAGCGGGAAAAGCCCTGCAGAAGATCGTCGCCCCGGTCGAAACCGATGACGTCGTGGTCGAGCAAGTCGGCCAGCGTCGTCGGCGTGCCGCGCCGGGCCAGATAGGCAGGCGCGGCGTAGACGGCAAGAGGGATGTCTGCGATATGGCGACGGACCAGTTGCGCCTGCTGCGGCTCGTACATGCGCAGCGCGATATCGGCGTCGCGGCGCAGCAGATTCTGCGTCTCGTCACTGGCGACGATCTCGATGTCGACGGCCGGTTCCTCGATGTGCAGCGCCGCGACGATCTCCGGCAGGAGATAAGTCGCCACCATGCGGCTGGCGGTGACGCGCACCGTGCCGGCAAGACTGTCGCCGACACCGCTCGCCTTGCGCTCCAGGGCATCCGCCGCCTCGCCCATGCGACGGGCGTCCTCGACGAGGTCAAGGGCGGCCGGTGTCGGCTCGAGGCCACGCGGCTGCCGCCGGAACAACGGCACGCCGAGCGTCTCCTCCAGCTCGCGGACGTGACGGCCGACGGTGGGTTGGACAAGCCCGAGCCGGTCGGCAGCGGCCGACAGCGAACCGGTGTCGACCACAGCGAGAAAGGAGCGAAGAAGGGTCCAGTCGAGCATTCTGCCATGCAAAAACGAATATCAATTCGAAAATTATAGCGGATTGATATGCGAAATGAAACTATCTACTTCAAGGCACAGGCTATCGGCATCTTGGGGCTCCCTGGGGTGCGGGTGACACACCAACCGATTGCAGTAACTCCCCATTTCAGGAAATCATCATGACTGGACATGTTCTCGTCCTCGGCGCCCTCGGTGGTATTGGCAAGGCGGTTGCCGACGAATTCTATCGTCAGGGCTGGCAGGTGTCCGGTCTCGTCCGCAAGGGGCGGGCCGTCGAACTGCCGAGCTGGATGCGACCGGTGGAGGCCGATCTGTTCGATGCGGCGGCGGTGACGACGGCAGTCGCCGCACCGGTCGACGTGGTGTTCGATGGCCTCAACGCGCCCTATCATCGATGGCCGGTACTGGCGAGGCCGCTTTACGCCGCCGCGCTGGCCATTGCCGAAGGTCTCGGGGCACTGCATCTGTTTCCCGGCAGCGTCTACGGCTTTGGCGAGGCGATGCCGGAGCGGTTGACGCCCGACCTCGTCGCGGCGCCGACCTCGGAAAAGGGGCGCATCCGCGTCGAGATCGAGCGGAGCTTTGAGGCGGCGGCGCGGGGCGGTCGGGTTCGCAGCTGCATTGTCAGGGCCGGCGACTTCTTCGGTCCGACCATTTCGAAGCAAAGCTGGCTGTCGGCGTTCATCGCCACCAAGGCGAAACGGGGCATCATCCGGTCCCCGGGGCCGAAGGACGTGCCGCATGCCTGGGCTTATCTGCCCGACCTCGCCCGTGCCTTCGTGCGATTGGCCAACCAGCGCGATCACCTCGGCGCTTTCGAGGTGTTTCACTTCGAGGGGCACACCGCCTCGATTGCCGATATCGCCGCGGCGGCCGGCGTCGCCCATGGCCGGCCGATGCGGATCCAGCGGGTGCCCGGTTTCGTCTTCGACCTGATCGGCCTGTTCGATCCGGTGATTCACGCTTCGCGCGAGATGGCCTATCTGTGGCGGGTGCCGCACCGGCTCGCCGACCGCCGCCTTGAAACGGTTACGGGGCCGCTCGTCGCGACCCCGCTCACCAAGGCATTGGCGTCGACCGGTCTCTGAACCGGGTATTTGGGGACGTCCCTAGAGCAGTTCGCCCTGCACGGCGAAGCAGGCGACGTCGGCGTTGCCGCCGGGCGCCTTCAGCAGCTTCGGCTGGTCGACATCGCAGGGCTCGTAGGCGAAGGGGCAGCGCGGGTGGAAGGCGCAGCCCTTTGGCGGATGCAGCGGCGAGGGCAACTCGCCGGTCAGGCGGATGCGCTCGCGCCGCTTCTCCGGCTCGGTGGTCGGCGTCGCCGACAACAGGGCGCGCGTGTAGGGATGGCGCGGCGTGTTGAAGATCTCGTCGGCCGTGCCGAACTCGACGGGACGACCGAGATACATCACCATCACCTCGTCGGCGATGTGGCGCACCACCGAGAGATCGTGGCTGATGAACAGGTAGGCGAGGCCGAATTCCTGCTGCAGGTCCATCAGCAGGTTCAGCACCTGCGCCTGGATGGAGACGTCGAGCGCCGACACCGGCTCGTCGAGCACCAGGATCTTCGGGTTGAGCATCAGCGACCGGGCGATGGCGATGCGCTGGCGCTGGCCGCCGGAGAACATGTGCGGATAGCGGTCGTAGTGCTCGGGCCGCAGGCCGACCCGCTCCATCATTGCCCGCGCCTTGGCCTGCCGTTCGGCGGCCGACAGCGAGGTGTTGAGGCGCAGAGGCTCCTCGAGGATAGTGCCGACCTTCTGGCGCGGGTTGAGCGAGCCGTAGGGGTCCTGGAAGACGATCTGCACGGTCCGACGCAGCTCGTGGCTCGGCACGTCGTTGTGGTGCACCGGCTTGCCGTCGATGATCAGCTCGCCGGCCGTCGGCGGCTCGATCATGGTGACGAGGCGGGCCAGCGTCGACTTGCCGCATCCGGATTCGCCGACGACGGCCAGCGTCTTGCCGGTGGCCAGCTTGAAGGAAGCTTCCGACAGCGCCCGCACGGTGGCCGGCTCGCCGAACATGCCGCGCTTCAGGCTGTAGTGGCGGGCAAGATGCTGCGCCTCAAGGACGATGTTTGGCTGGACGGGAGCGTTCATGCCGAAATCCTCCGGTCGAGGATGGCGGCCGGGCCGGGATGGCCGACCGGCTTGCCCTGGTTGAGCGGATAGTGGCAGAGCGCGTAGCCGGCGGCCTGGCCCTGGGTGACCGGTGCCTTCTCGACGCAGCGCTCGGTGGCGAAGTCGCAGCGCGGGCTGAACAGGCAGCCGGTGGGGCGGTCATACTGGCCGGGCACCACGCCGGGGATCGACGGCAGGCGGCGCGTCGTCGCCCGCTCCGGCAGCGCCGACAGCAGCGCCGCCGTGTAGGGATGGTGCGGATCGGCGAACAGCTGGCTGACCGGCTGCTCCTCGACCTTCTGCCCGGCATATTGCACCGAGACGCGGTTGGCGGTCTCGGCAACGACGCCCATGTCGTGGGTGATCAGCACCAGCGCCATGCCGGTCTCGCGCTGCAGCTTGGCGAGGAGATCGAGGATCTGCGCCTGGATGGTGACGTCGAGCGCGGTGGTCGGCTCGTCGGCGATCAGCAGCTTGGGATTGCAGGCGATCGCCATGGCGATCATCACGCGCTGGTTCATGCCGCCCGACATCTGGTGCGGGTAGGTATCGAGGCGCTCGGAAGCCGAGGGGATGCCGACCAGTTCGAGAAGCTCGACGGTACGGTCGCGCCGGGCCCGCTTGTTGAGGCCGAGATGGGCTTCCAGCACTTCGCTGATCTGCCAACCGACCGTGTAGCACGGGTTGAGCGAGCTCATCGGCTCCTGGAAGATCATCGCCAGGTCCTTGCCGATGATGCGGCGGCGCTCGCGCGGCGAGATGGTCAGCAGGTCCTTGCCGTCGAACATCATGCGGTCGGCGGTAATCGTCGCCGTCCAGGGTAGCAGGCCCATCAGCGCCAGCATGGACACCGACTTGCCAGAGCCGCTTTCGCCGACAATGGAGACGATCTCGCCCGGTTCGACGGTCATCGAGACGCCGTCGACGGCGCGGAACTGGCCGCCCACCGTGCGGAAGTCGACCGAGAGGTTGCTGATTTCGAGAATGGGCATCACGACCTCTTCAGCTTCGGATCGAGGGCATCGCGCAGGCCGTCGCCCATCAGGTTGATCGCCAGCACGGTGATCAGGATGGCAAGACCGGGGAAGGTGACGACCCACCAGGCGCGGGTGATGAACTCGCGGGCCTCGGCCAGCATGGTGCCCCATTCCGGCGTCGGCGGCTGGGCGCCCATGCCGAGGAAGCCGAGGGCGGCGGCGTCGAGGATGGCACCCGAGAAGGAGAGGGCGGCCTGGACGATCAAGGGCGCCATGCAGTTGGGCAGGATGGTGACGAACATCAGCCAGAACGGCCCGGCGCCGGAGACGCGGGCGGCCGTCACGTAGTCGCGGTTGCGCTCGGAGAACACGGCGGCGCGTGTCAGGCGGACGTAATGCGGCTGCGCCACGATGGCGATGGCGATCATGGCGTTGGTGAGGCCGGGGCCGAGCACGGCGACCAGCGTCAGCGCCAGCAGCAGCGACGGGAAGGCCAGGATGATGTCCATGATGCGCATGATCACGGTGTCGACCCAGCCGCGGCGAACATGCCGATTATGACGCCGCCGATCAGCGACACCGAAACGACGACGACACCGATGAACAGCGAGAAGCGGGCGCCGAAGATCAGGCGCGACAGCATGTCGCGGCCGAGGGCGTCGGTGCCGAGCAGGAACAGGCCCTCGCTGCCCTCGGTGAGCGGCGGCATCAACAGGGCATCGCGGAACTGCTGGTCGGGGTTGAAGGGGGCGAAGACCGGCGCGGCGAGCGCGACGATCACCAGCGCCACGAACAGCACGAGGCCGGCGACGGCGCCGTGGTTTTCCGAGAA
The DNA here is from genome assembly GCA_018262575.1 of Pseudomonadota bacterium. Classification (GTDB taxonomy): domain Bacteria; phylum Pseudomonadota; class Alphaproteobacteria; order Rhizobiales; family Pleomorphomonadaceae; genus Pleomorphomonas. The sequence continues at coordinate 22,491 of JAGSYU010000086.1, read as the reverse complement.
ATAGCGCCAGAATTCCTTGAGGCGTCCTGGGCGGACGGAAGCGGAGACGGCGGTCATCGGATTACCTCTGGTGCCGGATCTTGGGATTGACGAGCCCGTAGAGCATGTCGACGACGAGGTTGACGGCCATGACGATCAGGGCGATCAGCACGAGGCCCCCCTGCACGGCCGGATAGTCGCGGCGAAAGATCGAATCGACCATCCACTTGCCGATGCCCGGCCAGGAGAAGATCGTCTCGGTCAGGATGGCGCCGGCCATCAGCGTGCCGACCTGCAGGCCGATGGTGGTGATCACCGGGATCAGCGCGTTGCGGAGCGCATGCACGGCGACGACGCGGAAGGGGCTGAGGCCCTTGGCCTTGGCGGTGCGGAGTCGATCAGCATGAAGCCGGTCACCTTGGGGAAGAAGAACATCAGCGAGATGCGGCCGGACACCGGCGTCCAGCCGAGCATGCCGGAGAAGACGATGATCAGGAGCAGCGCCCACCAGAAGATCGGCATGGAGTAGCCGACCAGGGCGGTGGCCATCGCCGAATGGTCGAACCAGGAATTGCGCTTGACGGCCGCGATGACGCCGGCCGGCACACCGAGCGCGACGGCGAAGATCACCGCGCAGATCGACAGCTCCAGCGTTGCCGGGAACAGCGTGAAGAACTCGGTGAAGATCGGCTTCTTGGTCGAGATCGACGTGCCGAAGTCGCCGTGCAGCAGATCGGTGAAATAGTAGATGAACTGCTGCCAGAGCGGCAGGTCGAAGCCGAAGCGGTGCATCAGCTCGGCGTAGCGTTCGGGCGAGATGCCACGCTCACCGGCCAGCAGCAGCACCGGATCGCCGGGCAGCATGCGGATGAAGAAGAAGGCGACCAGACTGACGCCGATGAAGGTCGGAATCAACAGGCTGAGGCGTCGGAGGATGAAACCGAACATGGTGCAGGGTCAGTCCAGGCTCGAGAGTTGCTTGACAAAGATATGGGTCGGATGCGTTTCACGGCGGCCGTCGGGAGTCCAGATCGGAGCTTGCCGGACGCCGCTGTCGCGCCAGCCGGCCCGTGTGTAGAAGCGACGGGCGCGGTCGTTGCCGGACGAACACTGGATCTCCGCGTCGCGCACGCCGCGCCGGACGAGCTCTGCCTCGGCGGCGGCGAGAAGTTCGGCAGCAAGACCGGTGCCGCGCGCCTCGGTGGCGACGTAGAGCTGGTCGATTTCGTTGCCCTCGATCGCTGCAAAGCCGAGGATGCGGCCGTCATGGTCTGCAACGAGGCTGCCGGCCTCGAGCGGACCGAGGCGAAGATCGAAGCTTTCCAGCGTACGCTCGGCGACCGCATGGGCGGGCAGAACCGCGCCATGGCCATCGTGCCAGGCGTCGTGCCACAGCCGGACGACCGCGGCGCGGTCATCGGGACGGAAGGGACGGAGGGCGGTTGCGATGGGCATGGGGCTTCCAGTAGCCGCCGAAAACCCGGCCTGCAAGCGACAACGTCGCCATTTGACCAAATTTGCGGCATGAAATTGCCGGGATTTCCGCCATCCTACATGGTTTTCCGCATGGAGGCGGCCGGCTGCGGCGCTTTCCGGCCTGGTCTCCGAATGCGAAAACGGTTCCGGGGATGGCTCCCCGGAACCGCGTTTGCCGTGACGGCTCGCTTACTCGGCGATATCGACGCCGTCGAAGCGATGCGAACCAAGCGGATCGACCTTGTAGTCGATCACCGACTTGGACATCGGCACGTAGGTGGTGGAGTGGGCGATGGTCGCCCAGGGCGCTTCCTTCTTGAAGACGACCTGCGCCTCTTCATAGAGCTTGGTGCGCTCGGCGACGTCCGACACCTTGGAGGCCTTGACCACCAGGTTGTTGAACTCCTCGTTGCACCAGTTGGCGCGGTTCGAGCCGCCGACGCCGGCGCAGCCGGCCAGCACGGCGAGGAAGTTGTCCGGGTCGCCGTTGTCGCCGGTCCAGCCCATCAGAACGGCGCCGTCGCGCGCCTTGTCCTGGCTGCGCTTCAGATACTCGGCCCACTCGAAGGAGACGATCTCGACCTTGACGCCGACGGCGGCGAAGTCGGCCTGGAGCAGCTCGGCCATGCGACGGGCGTTCGGGTTGTAGGGACGCGACACCGGCATCGCCCACACCTTCATGGACAGATCCTTGACGCCGGCTTCGGCGAGCAGCTTCTTGGCCGCTTCGACATCATAGGGGTCGTCCTGCACCTGGTCGTTGTAGGACCACATGGTCGGCGGGATCGGGTTCTTGGCTTCCTGGCCGGTGCCCTGGAAGACGGCTTCGATGATCGCCTTCTTGTTGATCGCCATGTTGAGCGCCTTGCGGACGCGCACGTCGTCGAAAGGCTTCTGCAGGACGTTGTAGGCAAGGTAGCCGATGTTGAGGCCGGCCTGGCTCATCAGCTGGAGGCTGTCGTCAGACTGAAGGGCCTGCACGTCAGCCGGGTTCGGGTAGGGCATCAGCTGGCATTCGTTGGCCTTCAGCTTCTGCAGGCGGACCGAGGCGTCCGGCGTGATGGCGAAGACGAGGTCATCGATCTTCTGCTTGCCACCCCAATAGTCGGCGAAGGCCTGGTAACGGATGACCGCGTCCTTCTCGTAGGCGACGAACTGGAACGGGCCGGTGCCGACCGGCAACTGGTTAAGGTCGGGCTGCTTGCCGTCGGCGGCGAGCTTGTCGGCATATTCCTTGGAAAGGATCGAGGCGAAGTCCATCGCCAGGTTGGCCAGCATCGGCGCGTTGGCCGCCGTCAGCGTCAGCTTGACGGTGTAGTCGTCAACCTTCTCGATCGACTTGACGAGGTTCGGCATGTCCATGCCGGTCCAGTATTCCCAGCTGCCGCCAGCGTAGGAATACCAGGGATCGTTCTTGTCGTTCTGGCGCTGGAACGAGAAGAGGACGTCGTCGGCGTTGAAGTCGCGCGTCGGCGTGAAATACTCGGTGGTGTGGAACTTGACGCCATGGCGGAGGTGGAAGGTGTAGACGGTGCCGTCTTCGGAGATATCCCAGCTCTCGGCGAGGCCGGGAACGACAGTGGTCGCACCGCGCTCAAACTCGGTCAGGCGGCTGTAAACCGGCTTCGAGGAGGCGTCGAAGGTGTTGCCACCGGCGTAAGGCGCTGGGTCGAAGCCTTCCGGGCTGCTCTCGGAGCAATAGACGAACGTCTTGGCGTGGGCGGCGCTGGCAAGGCCAGCCACAAGCATCGTGGCCGCCAGAAGGCGGGACATCGTTTTCATAAGGTATACTCCCCTGTTGCCGAGCGACCTCGGCGAACCCCGTGCCGAGCCTGACGGTCTTGTTCTCACTTTTCCCCGTCGGCCGACGAGCCCTTATCCGAACCGACAATTGGCCGATTGGCAAGCATTTTTTCCCAACCGGTCAGAAAATGGGCATCCGGCTGGCATCGTGGTGACCGCCTCCGGGGTCCGTTGGCCGGGAACGACAATCTGGAATCAGCGTGGTGCTGCGGGCCGTCTCGTCAAACCCTGCCAGCGACGATAGGATTGGGTTGAAACGAGGGAGGGTGCGAGCATGGCCGATGGCATCGAGGCGGAACTGAAGGTGGCCGTGGACGCGGCCGGCGCCTTGCATCTGGCACGCCTTTCGACCCTGTCGGGGCTGAGCGTCACGGCGAAGGGCGACAAGCGGCTCGTCAGCACCTATTTCGACACGCCAGACCTTGCCTTGCGCGCAAAGGGCATCAGCCTGCGTCTGCGCAGGGCTGGCCGCAGCGGCGAGCAGACGGTGAAATTCTCCGGCAGCTTCTCGCTCGGGCTCGCCGAGCGGCCGGAGTTCAACGTGCCCTACGCCGGCCGGGTGCCGGATCTTGCCCGCCTGCCCGACGAGGCGGCGGCCGAACTGACCAAGCTTGTCGACGGCCGGCCGCTGGTGCCATTGTTTTCCATGCGGGTGGCGCGGCGGCGCTGGGAGATCGTCACCCCCGGCGGCGACCGCATCGAGATGGCGCTCGACCGAGGCGTGGCGACGGCCGGCAGCCGGCGCGCCGACATTCGCGAGGTGGAGTTCGAGCTTCTCTCCGGTGACCGGCGGGCGCTGTTCGACGTGGCGCGGCCGGCGCTGGCCGGTGCCGCCTTCCATTTCTCGACGCGGGCCAAGTCCGATCTCGGCTATGCCCTGCTCGAAGGCGACATCGGGGCGGCCGAGCCGGCGACGGCGGTGGACGCGGACCTTGACGACGACATGTCCGTCGAGATGGCGTTGCAACTGGTCCTGAGGTCCTGCGCCGTCCAGATCTCTGCCAATGTCGCGGCCTTGCGGATCGGCGACGATCCCGAAGGGGCGCATCAGCTGCGCGTTGGGCTGCGTCGGCTCCGGACGGCCCTGAAGGTTTTCGAGCCGGTCATCGCGACCGGGGCGGCTGAGCCGCTCGCCGAGGAGGCGCAATGGCTGGCCGCCGAAGTGGCCGCCACCCGCGACATGGACGTGCTGATCGACGAACTGGTGGCGCCGCTCGACGGCGGCGGCGACATCGCCGCGCTGATCGGCCTGCTCGAGAAGCGGCGCAAGGCGGCGCGCCGTCGTCTCGCCGCCGTTCTGGCCGATCGGCGGACCGGCGATTTCCTGATCGATCTCCTGGCCTTCACAGAGGCGCGAGGCTGGCTGTCGATGGGCGACGTCGGCCAGAGCGGCGACCTCGCCGCGCCGGTCGCCCGCTTTGCCGAGCGCGTGGTCGCCGGGCTCCGGCGCAAGGTGAAAAAGCTCGGCCGCGACCCGGAGGCGCTGTCGCCCGAGGAACGGCATGACCTCAGAAAGCGCTTCAAGCGGCTGCGCTACGCCTACGACTTCTTCGAACCGCTGCTGCCGAAATCGACGCGGCGCAAGCTGCTGCCGCGCGTCAAGGCGGCGCAGGACGTGCTCGGCGTGCTCAACGATATCCATATGGCGCACGTCATGCTCGACGACGTCCACGCCGCCGGGCCGAAGGCTGGCGCGGTGGAGCGGGCCATCGGCTATTGCCTCGGCTGGCATTCGGCGCGGGCCAAGGCGATCTGGGAGCGGCGCTCCGACGACCTGACGCTCGACTGAGTGCCAGCCCCGAAACTCTACTGGGCGGGCATCTAGCTAGCTCTTCTTTGTCGCATCGTTTTCTCGGAAAACCGGTTCCCCCTTTTCCGTACGAGGCTTTGGCTTCTGCGCTTCCGGTGCTCACGAACAATAACTTCGCTCTGCTCCGGTTCTCGTGCCTCTCGCTATCTGCCTAGCCACCAGCGAGTTTCAAGTCAGGCTGTGACGCGAGCCGAGCAAATACGCGGTTTACACATCAGGAAAAATACCTGACTGTCGGTATCGGCGTGGGGGCGCCTTCCCGAGGGAGCACCGACATGAGCGAACGCATCGTCATCACGCAGGACATGATCCGTCTCTATGACGAATACACCCACCTGACGCTCGACCGCCGCGGCTTCATGGAAAAGCTGGGCAAGCTGGCCGGTTCGAGCGCGGCGGCAGCGGCCATCGTGCCGCTGATCGAGGCCGGGCAGGCCAAGGCGGCCGTCGTTGAGGCGGCCGACGATCGGCTCGATGCGTCGACGATCGAGTTTGCCGGCGACGGCGGGCCGATGAAGGGCTACCTCGTCCGCGCCAAGGCGACGACCGGGCCGCTGCCGGCGGTGATGGTCATCCACGAGAACCGCGGGCTGAACGGCCATATCGAGGATGTCGCCCGCCGCCTGGCGCTCGAAGGTTTTCTGGTGCTGGCGCCGGACTTCCTGTCGCCGGCCGGCGGCACGCCCGCGGATGAGGATAAGGCGCGCGACCTGATCGGCGGGCTCGACAGGGCGAAGGCCGTGGGCAATGCCGTGGCGGCCGCGACGTTCCTGCGCGGCCACGAGGGCGGCAACGGCAAGTCCGGCAGTGTCGGCTTCTGCTGGGGCGGCGGGCTGTCGCTGCAGACGGCGGTGGCCGATCCCGACCTCGGCGCCGCCGTGTCCTATTACGGTGCCCAGCCGGTGGCCGAAACGGTGGCCGCCATCAAGGCGCCGCTGCTTCTGCACTACGCCGGCCTTGATGACCGCATCAATGCCGGCATACCGGTGTTCGAAACGGCGCTGAAGGCGGCCGGCAAGACCTACGAGATTCACGTCTATCCGAACGTCAACCACGCCTTCAACAACGACACCTCGGCGGCGCGCTATGACAAGGCGGCGGCCGATCTCGCCTGGACGAGGACGGTCGATTTCCTGAAGGCGCACCTGGCCTGAGGCGTGCCAAGTGCATCGCGGATGCCCAAAAATATGATAAATCGGGGCTTGGTCCCGCGGCAAATCTCTGTATAAGCGGCTGTGCAAGGAGCTGCCTTTTCCATGTCGTCGACTGCCGCGGGCATTCTCTTCAAGCTTGCCTCGACCATAGCTTTCGCCATCATGCTGACGCTGATCAAGCTGGCGTCGAGCCGCGTTCCGCCGGGCGAAGTGCTGTTCGCCCGCTCCTTCTTCGGCATCATCCCGGTGGTGGTCTATCTCGCCGTGCTCGGCGTTTTTCCCGCCTCGCTCAAGACCAAGAAGCCGCTCGGCCACGTGCGGCGGTCGGTGGTCGGCACGGTGTCGATGTTCTGCTGGTTCACGGCGGTGTCCTACCTGCCGCTGCCCGACGCCACCGCCATCAGCTATTCCGGTCCACTGTTTGGCGTTTGTTTCGCGGCGCTTATCCTGCACGAGCGCGTCAGGAGCTTCCGCTGGGCGGCGGTCGGCATCGGCTTTGTTGGCGTGTTGATCGTGCTGTCCGAACAACTCAATGGCTTTGGCATCGGGTTCCAGGGCGACCGGGCGATCGGGGCGGCCTGCGCGCTCGCCTCGGCAGTGCTGGGGGCGGTTGCCGCCGTTACCGTGCGCGAGCTGACGGCGACCGAGACCACCGGCGCTATCGTCTTCTACTTCCTGGCCTGCGGCTCGGTGTTTTCCTTTGTGACGCTCCCCTTCGGCTGGGTGGTGCCAAGCTTTTCCGACGCCGCCATGCTGATCGTCGCCGGTCTGTTCGGCGGCATCGGTCAGGTGCTGATGACGCAGTCCTATCGCCTCGCCGAGGCCTCGGTCATTGCCCCCCTCGACTACATCAACATGATCTGGATCGTCGTTCTGTCCTATCTGGTGTTCGGTGACGTGCCGACGGTGGTGGTGGTGGCCGGCTCGCTGGTGGTGATCGCCTCCGGCGTGTTCGTGGTTTGGCGCGAGCGACGTCTCGGCATCCTGGAAGCCAAGGCGAAGGCGAGGAGCGCCGACACGCCGACCCGCTTGGCGCCGGAAGTTGCCGGATGCGGCCTCAAATGGTTGCCCTGGGCTGATCGGTTGGCGTTGACACTCCCTTGGCCGCGGGCCAATAAAGTCCCCGAGCCAAAGGGCAATTCTCCGACGCGAGAGACGTTTGATGAGCGAGATTGCGAACGGCAAGCGCGACATGGTTGACGTGGCGATCGTTGGCGCTGGTCCCATGGGACTCGTCACGGCCCTGGTATGCGCTCGTGCCGGCCTCAAGGTGGCGGTCTACGAGCGGCAGAGCGATTTTTCCGCATCGCCGGCCTGGAACGGAACCGGCGTTCTGGCGCCCGACTGCGAGGCCGACGGTGCCGACGCCACCATCGTTGACCTTGGGCGTCGCTCGCTCGACCTGTGGCCAACGCTGATCCCCAACCTCACCGTCAAGGGGGCGCTGGTGCTCGGCAACCGGCGCCAGCCGACGGCGCTCGACGATTACTCCGCCTTCGTCCTCAATTACGACTGGGTCGACGAGGAGCGGATCGCCGACCTCGAGCCGTCGCTCGCCGGCATCTACGGCCGGGGCATGTATTTCCCGCAGGCAGCGCATGCCGATCCGCGCACCTTGTTCTCCGGCCTCAAAGACGTGCTTGAGGCGGGCGGCATCAGGATCCGCTTCGACTGGATCGGCACGATAGACAGCCTTCAGGCCGAGCGCATCGTCGACACGCGCGGCCTCGGCGCACGCGACCGCTTTCCCGAACTCAGGGCCGTCACGGCGGAAATGGCCGTGGTGCGCAACCACAAGATCGAGTTCAACCGGCCGATCCGCCTCTTGCACAACCGGCATGCCCTCTATGTGACGCCGCGCGGCCAGGGCGTCTACGTGATCGGCTCCACCACCGTCGACGACGACCGTAGCGGCGTGTCGGTGCGCTCGGCCGGCGAACTGATGGCCCACGCGGTGTCGTTGCTGCCGGCTTTCGCCGAGGCCGAAGTGATGGAGCTGCGCTCGGGCCTGATGCCGGTGCTGATGAACGGAGTGCCGAAGGTGTCGGTCGGCGACCGCGTCATCGCCATCAACGGCCTTTACCGCTATGGCTGGATGGTGGCGCCGGCCATCGCCGAGGATCTTCTCAGGGTCATCTACACGCAGGCGACCAAGGTCATCCACGCCAGCCGGCCGATGCGCCACTGATCCCACCCTCGTTTTTGCCTTCAAATGGACATCCGATGCTTGACCGCTTCTATCTCATCATCGATCGCGCCGCCTGGCTGCCGCGTCTGCTGCCGCTCGGGCTGAAGCTGGTACAGATCCGCACCAAGGCGCCCGATGCCGAGACGCGGCGGCGGGAAATTGCCGACTCGCTGGCCCTCTGCAAGGCCGCCGGTGCCCTGTGCGTGGTCAACGATCACTGGCAGGAGGCGATCGAATTCGGCGCCGAGTGGCTGCACCTCGGTCAAGAGGATTTGGACAGCGCCGACCTCAAGGCGATCCGCGCCGCCGGCATCCGTTTCGGCGTCTCCACCGCCAACCGGGCAGAGCTCGACCGGGCGCTTGCCGTCGATCCGCATCACGTGGCGCTCGGGCCGATCTGGTCAACCGTTTCCAAGGACGATGCGGCGCCGGAGAGCGGGCCAGAGTTGCTCGCCGAGTGGAAGCGCATCGCTCGGCGGCCGCTGGTGGCGATCGGCGGCATCTCGCTCGACCGGGCGCCGATCTGCTGGACCGCTGGCGCCGACAGCGTGGCGGTGATCTCCGACGTGCTGTCGGCGGCCGATCCGGAGGCGCGGCTCGGACTGTGGCTCGCCGCGGCCAGGACCTGGGAGACACGGGCATGACGGCGATCGCGGTCACCATCGCCGGGTCGGATTCGAGCGGCGGCGCCGGCATCCAGGCCGACCTCAAGACCTTCTCGGCGCTGGGCGTCTATGGCGCGTCGGTGATCACGGCGCTGACGGCGCAGAACACGCGCGGCGTCACGGCGATCCACGAGGCGCCGGCCGACTTCGTCCGTGCCGAGATTGACGCCGTGTTCTCCGACCTCGCCGTCGGGGCGGTGAAGATCGGCATGCTGGCCAGCCCGGAGCTGATCCGCACCGTGGCGGCCGGCCTCAGGGATTACCGGCAGAGCCGCATCGTCCTCGACCCTGTGATGGTGGCGACGTCGGGCGACAGCCTGCTCAAGGCCGAGGCGGTGGCAACGCTGCGCGACGAGCTGTTCCCGCTGGCCAGCCTCATCACCCCCAACCTGCCGGAGGCCGGCAAGCTGCTCGGCCGGACGGTCGACGACACACCCGAGGACATGCTGGCGGCGGCACGCGAGTTGCTGTCGCTCGGCCCGACGGCCGTGCTGGTCAAGGGTGGCCATGGCACGGGCGCCGACAGCGCCGACCTGTTCCTCGACGGGGAGGGCGCGCACTGGCTGAGGGCGCCGCGCCACGCGACGCGCAACACCCACGGCACCGGCTGCACGCTATCGTCGGCCATCGCCGCCGGTCTCGCCAAGGGGCTCGACCTCGCCGCCGCCGTCACCGACGCCAAGGCCTATGTCACGGCGGCCATCGTTGCCGCCGACCGGCTCGAGATCGGCCACGGCCACGGCCCGGTGCACCACTTCCACGCCTGGTGGTAAGCACACGGCCACCGTTTCTCGACGGTGCCCTTTCCCACCGGAATTTCAATGGTTTGCCGCGATATTTGGCTCGAGTTCGCATTCAAACCTAGACGAAGGTACTAGCCTTGCTCTCGTCCTCTCCGTAATATCCCGAGCCAATCGGCGGAACAGAAGCGGGCAATGGCCCGGCATGGGAGTGCGTGAAATGGTCGCGGAGCTGGATCCTATCTTCAAGCGTCTGGAAGCCAAGAAGGCCGAGCTGGCCAATCGCCCGATGCGCAAGCTGTTCGCCGAGGACGCCGGTCGCTTCGACCGCTTCAGCGTGCGCCTCGACGACATGCTGCTCGATTTCTCGAAGAACCGCCTCGACGCGGACGCCTTCGGCCTGCTGATCGAGCTGGCCAAGGCGGCGGGTGTGGTCGAGCGGCGCGACGCCATGTTTGCCGGTGCCGTCATCAACACCACCGAGAAGCGCGCGGTGCTGCACACGGCGCTGCGCAATCGCTCCAACACGCCTGTCATCGTCGATGGCAAGGACGTCATGCCTGACGTCAACGAGGTGCTTGGCCGCCTGCGCGACTTCGCCGAGGGCGTTCGCTCCGGCAAGATCGCTTCGTCGACCGGCGCCAAGTTCACCGACGTCGTCAACATCGGTATCGGTGGCTCCGACCTTGGCCCGGCTATGGCGACGCTCGCGCTCACGCCCTACCGCGGCAATGGCCCGCGCCTGCACTACGTCTCCAACGTCGATGGCGCCCATATCGCCGACACGCTGGCCGAACTCGATCCGAAGACGACGCTGTTCATCGTGGCGTCGAAGACCTTCACCACCTCCGAGACCATGACCAACGCCGGCACCGCCCGCGCCTGGATCAAGGAGCATCTCGGCGAAGCGGCGGTCGGCGCTCACTTCTGCGCCGTCTCGACGGCGCTCGACAAGGTGGCGGCCTTCGGCATGGACGTCAAACGCGCCTTCGGCTTCTGGGATTGGGTCGGCGGCCGCTACTCGGTGTGGTCGGCGATCGGCCTGCCGGTGGCCATCGCCGTCGGGTACGACAACTTCGTCGCCTTCCTGGCCGGCGCCCATGAGGTGGACAACCACTTCCGCAGCGCGCCGCTTGACAAGAACATCCCGGTGATCCTCGGCCTTCTCGGCGTCTGGTACCGTAATGTCTGGGGCTTCTCGACGCATGCGGTGCTGCCGTATGACCAGCGCCTCAACCGCTTCGCCGCCTATCTGCAGCAGCTCGACATGGAGAGCAACGGCAAGGGCGTGCGCACCGACGGCACGCCGGTGCCGCGCGCCTCGGGTCCGATCGTCTGGGGCGAGCCGGGCACCAACGGCCAGCACGCCTTCTACCAGCTGATCCACCAGGGCACCGATGTCATCCCGGCCGACTTCCTGGCCGCTGCCGTGCCGCACGAGCAGGTTGGCGACCACCACGCCAAGCTGCTCTCCAACGTGCTGGCCCAGACCGAGGCGCTGATGCTTGGCAAGACGGTCGAGGAAGCCGCTGCCGAACTGAAGAAGGCCGGCAAGTCGGACGCCGACATTGCCGCATTGGCCCCCCACAAGGCCTTCCCGGGCAACCGGCCGACCAACACCATCCTCTACCGGACGCTCGATCCCAAGACGCTTGGCCGCCTGATCGCCATCTACGAGCACAAGGTGTTCGTGCAGGGCACCATCTGGGGCGTCAACTCCTACGACCAGTGGGGCGTTGAACTCGGCAAGGAACTCGCCAACCGGCTTCTGCCGGTTCTCAAGGGTGAGGCCGAGCCGGCGGGAAGCCAGGATGTGTCGACCAAGGGGCTGGTCGCCGCCATCAAGGCGCTGCAGACAAACTGATAGATTGCGCCGCGATCAATACAGGTTAGTAGGGATTGCAGAAAGTCGGCCGGTGCTAACGCCGGCCGATTGTGTATATTTGAGCAAGGGGAAAGCTGGCCGGCACGGCATCGTCCGTTGACTTGGCCGAATTGCCGTCCAGCCGATGACAAGCCGACGGCGTCATGCATCGCCGATCTGGAGGAACGGATGTACGAGTTTCAAGAGTTCGAGAATGGCGAGGCGCTCGCCGACGCCTTGACCGTCGAGGTCGCTGGCGCGCTCGCCCATACCATCCGCCTGCACGGCAAGGCAGCGCTGGCGTTGTCGGGCGGCAAGACGCCGGTGCGGTTCCTGGAGGCGCTGTCGCGCTACCGCATGCCATGGAACGACGTGGTGGTGACGCTGGTCGACGAGCGCTGGGTGCCGGAAACGGACGTGCGCTCCAATGCCGGCCTCGCCCGCCGTCATCTCTTGAAGGGACCGCTCAGCAACATCGAGTTCGTGCCTCTCTACCGGCCGGTGCCGACGCCTGAGGAGGCGGTGGCCGAAGTTGGCAAGGTGATCGCCGATCTGCCGCTGCCGTTCGCCGCCGTGGTGCTTGGCATGGGGGATGACGGCCACACCGCGTCGTTCTATCCCGGTGGCGACAACCTGGCGGCCGCCAATTCGCCCGATTGCAAGGCGCAGGTGATGGCGATCCGCGCCGAAGCGGCGATCGAGCCGCGCATCACGCTGACGCTGCCGTTGCTGCTCGCTGCCGACGAAATCCTGCTGCATATCGAAGGCACCGAGAAGCGCGCCGCTTTCGAGAAGGCGGTGGCTGGCGACGACGTGCTGGAGATGCCGGTGCGTAGCCTGCTCAACTCGGAAAAGCTGGTGAAAGTCCTCTGGTGCCCGTGATCGGCCCGGATCGATCTGTCCGATAGCGCGGCCCGGCTTCCACCGGGCCGCTTCGTATTTGGGGGAAACGGGGTCCTCCGGAGGCCATCCGGAGGCGAATAGGTGCCTCTGTCATAAAACTGAGAAGCTGGCAGGACAAAAGGAGGTATCGGGAATGGCGATTTGCCGTCGATTCCCGCCTCGGAGAAGATGCGGCACGCATCTTTGTTTGCCATGACCGACGCCAATACTACCCGAAGCCTCAGAGCGCTGTTCCTGTCGGACATTCATCTCGGCACACGCGACTGCCAGGCCGATCTTTTGCTCGACTTCATGCGGATCCATGAGGCGGAGACGATCTATCTCGTTGGGGATATCGTCGATGGCTGGCGGATGCGCCGCTCCTGGTTCTGGACGCAGAGCCACAACGACGTTGTCCAGAAGCTGCTCCGCAAGGCGCGCAAGGGTGCGCGCGTCGTCTACATTCCCGGCAACCACGACGAATTCCTGCGCGGCTATCTCGGCACGCATTTCGGCGGTGTCGAAGTGATGGACCGCTGCATACATGAGGCGGCCGACGGACGCCGCTTCCTGGTCATCCACGGCGATCAGTTCGACGTGGTGGTGCGGCATGCCCGCTGGCTCGCCTATTTCGGCGACTGGGCCTACGAGATGGCGCTGTGGACCAACACCTGGCTCAACAAGGTCAGGCGCTTTGTCGGGCTGCCCTACTGGTCGCTGTCGGCCTGGGCCAAATTCAAGGTGAAGAACGCCGTCAATTTCATCGGCGCTTTCGAGGATGCGCTGGCTTATGAGGCGCGGCGCGTCGGCGCCGACGGCGTTATCTGCGGCCACATCCACCACGCCAGCATGCGCGACATGAACGGCATCGCCTACGTCAACATGGAGCACGAGCGCCAGACGCCCCTGATGCTGCCGCGCGCCGAGGCCGCGGAATGACGCGCATCACCGTCGTCACCGACGCCTGGCATCCGCAAGTCAACGGCGTCGTCCGGTCGATCGAGCGCACCAACGCCGAACTGATCGCCATGGGCGCCGAGGTCACCATGGTGACGCCCGATCTGTTCCGGACGCTGCCGCTGCCGAGTTATCCGGAGATCCGGGTCACCATCTCCACCTACCGGCGGGTGGCGCGCGAGATCGAACGCGGCCAGCCGTCTTACGTCCACATCGCCACCGAAGGGCCGCTCGGCCTCAAGGCGCGCAAGTGGTGCCGCCGCAACGGCATGCCCTATACGACGAGCTATCACACCCGCTTTCCCGAATATGTGTCGGCGCGACTGCCGGTGCCGGAAGCCTGGCTCTACGCCTTCGTCCGCCGCTTCCATAACGGCGGCGCCGGCTGCATGGTCGCCACCGAGACGCTGGCGGCGGAACTGTCGGCCCGGGGCTTTCGCAATCTGATGCGCTGGGGGCGCGGCATCGATGCCGAGCTGTTCCGGCCACGGCCGGCCGAGGAGGGGGTGTTCGACCTGCCGCGGCCGATCTTCATCAACGTCGGACGCGTCGCCGTCGAAAAGAACCTCGAAGCCTTCCTGGCGCTCGATCTGCCGGGGTCCAAGGTGGTGGTCGGTGATGGGCCGCAGCGGGCCAGCCTCCAGCGGCGCTATCCGGATGTCCATTTCGTTGGCGTGAAGGTTGGCGAGGACCTCGCCCGCGCCTATGCCTCGGCCGACGTCTTCGTGTTTCCCTCGCGCACCGACACCTTCGGCAACGTGGTTCTGGAGGCTTTGGCCTCGGGCCTGCCGGTTGCCGCCTATCCGGTGATGGGCCCGCTCGACATCCTTGGCGACAGTGATGCCGGCATCCTCGACGAAGATCTCCGGGCGGCCTGCCTCGGTGCCCTCGTCGTCGATCGGGCGGCGGCGCGCGAGCTGGCGCTATCCTTCAGCTGGCGGCGGGCGGCGATGCAGTTTCTCGACAATGTGCGCCTCGCCAATGGCGAGACGCTGGATGAGGCGCCCCTCGTACCGGCGACAGCCTGAGGTCAGCGCTTCTCGCAAGAATCCAAGCCACCGTCGACATACGGTGGTCCATTATGCGCCGCGCCATTTGGGGGATTGGGCCGAGCTGATCCGACTAGGGTATCTGGTGAAAACAGGTTCGCCAGGCAGGCTCTATCTCTTTGTTTGGGTGCAATTCCGGACGCAAAACCGGTTGCCACTTTTGCTGAGATTGCTCTGGGCACGGAGCTATGATCAGACGGTCATGTCCACATAGTTCCCCATGCCAGCCGGTGGCGGGGCAGACGCCGCCGACTCGACGGCTTTGCTCAGAAGGTCGGCCGCCGATTGGTCCGACTTGAGCGCCATCTTCATGACCGCCATGCCGATGTCACTCCCGGCGTTCGCCTGCAGCATGGTCGTGACGGTCGCAGCAACGTCCATTTTCGGTACTCGCGCCTGCTAGATAGTCCAGTCGTCGAAGTGAGCACCCGAAAGATTGACAAGCTGTTACTTGAGCGGCGCCACGATGGCGCGCTCGGGCCGGAAAGCTACGGTGACTTGTCGGTCATGGAGGAACGGTCGGACGCACCAGTGCGACCAACGCATCGAACCGATGCCGGGCGTCCTACGGAAAAGCGCTGGTGATCACACTCAGGAGAACAGTGCTTGCCGTTCGGCCTTGGTCATCTGAGCGAAGGGATCATTGACGTCTTTTCCCTGCCGAACCGTGTCTGACACTTCCTTCAGCGCTTCGATGGCGGTGTCGACGGCCTCGGACGCAATGGCCAACGCTTCGTCCGTCGGACCCTCACTGAGGTTCGCTTCGTCTGGCGTGGATTCGATAGGGTCGAAGTCAAGATTGTCCGCGAGTTCCACCGCCGTTTCCGGCGCGTCGTCACTGGTCTCGATGGTGTCAAAGTCGATGCTATCAGCAAGCTCCGCCGCCGTTTCCGGTGCGTCGTCGTCGGTCGAGATGGCGTCGAAGTCGAGGCTGTCGGCGAGTGCAGCGGCATTTTCCGGCGTATCGTCGTCGGTCGAGATGGCATCGAAGTCGAGGCTGTCGGCGAGCGCGGCAGCATTCTCCGGCGTGTCGTCGTCGGTCGAGATGGCATCGAAGTCGAGACTGTCGGCGAGCGCGGCGGCGTTCTCCGGCGCGTCGTCATCGGTCGGAATGGCGTCGAAATCGATCTGGCCATCGGCACCAACCATTGACGGCGCCGCTTCGAAAGCGGACATGGCGTCGATGCGGTCGAAGTCCATCTCGTCGATGGCATGGCTGGCCACGGCGTCAAGCGCGGCCCGGTCGGCATCGGCATCCTCGACCAAGAGGTCGTCGACGATGTTCTGCTCGATACCCTCGCCGGCCAGAGCCGGCCCATTCAGAAGGTGGGCGTCGGGGCGCTTGTCATGCGCGTTGACGGCGACACGCCGGTCGGTCGAGGGGCTGTGCACCTCTTCCTCGTTCATGCCCCAGATATCGATCATCGCGTTGATGCGGTTTTCGAGATAGCGCAGAACCTGCACCACCTTCTGCGTCCGCTGGCCGGTGAGGTCCTGGAACGAGCAGGCCATGTAGATATTGGTGGTGAGGTTCTCGACGTCGTCGCACAGGGCGTTGTCGACACCGGCCTCGCGCATCGTCCAGGCGAGCTCCTGAATCTTCTCGGCCGAGCCGAGGATTTCCGAGGTTGCCGCCTCGGTCTGCTCGACGACGGCGTCAAGCTCGTTGGAGGCGCGGTCGAAACGGCTCAGCGGCGAACGTCCGTCGCTCTTGATCTGGGCGATCTCGAGTTTGGTGCGCTCGATGGCGTCCTTCATCTCGCCGATGTCGAGGCGGATGCGGTCGGCGTCGGGGCGACGCTCGCGTTTCAGCAGGGTCTCGAGCCGGCCGATGGCGCCGATCACCAGTTCGGTGTCCGCCGAACGATGGCGTCGGGCATGCTCGGCGAGGAACCAGCGACCCTTTTCCGTCTCCATGACGGCGGCTTCGATGGTCTCGTAGTCGGATTCGCGCAACGGCGAGAGGGCTCGCGAATTTTCCATATTTTCGCCGCAGATCCCTTTGTAGTCTAAATAAGATAAAGCTACAGCTAAAGCGCCGGCCGGAAACAGGCAAGCGATTCAAATCGGCAAGCCCCAATCATCCGCACGAATCCTTCACAACGAGTTTATGCCGAGTTGCGCCGTTGACAAGAATAATAGGGCGTTTTGCCCCCGCCTATTTGATGGGTGGCTTCTACGCCATCGCCTTCTTCGTCAACGGAGTGATTACCCCGTTCTTTCCCGTTCTGCTGGAGGTCAAGGGTCTCGGCGGCGAGCAGATCGCCTTCGTGCTGGCGACACCGCAGGTGATGCGCATGTTCACCATGCCGGTGGTCAGCGGCCTGTCGGACCGGGCGCGCGACCGGCGCCATGTGATGGCCGGCGTGATCGGCCTGACGCTGGGCTTTTCCGTGTTGTTCGGTGCCGCCCATGGCGACATCGCGGTGATCGCCGTTGGCTCCATCCTCCTGGTGCTGTCCTACTGCGTCGGGCCGCTCGCCGACTCCTTCGCCATGATCATGGATCGCCACGGCCTCGGCGAATACGGCAAGATGCGGCTGTGGGGCTCGGTGTCCTTCATCCTCGGCAATATCGTCGGCGGCTATGCCATGGAGCACTCCGGGTCGACGGCCGTCTATCTCCTGATGCTGTTCGGCTTTGCCATCGCCGCGCTATCGACCGTGGCCATCCCGCCAGCGCCGCCGGCCACCACCCGGGCCTCGGCGGCGGCGCTTACCGTGTTGCGCAAGCCGGCCTTCCTTGCCGTGCTGCTCGGCCACGCGGTCAACCAGGCGGGGCATGCGGCGCTCTACAGCTTCGGCACGCTGCTGTGGCGCGCCAACGGCTTTTCCGATTTCACCATCGGCATCTTCTGGGCGATCGGCGTCATCGCCGAGATCATCCTGTTCGCGCTGGCCGGCCGGATGTTCCGGGTCGTCTCGCCGCTGAAGCTGATGGCCGGCGGCGCGGCGATCGGCTGCCTCCGCTGGCTGCTGTTCTCGATGGACCTGCCGCTCTTGCCGACGCTCGTCCTGCAGGTGATGCACTCCGGTTCTTTCGCGCTCGCCCACATTGGGCTGATGCGCTTCCTGCGCGAGGTGGTGCCCACCGAGCGTGCCGCCTCGGCGCAGGGCACCTTCGTCATCTTCAACGGCCTCGCCATGGCGCTCGGCACGGCGCTGGCCGGGCGCCTGGTGCCGACGCTCGGCTCGGACACCTATGTGGTGATGGCGATCTTCCCGATCCTAGGTCTGATCATCCTGACGGCGGCCGGCGGCGGTGCCCGGCGTCTGCCGGCCCACGACGCGCCGTCTAACGTTACAGCGGTCGAAAGCCTTGTGCCTCCGGGCGAGGACGCCGGTGCGCCCGCGCGCTGAACCCCAGCTCATTTTCCGCTGAACCAACGTCGGAAATCTCAGCGTCGCGCCGCCTTAACCCCAGAGATCGGGGTAGGGCGGATGGACGATCGAGCCGGAGAACATCAGGCCCGGCAGGCGATCGCGGGCGAGCAGAAGCGGGCCGTCGATGTCGGCATACTGGGCGCGCTGGGCGGCGACGAAGGCCGGCGCCATGGCGAGCGAACTCGACACCATGCAGCCGACCATGACGATCAGCCCTTCCTCCTCGGCGGCGGCGATCATCTCCAGCGCCTCGGTGAGGCCGCCGGTCTTGTCGAGCTTGACGTTGACGGCGTCGTAGCGGCCGACCAGCCGCTTGATATCGGCCGTGGTGTGGGCGCTTTCGTCGGCGCAGACCGGCACCGGGCGCTTGGCCTCGATGAGATAGTCGTCGGCGTTGGCCGGCAGCGGCTGTTCGATCATCGCCACGCCGAGCTCGATGCAGGCCTCCATCATTTCGGGGAACATCTCGGGCGTCCAGCCCTCGTTGGCGTCGACGATGATGCGGCTCCTTGGCGCGGCGCGGCGGATGGCGACGAGACGATCGCGACCACCGTCGCCGCCGAGCTTCACCTTCAGTGTCGGCCGATCGCTGGCCGACTTCGCGGCGGCGGCCATGACGTCGACGCTGCCGAGCGAGATGGTGAAGGCGGTGTTCACCGGCTCGAGCGGCGGCAGGCCGAGCAGATGGGCGACGCCGCGGCCGCTTGTCTTGGCCTCGAGATCGATCAGCGCGCAGTCGAGCGCGTTACGGGCGGCGCCGGGCGGCAAGGCATCCCGCAGGGCAAAGCGATTGCTGCCGGCCTCGATGAACTGGCGGGCGTCTTCGATCTGGGCAACGACGCTTTCGACCGATTCGCCGTAATGGGCATAGGGAACGCCTTCGCCCCGTCCCGCTACGGCGCCGTCGCTGATGGTGGCCACCACCACGACCGCCTCCGTCTTGGAGCCGCGGGAGATGGTGAAGGTGCCGGCGATGGGAAACGTCTCGACGGCTATGCTGAGCTTACGCAAGGCGACCTCACATTGATTTCCGGGCGAGTGGAGCGGCTGCGGCCGATGCCGCCCGCGATATGCCGGAAAGCGCCACATCATCGGGAGCGAACAACTGTCTGTTTCAGTCAACTTTGTCCATCAGTTGCTCCACGGACGCACGGTCGTGGCGCAATCGTCCCCTACGATAGAAGATATCAAGGCGGAGGCGGAGTCCGTAAAGGGCGCGCGCTATGTTGAAACCCCTATCTTTGGTCTAGGCAATCGTCGTTCGAGGCTGGCGCCGCCGGGTAAGGCTGATGTATCGTGTGCCAGAGCGTTTGCCGACCGACACATCGGGCCGACGAGCGAACGCTTTGCACGATTTGCTGGAGCATTCGCTTTGCGGGCAGGCTAAGCCTGATCGGCGGATAGTCTGGCGCGGCGCTTCCGGCGCGGCGATGGTCCTCGAGGAGTGATGGTGTGCGGTCGGCTGACGGGGCGCGGGACGATGTGACGGTGCTCGGCATTGCCGGCGACTGGACGGTCGAAACCGTCAGCGACGTGCTGCCCACCGTTGCCGACAAGGTAGCGCCCGGACGACATCTGGTGTTCGACGGCAGTGGCCTCGGGCGCCTCGACACGGCCGGTGCCTGGGCGCTGATCGGCCTGATGCGGCGACAGGAACAGGCCGGCGGCTCGTCTGAACTCAAGGATTTCTCCAAACCGGCGACGACGCTGATTGCCGAAATCGATCCGCTCGGCCGTGATCAATTGCCGGAGCCCGGACGTATCAATCCCATCACCTGGACGCTGGAGGAGATCGGGCGCGGGGCGGCGGCCCTCGTCAGCGACGGCTACTTGCTGCTGGCCACGCTGGGCGAGGCGCTGGCGGCCTTCGCCAACGTGGTGCTGTTGCGTCGGCGCATGCGCTGGGCGGCGCTGTTCAACAACATCAGCGGCGCGTCCATTCAAGCGGTGCCGATCATCGGCCTGATGAGCTTTCTGATCGGCATGATCATTGCCCAGCAGGGCGGCTTCTATCTGGCCACCTACGGCGCCGACGTGCTGGTGGTCGATCTCGTCGGTGTGCTGACCTGCCGAGAGATCGGCGTGCTGCTCACCGCCATCATGATCGCCGGTCGTTCTGGCGCGGCCTACACCGCCGAAATCGGCTCGATGAAGATGCGCGAGGAGGTGGATGCGCTGAAGGTGCTCGGCCTGTCACCGGTGGAAGTGCTGGTACTGCCGCGCCTTATCGCGCTGATCATCGCGCTGCCGATCCTGACGCTGGTATCGGACCTGGCGGCGATGGCCGGTGCCTGGCTGGTCGGCCTGTTCTACATCGGCATACCCACGGACGTGTTTCTCGAGCGCCTCAGGGCGGCGGTGACGCCGACCCATGTGCTGATCGGTTTGGCCAAGGCACCGTTCATGGCGGCGATCATCGGCCTCATTGCCGCCATCGAGGGGATGAAGGTGAAGGGTTCGGCCGAGTCGCTCGGCGAGCACACCACGGCGGCGGTGGTCAAGGCCATCTTCATGGTGGTGGTCACCGACGGCGTCTTCGCCATGATCTTCGCGATGATCGGAATCTGAGGGATGGACGGAGGAATGGCGCGACAGGATGAGGATGGACGGGAAGCGGTGATCGCCGCCCGCGGCCTCGTCGTTGGCTTTTCCGGCGAGCCGGTTCTCGACGGTCTCGACATCGACCTCTGGCGCGGCGAGATCCTCGGCATCGTTGGTGGCTCGGGCACCGGCAAATCGGTACTGCTCAGGACGATCCTCGGCCTCAATGCCCGCTCGGCCGGCACCATCGAGGTGTTCGGCGAGGACTTTGACAGCATGTCGAGCGAAGAGCGGCAGAGGATGGGCCGTCGTTGGGGCGTGCTGTTCCAGCAGGGCGCGCTGTTTTCCTCGCTCACCGTGCTTCAGAACGTGGCGGTGCCCCTGCGCGAGCACATGCGGCTGCCAGACGACCTTGCCGATGAGCTGGCGCGCCTGAAGATCGAGATGGCCGGCTTGCCGACCGACGCCTGCGGCAAGTATCCGGCAGAACTGTCCGGCGGCATGATCAAACGGGCGGCGCTGGCGCGCGCGCTGGTGCTCGACCCGGACATCGTCTTCCTCGACGAGCCGACCGCCGGGCTCGACCCGATCGGCGCGGCCGAATTCGACCAGTTGATCCTCAGGCTCAAGGCAACACTGGGTCTGACCGTGTTCATGGTGACACACGACCTCGACAGCCTCGCCACCATTACCGACCGCATTGCCGTGCTGGGCAACCGCCGCGTCCTCGTTGATGGTACATTCGCCGAGCTCAGGTCCTTCGACCACCCATGGGTACGGGCCTACTTCAACGGCCCGCGCGCCGAGCACTTCACCTTCGGATAGGAATCGCCATGGAATCTCGGGCCAACTACGCAGTGATCGGCGGCTTCGTCCTGATCATGCTGATGATCGGCCTCGCGTTCCTCGGCTGGCTCAGCAACATCGGCCAGACGCAGCGACAGGCCGAGGTCCGCGTGGTGTTCTCCGGCGCGGTGACGGGCCTGTCCACCGGCTCGGCGGTGCTGTTCAACGGCATCAAGATCGGCGAAGTGCGCGAACTGAGGCTCGACGAGAACGATCCGCGCACCGTCATCGCCATCATTCGCGTCAGCCGCGACGTGCCGCTGAAGACCGACACCCGCGCCACGCTGTCCTATCAGGGGTTCGCGCAACGCACCGGCGCTGTTCGACGCGGCGACCGACGGCATGCCGACCATGCCGGCGGAGATATCGCCCTTCCAGGACATCCTCGAAAGCGCCCGTAACGTGCTGACGCGCGCCGATAGCGCAATGGCCGCCATCGACGACTTCATCACCGAGAACGGTCCGGCCTTCAACCGCACCGTCAACAACGTCGAAAAATTCTCGGCGGCGCTCGCCGACAATTCCGACGGCATCTCCAAAGCCATGGGGTCGATCTCATCAGCCGCCGATGCCATCGCCGGCATCTCGAACGACCTCAAGGGGGCGGCAGCGCAGGTGACGCGCATCCTCAACGCGGTGGACCCGCAGCGAGTGACGGAGATTGCCGATCATCTGTCGGAGTCCTCCGAGCGGCTGAACGCCGTGCTGGAGCGCGCCAGTGTCATAGCCGACGGCATCGACCCGGCGGCGGTGAACAGCGTGGTGACCAACGTTGCCGACGCGGCCAGGACGCTGAACGAGACGGTGGCGGAGGCGAAGGCCATCCTCGCCGAGGTCGATCCGCAGGCGGTCGATCGGCTGGTGACCAGCGTCACCGCCACCTCGGACGAGTTGCGCGCCACGGCCACCCGGGCCGAGGCCGTGCTGGCGTCGGTCGACACGGAGAAGGTGCGGTCGGTGGTGGCGGCGGTCGATACCGCCTCGCAGAACATCGCGGCGGCGTCCGGTTCGCTCGGCATGGTGGTCGAGGATGCCCGCCAGACGCTCGGCGCGGCGCGTGGCGTCGTCGAAGCGGTGGACCCGGCGAAGGTGCGCTCGGCGGTTGCCGACGTCAGCGACTTTACCGCCATGCTGAAAGGCTACAAGCCGCAGGT
>JAGSYU010000210.1 GCA_018262575.1 Pseudomonadota bacterium | reverse complement strand
CCCGCACATGACGGTGGCCGCCAACATGGCCTTCTCGCTGGTCCAGCGCGGCGTCGCCAGGGCCGAGATCGAGCGGCACGTCCACGAGGCCGCCGCCATCCTCGAGATCGAGCCGTTGCTCAGCCGCTATCCCAAGCAACTGTCGGGTGGCCAGCGCCAGCGTGTCGCCATGGGCCGGGCCATCGTCCGCAATCCCAAGGTGTTCCTTTTCGACGAACCGCTTTCCAACCTCGACGCCAAGCTGCGCGTGCAGATGCGCGGCGAGATCAAGGCGCTGCATCATCGGCTCGCCACCACCATGATCTACGTGACGCACGACCAGATCGAAGCGATGACCATGGCCGACCGCATCGTCGTGCTGCGCGATGGCAAGGTCGAACAGGTCGGCAGCCCGCTCGACCTTTACGACCATCCGGTCAACCTGTTCGTCGCCGGATTTCTTGGTTCGAACGGCATGGCCTTCTTCCGCGGCAGTTATCGTGACGGACAATTCGTCTCCAGCGACGGACTCAACTTGCCGTTCGCCGCGCGAGGCGATCTCGAGGGGCGCGACGTGGTCTGCGGCGTCCGCCCGGATGATTTCATCCTCACCGACGACGGCGTCGACGCCACGGTCGACGTGCTTGAGCCGACCGGCTCGGAAACCCAGATGCTGGCCCGCTGGGGCAGCCAGAAATTCACCTCGCTGTTCCGCGGCCGCCTGACCGCTCCGCCCGGCAGCTCCGTTCGGCTCGGCATCGCGCCCGGCCGCGCCCACGTCTTCGACGCAACGAGCGGCCTCCGCATCGACGGTCGCCAATCTCCGTTTCATGCATGACTGAAGGATATTCGACGATGACCACCTCCGATAAGCCCGGCCTCGTGCTTTTGAAGCGCGAGATGGCCCGCCAGCGCGATGACGCCGTCGCCACGCTGGCCGCCGTCCGTCCGCTCGCCCAGGAGATCGCCGCCAGCATCCGCGCCACCGGCCGGCTGGTGCTTTACGGCATGGGCGGCTCGCACAACGTCAACCGCGCCGCCGAAGTGCTGTATCGCGGCCTCGGCATTGACGCGCGCACGCTGGTCGCCTCGGAAGCGCTGCTGGCGCCGTTGCCGTCAAACCCGCGTACCGCACTGCTGGTATCGCAGTCGGGTGGCTCCGGCGAGATCATCGAACTGCTTGGCCGGCCAGCCGGCGAGGAGCGGCGGTTCGGCATGACCCTCGACGGTACCAGCCCACTCGCCAAAGCGATCCCGTCGCTGATCGCCGTCGGCGGTCCGGAGGTCGCCTACGCCGCGACCCGCAGCACGCTCCTCACTGTTGTCCTGCATGCCGCTCTGCTCGACGCACTCGGTGTTCCAGCGACGGCGGTCAAGGCAGAGATCGCCAAGCCGGCCGCCGCCCTGCCGGTCGACCTCGCCCGGACGCTGGCGGCGAGCGACATCACCGTATTCGTTGCCCAGCATGCCCTGCAGGGCATCGCCGAAGGGGGCGCGCTCGCCACCATGGAACTGGCCCGCCGGCCGGCGATCGCCCTTGAAGGCGGTCAGTTCCGGCATGGTCCGACCGAGTTCCTGCGGCCGGGTGCGGCCGTCGTGCTGCTGCGCGGCGCCGGTCCCGACAAGGACAAGATTCCGGCGCTGGCCAGGGCGGCGGTCGAAGCCGGCGCATCTACGATCGTCCTCGATGCCAGTGGCGAACCGGCCATTGCCGGAACGGTCACCATCACGCTCGGGCGGGCGGAAGGCCTCGCCGCCTGCATTGCCGCGCTCTATGCGCTGCAGGAGATGGTGGTGGCGACGGCGCTGCTGACCGCCGAAAACATTGGCGTCCCGGTGCGTTCGAGCAAGGTGACGGTATGACAGGCGCCGCGCCGACCATCCACGTCGTCGGCAACCTCAACGTCGACCTGATCATGGGCACCCTGCCCGCCTGGCCGGCGATTGGCACCGAGGTGGTGCTCCCGCATTCCGAACTGCGCCTCGGCGGTTCGGCCGGCAACACCGCACTGGCGCTGAAAGCCATCGGCGCGCGCGGCAACCTGATCGCGGCGCGCGGCGACGACGTGTTTGGCACCTGGCTGGCGGAGCAACTGGGCCCTGGCTCGCTGCCGGGCACGCCGGTGGCGGCGCCGACCACCGTCTCCGTCGGTGTCGTCGATCCGAGCGGCGAGCGTACCTTCCTGACATCCGCCGGTCATCTCGCCCGCTGGGAGCCGGCCGAAGTGGCAGCTCGACTGTCGGCCGAAGTGCGGCCGGGCGACTGGGTCCTGCTCACCGGCTCCTTCCTGTGTCCACGCATCGCCGCCGCTCAGTCCGAACTCTTGTCGCAGTTGGCTGGGCTTGGCGCCCGCGTCGCGCTTGATCCAGGCTGGCCGCCGGAGGGCTGGACGGACGACGTCAAGGCGACGACGCTGCGATGGCTTGGCGCCTGCCATTGCCTCCTGTTCAACGAAGTCGAGGCGGTCTCGCTTTCGGGGGAGGCCGACCTCGTCGCCGCAGCACGCACGCTTTCGGCCGCGATGCCGCTCGGCGGCATTGTCGTCGTCAAGCGTGGGGCCGATGGCGCCGATGGCTGGCAGAACGGCGAGCACCACCACGCGGTGTCACCCAAAGTCACGGTGATCGACACCATCGGAGCGGGCGATATCTTCAACGCCGGCTTCTTGCAGGCCATGGCTGACGAACGGAGTCTCGACGCCGCTCTCGCAGCCGGGGTGGCGCTGGCGTCCCGAGCCATATCGACATCGCCACGGCAGATCGCCTGACTCCGATCGATCGCAGCCGGGAATGGCCAAGTCGATAGGCAATTGCTTGGTCGCACCCGCCCTGCCCGAGCCGGAATGCCGGCCCGCCCGATGCCACATGGCACCGAGCGGACCGTGTTTGGACCAGCGGTAGGTGCGGCCGACGGCCGCGTTAGGAGCTTGCGCTCTCTTGAAGACGATTTGCGCCGCTCCCCGGGATCGGCCCCGGTCCGGAACACGCCGCGCTCACCGTCTTTTCTCGCAGGGCGGTTGGCTTCCGGCCCTGCGTTTTGATCCCCGGTCGGGGATCAACTCGTCCGCCACCTGAGAACGGCATCGGCAGTCTGGTCGACCAGCGCGTCGAAGGAGATCTTGGCCGGTCGCCGCATGTAGGTGACGATGTCGTCGGCGAGCAGCGGCGCCGCCCAATGGTCGGCGATCACTGCCCGCCCCTTGGCGATTGCCAGCACGCAGAGCATCTGCGCGGCGTTGCAGTCGACGTCGTGGCCGATGCCGCAGACGATTTCCAGCGTCAGATCGAAGTCGCCCTTCCCGAAATAAAGGGCGATCACCTCGGCGGCGGCGTTGGGATAGGCGTGAATCCAGTTGTACTCGACATAACGGGCATCGCAGACGGCCCAGGCGCTTCGCCAGTCGGCCGCCGTCTCACAGGCCCTCAGGGCAAAGTCGAGCACGGCGCCATATTCGGTATCGGTACGGAACAGAGCGATGGTCGAGGTCAGCAGCGACCGAATGTCGGTTTCGACGAAGGCACGGGCAGCAAGCACCGCGTTGAACACCTCGCCAAGGATGCCGTTGCCGGCATGCGACACCTCGGCGTCGATCCAGGCGAGGCGTGCGGCTTCGTGTGCCCGGCCCGGAACGACCATGCCACACATGACCCCGCGCATCTGGGCGCCGATCCACTCATCGAACGGATTGTCCGTGGTGGCAGTGTCCGGCGGCAGCAGACCTCGGCGCATGCTGGTCAGCGCGATCGCCTCCGCCGACCAAGCCGTCGGAATGAGGCTGGTCCAGCGCTCGCAAATGTCGGCACCGGTGACGCCAGGCCCCTTGGCACCGTAAGCTTCCAGGAAAGCGATCTCGAAGGTGATGTCATCGTTGTAGGTATTGGGTTCGCGCACGTAGGAGCGGATCGGACCAAACACCTTCAGAAGATTCTCGGCCGAATAGCCTTCAAGAGCGGTACCGGCCGCCGCACCCACCAGTTGGCCAAGCCAGCCGGCGGCGAGACGATTCCGGAGCTCAGCGTCATCGTAGGCCGGCACCACGTCGGCCGGCCAGGTGACCGTCCGCTCGAATTCCGTCCAGCAGGCGTGTCGCACCGTCTTCTGCGAGGGATGGTCGGGATCGGGCCGCGCCGCCCGCATCAGGGCGCGCAAGCGCATGTCGATGACGTAGAGACGCTCGAAATCACCGGCGGCCAGGGCAGCAAGGCCCTCGGCGAGAAGCTCGGAATACGGCGCCAGAACGAAGCCCTTGTTCTCCAGCGACTGCAACGCCGCTGCCATCAGGTTCTCCGGCGCGGCCGACCCCGGCACGTTGCTCTTCCAGAACAGGGCAAGCAGGAAATCCTGCCCGGCCATGGCGGCGCTGGCATCCCAGGTCTGTTCCTCCTCGCTGCGGACGACCGGCATCGTCTGTCGCAGGAGATCGCGCGTCACTTCCCAGGCTTTCATGGCTTTTTCCATTTTATCAGCGGGTTATCTGTGAGCCGCACGTTTGGCGCGGCCGCGGGCGGTCCATACGGTGAGAATGATGATCGGCACCACATAGGGGATCATCTGCATCAGCTCGTTGGGCAGACCGAAGGTCTGCATGGTGATGGCCGACGTCTCGGCGATGGCAATGACGACGGTGGCGGCGAGCGTGCCCCAGGCGGTTGCCATGCCCATCACCTCGATGGCGATGGCGATGAAGCCGCGCCCGGCCGTCATGTCCTGGGCAAACCAGGAGACGTAGCCCATGGAGAGATAGGCGCCGGCCATGCCGCCGAGCATGCCCGACAGGATGAGGGCCTGAAGCTGTATGAGCTTCACGGAAATGCCGACCGTGGCCGCCGCCTTGGGGTCGACGCCGACGGCACGGATGCGCAAACCGAACGGCGTCCTCGCCATCATGATGCTGACCAGCGGCACGGCGAGCAACGCTGCGTAGGTGAGCACGTTGTGGCCGGAGACAAGCGGTCCGATGCCCGGGATGTCCTCGATGAACGGCAGGTCGAGGGAGGGCATGACGCCGCTCTTCAGCGCCCCCGACATGCCCTTGTCGCCGGTGGCAAAAAACAGCGCCAGTGTCGTACCCGAGGAGGCCGCCAGGTTGACCGCGATGCCGGTGATGATCAGGTTGGCGCCGAGACCGTTGACGGCGACGGCCATCAGCGCACCGATCAGACCGCCGGCGATGATCGCCGCCAGCAGTCCGAGCCAGGCG
>JAGSYU010000209.1 GCA_018262575.1 Pseudomonadota bacterium | reverse complement strand
CTTCACCGGCAGCGCCTCCACCGGCACGCCCGGCCAGATCTTCTGCAGGTTGCCGGAGATGACGAGGTCGCCTTCGGCAAGGCCGGTCAGCACGGCCACCTGGTCGCCGTCGGTGCGGCCGATGGTCACCATGCGCTGTTCCACCGTGCCGCCCTTGCCGATCACGTAGAGGTACTTGCCCATCTGGCCCGAGCCGAGCGCCACTTGCGGCGCCATCAGCACGTCGGGCTGTTCGCCGACGGAAAGGCGCAGGTGGACGTATTGGCCGGGCAGCAGGTCGAATTTGTTGTTGGCGATGGTGGCCCGCGCCGCCACCGTGCCGGTCGACGGATCGAGCCGGTTGTCGATGAAGGTCAGCTTGCCGGGGTAGTGCTTGCCGCCCTCACCGGTGAGGCTGATCTCGGCCGATACCTCGCCCGTGTCGAGCGCCGCCTTGATGGTCGCCAGCTCGCTCTCGCTCGGGTTGAACGTCACGTAGATCGGGTCGAGCTGCACCAGCGTGTTGAGCACGGTGGCGCCCGAGGAGACCAGCGTGCCGACCGACGCCGTGCTGCGGCCGACCCGGCCGGGGAACGGCGCGCGGATGGTCGAGCGCTCGATGTCGAGCTCGGCCGCCCGCACCGCCGCGTTGGCGATGGCGATGCCCGCCTCGGCCTGGCGCAGCGAACTGCCCCGCTGGTCGAAGCCGTCCTTGGCGAGGAAGCCCTTCTGCGACAGCTCCTCGCCGCGGGCGAGGTTGGCGCGGAGATAGTCGACCGAGGCGGTATCGCGCTGCAACTCGGCCTTGGCCCGATCGAGCGCCGCCTGATAGTCGCGGCTGTCGACGGCGTAGAGCACGTCGCCGGCCTTGACGTCGGCGCCGTCGGCCACCGTCTGCGCCTTCAGATAGCCGGTCACCTTGGCCTGCAGCGACACCGACTGGATCGCCTCGGTACGGGCGGGATAGTCGAGGTAGACCGGCAGCGTGCGCTTGCTGACCTTTTCCACCGGCACCGGCATGGCCGGGGGCGCGGCTTGCGCGGTGGCCGCCGCCGGCTCGGCGGTGAGGCTGGACAGTTGCAGGAAATCCCGCACGTCCGGATTCGACAGGCTGGCGACGGCGCCGACGGCGGCAACGCCCAACACGGTGCTGAGAGGTCTCTTGAGGAAAAACATGGCAGAAACTCCGTTCACTCGGCCGCCAGAGTCTGGGCATCTGGGGTCTTGGCATCTGGGATCTGGGCAGCTGGGGCCTGATGGGCATCTGGGCCCTGATGGGGATGGGGATCGTGCCGGGCGGCGGGGTTGAGCCGCTCGCGCATCTGCTCGATCACCACGTAGAACACCGGCGTGAAGATCATCGTCAGCACCGTGGCGGCCAGCATGCCGCCGACCACCGTGGTGCCCAGCGACTGCCGGCTGGCGGCACCGGCGCCGGTGGCCAGCATCAGCGGCACGGCGCCGAGGATGAAGGCCAGCGCCGTCATCAGGATCGGCCTGAGGCGCAGCCGGGCCGCCTCGGTGGCCGCCTCGACGATGCCGAGCCCGTCTTCGCGCCGCCGCCGGGCGAACTCGACGATCAGGATGGCGTTCTTGGCGGCAAGGCCGATCAGCATGACGAAGCCGATCTGCGAGTAGACGTCGATCTGCATGCCGCGCCACTGGATCGCCCCCAGCGCGCCGAACAGCGCCAGCGGCACGGTGAGCAGCACCACGAAGGGCATAGTCCAGCTCTCGTATTGCGCGGCGAGGATCAGGAACACGAAGACGATGGCCAGCACGAACACCATGGTGGCCGCCGAGCCCGCCTTCAGCTCCTGGAAGGTGATGCCGGTCCACTCAAAGCCGAAGTCGCGCGGCAGCACTTGCCCCGCCACCCGCTCCATGGCGGCGATCGCCTGCCCCGAGGAGAAGCCGGGCGCCGGGCCGCCGTTGATCAGCGCCGAGGCGTTGGAGTTGTAGTGCGGCACCGTCTCCGGTCCCACCGTCGGCTTCAGTTCGCCGAGGGTGGACAGCGGCACCATGCCGCCGCTCGCATTGCGGACATAGAGCCGCGTCAGGTCGGTCGGCGTCGAGCGCGCCGCCTCGTCGGCCTGCAGCGTCACGCGGAAGGTGCGGCCGAACATGTTGAAGTCGTTGACGTAGAGCGAGCCGAGATAGATCTGCAGCGTGTTGAAGATGTCCGGCAGGTTGAGGCCCAACAGCTTGGCCTTGTTGCGGTCGAGGTCGTAGGTGAACTGCGGCGTCGAGGTGCCGAAGCTCGAGAACAGCTGCTGGGCGTTGAGTTCGGGCTGCTGGCGGGCGGCGCCAAGCAGCGCCTGCGTGGCGTCGTTCAGCGCCTGGCTGCCCTGGCCGGTCAGGTCTTTCACCTGGAACTCGAAGCCGCCGGTGGCGCCGAGGCCGGGGATCGACGGCGGATCGAACGACAGCGCGAAGGCGTCGGGGATGGCCATCAGCTTGGGCCTGACCTCCTCGACGATGCGCGAGGCGCTTTGCTCCGGCCCGCGCTCTTCCCACGGCTTCAGGATGGCGAACTCCACCGCCGAGTTGGACTGGGCGGCCGAGGTGAGGAAGTTGAGGCCGGAGATGGCGCCGACGATGTCGATGCCCGGCGTCTCCTCCAGGATGTCGCGCACCTGCTCGGCCACCCTGTTGGTGCGCTCCAGCGAGGCGCCGTCGGGCAACTGCACCACCACGAAGAAATAGCCCTGGTCTTCCACCGGCAGGAAGGTGGAGGGGATGCGGTTCCACAGCCAGTAGGTGGCGCCGAGGGCAACCACGAACAGCGCCAGCACCACGTAGCGCAGCTTGACGAGCAGGCCGACGCTTGAGGCATAGGCATGCGACATGCCGTCGAAGGCGGCGTTGAACCAGCGGAAGGGCGGGAACCTCACCTCGCCGCGGTGGCGCAGGAAGGCGGCCGACAGCGCCGGGCTCAGCGTCAGCGAGTTGAAGGCGGAGATGCCGACCGAGATGGCCACCGTCAGCGCGAACTGGTTGTAGAGCTGGCCGGTGACGCCGGGGATGAAGGCGACGGGGATGAACACCGCCATCAGCACCGCCGTGGTGGCGATGATCGGGCCGGTGACCTCGCCCATCGCCTTGCGCGTGGCGGCCAGCGGCTTGAGGCCGGCCTCGATCTGCCGCTCGACATTCTCCACCACCACGATGGCGTCGTCGACGACGAGGCCGATGGCCAGCACCATGCCCAACAGGCTGAGCATGTTGAGCGAGAAGCCCATCAGCTCCATCACCACCAGCGTGCCGACCAGCGACACCGGGATGGCGATGGCCGGGATGACGGTGGTGCGCCAGCTCTGCAGGAAGATGAACACCACGGCGATGACCAGCACCAGAGCCTCGCCCAGCGTCTTCAGCACGTCGTCCATCGCCGCCTGCACGAAGCGGGTGGTGTCGTAGTGCATGGCGTAGGAAATGCCGGCCGGGAAGCGCTTCGACAGCTCCTCCATCTTGGCCTTGACGCCGGCCTGCAGGTCGAGCGCGTTGGAGCCCGGCATCTGGAACACGCCCAGCACCACCGTGGGGTCCTTGCCGAAGAAGGCGCTGGATGAATATTGCAGCGCGCCCAGCTCGACGCGGGCGACGTCCTTGAGGCGCACCATGGCGCCGCTCGCCCCATCGGCGCGCAGCACGATCTCGCCGAACTCGGCCGGATCGCTGAGGCGGCCGACGGCGTTGACCTGCATTTCGAAGGCGGTGCCGCTGGGGGCCGGCGCCTGGCCGATCTTGCCGGCCGCCACCTGGACGTTCTGCTCGGACACCGCCGTTTGCACGTCGACGGCGGTCAGGCCGAGGTTGGCCAGCTTGTCCGGATCGAGCCAGATGCGCATCGAATAGCGCCGCTCGCCGAACACCTGCACGTCGCCGACGCCCGGCAGGCGCTTGATGGGGTCGACGATCTGCAGCGCCGCGTAGTTGCTGAGCGCCACCGGATCGACCGAGCCGTCGGGCGAGGTCAGGTTGACGATCAACACGAAGTTGGGGTTCTGCTTTTTGACCGACACGCCCGTCTGGTTGACGATGGCCGGCAGCGACGACGAGGCCTGCGACACCCGGTTCTGCACGTCGACGGCGGCGGTGTTGATGTTGTAGCCGACGTTGAAGGTGACGGTGATGGTCGACGAGCCGTCGTTGGAGCTCGACGACGACATGTAGGTCATGCCCTCGACGCCGTTGATCTGCTGTTCCAGCGGCGTGGTCACCGTGTCGGCCACCACCTGCGCGCTGGCGCCGGGGTAGTGGGCGGACACCACCACCTGCGGCGGCGCGATCTCGGGAAACTGGGCGACCGGCAGCAGCACGTAGCAGATGGCGCCGGCCAGCACCATGATGATGGCGATGGCCGACGCGAAGATCGGGCGGCTGATGAAGAAGTTTACCATGTGCAGCCCTCGCCGTGCCCTGTCTTGCCAGCCAACCAGGCGGGAACCGATGTGCCGTTGGCGCTGGTGTTCAGCCGGTGGCCGATCGCCCTCAACTGCCGGCCGACGCGGCCGGGATGCACCCGGTCGGCCCGCATGACGGTCAGCACGATCGGATCGGCAAGGAGCTCGTCCAAAGTGAGTTCGTTTTTCATGACAAGCCTCCTCGCCCCTTCGACTAAGGGCGTATACGAGGGCTGCCGCACCCGGAGGGGGCCAGCCTTGACGTCTTCGGGGTGGGGTGTTACCTGTCAGTAACAATACAAACGTTACAGGTCGGTAACATGGGCGTCAAGGCGCCTTGGCATGATGGGAAATGACGAATTGGTGAGCGAGTGCGTGATGAAGCGGCCCCGCGATCGCATCATCGACACGGCGCAGCTGCTGTTTCGCAAGCACGGCATCCGCGGTGTCGGCGTCGACACCATCGCCGAGGCGGCCGGCACCAACAAGATGACGCTCTACCGCCATTTCGGCTCGAAGGACGAGCTGATCGCCGAATGCCTGCGCGACACCGCGCGGCTGGTCGACGTGTTCTGGCAGGATCTCACCGACACCCGCCCCGGCGATCCGATCGGCCAACTCCACGAATGGGTGCGCTCCGCCGCCTCCTACGCCAGCATGGAAGGTGGCGGCTGCGATCTGGTCACCGCCGCCTTCGAACTGCCCGAGCCCGACCACCCGGCCCGTCTGGTGGTGGAAACCTTCAAGCGCGAGCAGCGCGACCGTCTGGTGGCCCTCTGCCACGCCGCCGGCATCGCC
>JAGSYU010000208.1 GCA_018262575.1 Pseudomonadota bacterium | reverse complement strand
CGACCTCGGCGTGCCGCTGCTGCCCGGCGTCGCCACGGCGTCCGAGGCGATGGTGGCGCGCGCCAAGGGCTATCGCGTCGTCAAGTTCTTCCCGGCCGGCCCGGCCGGCGGCCCCAAGTATCTGCAGGCGCTGGCCTCGCCGCTCGGCGACATGGTGTTCTGCCCGACCGGCGGCGTCAGCCTCGACAACGCGGTCGACTACCTGAAGCTCAAGAACGTCATCTGCGTCGGCGGCTCCTGGGTGGCGCCGGCCGACGCCGTCAGGGACGGCGACTGGGCGCGCATCGAGCAACTGGCGCGGGACGCGGCGGCGATCGCCGCCTGAGCCTGTCGGGCAAAAGCCTCCAGCGGCTTTTCTCCAAAGACAGGTGCCCGAACAAGGACCTAAAGCGGGGCGAGCGAATCTGAAAGGTTCGCTCGCCCCGCTTTGAGGTTTTGGGGGCTCAGCGTCAGGCGCGGGCCAGCGTGGCCGCCGCGTTGACCAATCCCTGCGATTCGATCTGCGTCGGCAGCATGGCGCGGGCGAACAGGTAACCCTGACCAAAATCGACGCCGAAATGCCGGAGCATGTCGCGCTGCGCCGCCGTCTCGACACCCTCGGCGATGACGGCAATGCCGAGATCATGGGCGAGCGCGGTGATACCGCGCACGATCGAGCGGCTCTCGCGCTCCTCGGTCAGGGTCGCCACGAAGGAGCGGTCGACCTTCAGGAGATCGACCGGAAAGTCCTTGAGGTGGCTCAGCGAGGCATAGCCGGTGCCGAAATCGTCAAGGGCGATCTTGATCCCCTTGTCGGCCAGTTGAGCGAGCGTCGTCTGCACCTCGTCGGCCACCTTGGACAGCAGCACGTTCTCCGTCACCTCGACCATCAGCGCCGCTGGCGGCACGCCGAATTCGTCGAGCGCGGCACAGAGGCAGTCGCAGAGGTCACCACGCCGGAACTGCGGCGTGGCGACATTGATCGCGATATGATCGAAGACGATGCCGCGCGCCCGCCAGTCGGCCGCCTGGCTGACCGCCTGACGGATGACCAGATCGCCGATGGCGAGGCCAAGTTGCGGATCATCGAGGGCGATGCCGAAGAAGCCTGGGTTGGCGATGAAACCATCCGGCCGGTGCCAGCGCAGAAGCGCTTCAAAGCCGGCGAGCACGCCGGTCCGAAGCGAATACTTGGGCTGATAGTGCAGACGCAGGTCACCCCGGTCGATGGCCTGGCGGATTGCCCTCAGGATGGAATGGCGCAGCTCGATCGCCTCGCGCATCGCCCGGTCAAACAGCACGAAGCGGTTTCGTCCCGCCCCCTTGGCCTCGTAGAGGGCGATATCGGCGTCCTTGAACAGCTGATCGGCCGCCGTCCCCGACGGGGCGCGGGCGATGCCGACCGAAATCGTCACCGGAATGGATTCGGCCTCGTAGGCGATCGGCTCCTGCAGGCCACTCATCATCTGCTCGCCGATGGCGATCAGCTCGCCCTCGCCGCCGCAGTCGGGCATCATCAGCGCGAACTCATCGCCGCCGAGGCGGGCGACCAGGCCGAGCTCGCCGACCGCCTCGCGCAGCCGGCGTCCCACTTCGGCGAGCAGCACGTCACCGGCGTGATGGCCAAGCGTATCGTTGACCGCTTTGAAATGATCGACATCGATCAGGTAGAGGCCGACGGTGCGGGCCGGCGCCCGGAAGGTCAAGGCACGGTCGAGCCGCTCCTGAAACACCGCGCGGTTGAGAAGACCCGTCACCATGTCGTGCGTGGCGATGAAGTTGACCTCCTCCTCGGTCGCCCGCTGCAGCGTCGTATCCTGCACCGTACCGAGAAGGCGGACCACCTTGCCGCGCTGAACCTCCGCCTCGCAGATGCACCGCGCCCAGCGCAGCCGCCCGGAGGTGGTGATCAGCGGAATTTCCGTCTCGAAGGATTCGCCACGCTTCAGCACGCGGACGATCAGCCTCTTCACCTCGCTGACGGCCTCGTCGCGGCAATAGCGCAGCAGCGCCATCAGATCGGGCGGCGCGGACGCCTCGTCGAACTCCAGCAGCCTGTAGATCTCGGCCGACCAGATCATCCGATCGGCGGCGACGTCATATTCCCAACCGCCGATGCGGGCGAGACGAGCCGTCTGCTCGAGGAGGCGGCGCTGCTTGCCGATTTCCCACTTCTGGGCGGCGATCTCCGCGTCCTTCTTGGCGCGGGTGATCTGGTCGAGTTCGCGCTCGATGCGGATGCGGCGGAGATGCAGCCGATCAACGATGGCGCGCGTGAGACGCAGGAGATTTTCAATGTCGGCGATCGATACCGTGCGCCGTTCGTCGAACATCAGCACAACGGCGCCGATGCAGAGCCCCTTCTTCACCTCGATGGGCACACCGACAGCGGCACGGAAGCCGTTCTCACCGTGGATCAGCGGATGGTCGTGGAAAAGGGGGGCGTTGAGAAGATCCTCGAACACCACCACTTCGCCAGCCAGCACGGCCTGCTCGCTGATCGAGGCCGAGCGCGGCAGCGAGGCGACATGACGTCCCGCCGAGGCTTTGCACCACACACGGTCGGCGTCCTGAAAGGTTATGACGGCGGTATCGGCGCCAAGAAGGCTGCGGGCCACATCGCAGAGGCCATCGAACTCTGGCTCGGGCGGCGTATCCAGAATGCGGTAGCGATAGAGCTCGCGCAGCCGCTTCTTCTCGATTGCGCCCGATCTGTTCATCACCCTCGTCTCTCCCCGGCCCGACAGAATCGCCGCGGCCGACCCCGCGGGCGGAGTGTGCGTGGGGATCGTTTCAAAAGATTGAATGGAAACTGATCAAAACCGAATCAATAAGACAAAAAATAGCAACGGCCGCCGGAATGACCGGCGGCCGTCCATGAAAGCTGGAGCATATCGAGCAAAAGCGTGCATCGGTTTTGCGCTGACGACAGGCGCACGACCAGACACCTGAAGCGGGTCGAGCGAATCTGAACCAGCGCGACACGCTTCAGGGCGATGATGTCGCCTCAGAGCGCGCCGGGCAGCGCCAGGCGGCCCGCGCCGCGGGCGACCGCCACGGCGAGAACGATCTTCAGCGCATCGCCGAGGAGGAACGGCAGGACGCCGAATTTGACGGCATTGTCAGCCCCGATCAGCGACGCCAGAAAGGCGACGCCAAGGGTCATCAGCACCACTTCACCGGCAACGGCGGCGGTGAAGGCACCCCACAGCCGGCCAGCCGTACGCTCGGCGATCAGACCGGCGACGAAGGCAGCCCCGACGAAGCCCACCAGATAGCCAGCGGTGGTCGGCTTGACGAGCAGCGTTGCCAGCGTGTCGCCGCCGGACAGCACCGGCAGGCCGATCGCCGCTTCGGCGAGATAGACGAGCACGGCAGCGGCGCCAAGGCGGGCACCGCACAGCAGGCCGACCAGCAACACGGCAAAGGTCTGCATGGTCATCGGCACCGGATAGAACGGCACCTCGATCTGCGACGCGGCGGCGATCAGCAGCGAGCCGAACACGACGGCCGCCACCTTGACGGCGCGGCTGGAGTTGGCGAGCGAGCGGGTGAAGGCGGTGGACGGCTGGTTCAGAGTGGTCAAGTCTCGGTCCTTTCCAGCGTGGCGGCGCGGCCTGCCGATCACGACATCGCCGCCGGCCTTCGGCGCGGCGGCATTCCAGCGGACAAAAACATCTGCCCGCCGCCGCGTCAAGATGATGGGCCGGCAATTGCTACGAGATACTGCGTAGAAGAGGCAAGGTCTCCACCGGAGCTTGCCGCCAATGCGGTCGGTGCCCCCCGGCCTCCGCATCATCGGTCCGGCGTGGGAAGACCTTCTGGTCGTGGTCAACCACTTCAAAAGTGCCCGAGCGCCACACAGGCGGCTCCCAAGACTCAAAGGACCAAGTCGCCCCACCTTTTCGGAGAGATCTGTGCGGGGGACGACAAGGGAGCCGCCCTGATCGCGTCCTCATCAGGCAAGCCGCGACGCCCGGAGCAATCTCCTCATGTCCGGCGGGCTCACCAACTGGCGTCCGGTTCTGATCAACAGGATCTGATATAAGGCGACGTCCCTGCAATCATCGACCACCTCGAGTGAAGGAACGTTCCGGCATGACGGCCATCACGCACATATCCTCGCGACGACCGCTGACCGGCCTGGCAGCCGCGATCCTGAGCGTCTTGACGGCCTCCATCGCAGCCGCCCGGGATGTCTCGCTCCCACCGGCCAACCAGCAGTTCGACTACCAGCTCGGTGGTGCCTATCCGCCCGCCAGCAGCGTCGTGATCGTCATACGTGACCGGCTCGCCTCGCCCGCGGCGGGGAAGTACAACATCTGCTACGTGAACGCCTTCCAGACCCAGCCGGCCGATGCGAAATGGTGGCTGAAGAACCATCCCGACCTGCTGGTCAGCAAGAACGGCACATATGTCGTGGATCCCGAATGGCCGGATGAGTATCTGCTCGATACCTCCACGTCGAAAAAGCGGGACATCCTGCTATCGATCGTCGGTTCATGGATCGATACGTGCGCGCGGGACGGCTTCGACGCGATCGAAGCCGACAATCTGGACTCCTGGACGCGCTCGCAGTCCATCTTGAACAAGGAGGCCAACATCGCGTTCGCAACTCGGCTCGCACAGCGCGCGCACGCCGCCGGCCTGGCGATTGCACAGAAGAACGCCAGCGAGCTTGCGCCGATCGGACACTCAAAGATCGGCTTCGACTTTGCCATTGCCGAGGAATGCCAGATCTGGTCGGAGTGCGATGACTATATGGCTGTCTATGGTGCCCGCGTGTACGAGGTCGAATATGCCGACAGTCAGAGCGATGCGAACGGCAATCCGATCAACCCGATCGACGTCTACAACGCGGCCTGCGCCACGCGGGGCAGCAAGATCTCGGTTATTTACCGTGATCGCGAGGTCAGGCCCGCCGGATCATCC
This sequence comes from Pseudomonadota bacterium, assembly GCA_018262575.1. Classification (GTDB taxonomy): domain Bacteria; phylum Pseudomonadota; class Alphaproteobacteria; order Rhizobiales; family Pleomorphomonadaceae; genus Pleomorphomonas. The sequence goes on along the minus strand of JAGSYU010000208.1, from coordinate 280 downwards.
GGTTACGACTACAAGGCGTGCTGAGCGTTGAATACATCCCAACCGCCGTATCGTTTTCCGGTCTTTCCGATACAACAAAGCCCTCACTGGTTACCCAGTGAGGGCTGTTGGTAGGTTGTGTTCGTGTTGGTCTTTGAAGAGAATGTATCGCGTGATTTGTGTTTGTGTTTTGATCTTTGAGTATCTTGCGCTTTGCAGGCCTGGCAGCGACCTACTCTCCCGCGTCTTAAGACGGAGTACCATTGGCGCTGGGGAGTTTCACGGCCGAGTTCGGGATGGG
>JAGSYU010000207.1 GCA_018262575.1 Pseudomonadota bacterium | reverse complement strand
CCGGCCACGCCTTCCGCCTTGCGGTCATTGCGCGGCAGGTCCATAAATCCGCCGCTCGGTTTCACCACCGACGCGCACGCAACTCTTTCCTCGGGTCCAAACCGATGCCTTTCAAGCCTCTTGTCTTCTCCGGCGTTCAACCGACCGGCAATCTCCATCTCGGCAACTATCTCGGCGCCATCAAGCGCTTTGTGGAAATGCAGGCGACTCACGACTGCATCTACTGTGTGGTCGACGAGCACGCCATCACCGTCTGGCAGGATCCCTTCGAGCTCCGGCGCCAGATCCGCGAGGTAACGGCCGCCTTCCTTGCCGCCGGTATCGATCCCAAGACGCACATCGTCTTCAACCAGAGCCAAGTGCCCGAGCACGCCGAACTAGCCTGGGTGTTCAACTGTGTCGCCCGCATGGGATGGCTCAACCGCATGACGCAGTTCAAGGAGAAGGCCGGCAAGGACCGCGAGAACGTGTCGGTCGGCCTGTTCGCCTATCCGAGCCTGATGGCAGCCGACATCCTCGTCTACCGGGCGACGCATGTTCCGGTCGGCGAAGACCAGAAGCAGCATCTGGAACTGGCCCGCGACATCGCCGTGAAGTTCAACAACGACTTCGCCGCGTCAATCACCGCCCAGGGCCACAGTGCCGAGGAAGGCTACTTCCCGTTGCCCGAACCGCTGACGGGTCCGGCGCCGCGCGTCATGAGCCTGCGCGACGGCACCAAGAAGATGTCGAAGTCCGATCCGTCGGACTATTCGCGCATCAACCTCACCGATGACCGTGACGCCATCGCCCAGAAGATCCGCAAGGCCCGCACCGATCCGGAACCGCTGCCCTCCGAGATCGAGGGTCTCAAGGAGCGGCCGGACGCCGACAACCTCGTCACCATCTACGCCGCGCTGGCCAGCACGACGAAGGAAGCGGTGCTGAAGGACCATGGCGGCTCGCAGTTCTCGGCCTTCAAGCCGGCGCTCGCCGACCTCGCGGTATCCGTGCTGTCGCCGATCAACGACAAGATGAAGGCGCTGATGGCCGAACCCGACCACATCGACGCCATTCTCGCCGAGGGCTCGGAGCGGGCGGGTGCCATCGCCGGCAAGGTGATGGACGAGGTGCGCGACATCATCGGCTTCATCCAGAGCCGCAAGCGGCGCTGAGACGCGCCATCGGAAAAAACGTGAAGACCGGCGCGGCTTGTCCGCCGCCGGTCTTCTGCTAGTGTTCCAGCATGGTTTCACGCCGCCTCGCCCGCGAAGAGGGCCACCGCCGCAAGTTCCTCTGCGTCATCGACGACACGCCCGAATGCGATCGGGCGGTGGTCTACGCGGCAACGCGCGCCCGGCACACTGCCGGTGGCCTGGTGCTGCTCTACGTCATTCCGCCGGGCGACTTCCAGCATTGGCGTGGCGTCGAGGAGATGATGCGGGCCGAGGCGATGGACGAAGCGCGCCAGCGCCTGGCCGCCACCGCCGAACGCATGCATGCCTTCGCCGCCGGTATTGAGGCCGAACTCGTCATTCGCGAGGGGCAAGCGGCCGAAGCGATCCATCGCCTGATTGAGGAAGACCGCGACATCGCCATTCTGGTGCTGGCGGCCGGCACCAGCAGCGAGGGACCGGGACCGCTGGTGACCTCCGTCGCCGGCCGCTCGGGGCCGCCCTTCCCCATTCCGGTGACCATCGTGCCGGGCGACATGAGCGACGAGGACATTACGGCCGTCGCCTGATCCCCCAAACGATTAATGTCCGCAGGTTCACCGATTGTTCATTTGCAAAGTTGGAACTATCCTCTAAAGATCAAGTTTAGATTTGTTCCAATCAGGCGAGCCTGAGGAGCCCGATACGATGTTCATCCAGACCGAGTCCACGCCCAATCCCGCGACGCTGAAATTCCTGCCCGGGAGGGTCGTCCTCGAAGGCAGCCCGCGCGAGTTCCTGACGGCCAGCGAGGCGACGGTCTCGCCGCTTGCCGCTGCCCTGTTCGAGGTTGCCGGCGTGTCCGGCGTGTTTTTCGGCGCCGACTTCATCACGGTGACCAGCCGGGACGAGGACTGGGCGCATCTCAAACCTGCGGTGCTCGGCGTCATCATGGAGCATTTCATGTCGGGCGCGCCGATCCTGACGACAACCGAGACGTCGGCAAGCGCCGAAGATTTCGATCCGGCCGATGCTGAGACGGTGTCGTCGATCAAGGAGCTGCTCGACACGCGCGTGCGCCCGGCCGTGGCGGCCGATGGCGGCGACATCACCTTCCGCGCCTACAAAGACGGGGTCGTCTACCTCAACATGCGCGGCGCCTGTGCCGGCTGCCCGTCGTCGACGGCGACGCTCCGGAACGGCATCCAGAACCTGCTCCGCCACTTCCTGCCGGATGTGCGAGAAGTTCGGGCCGTCGCCTGACCAACCAGTCCTTTGCAGCCCCCTTGAACGCCGCCAGTCTCGCTGGCGGCGTTGTCGTTTTGGGGGCAACGCCCCCGACGAGCACTCAAGAAGCCGTGACAAGACCGTGATGGGCAGGCAATCAACGGCGGGTTTGCCTTATCGGCCACTTTCATCGAACAATCTGTCAGCCAATCGTGGACTATCCGGACCAACTGGCCAGGCCTAACTCGGGAAGGAAATTCGCTTCTCCCTCCCGAAAGGCTTGCCAATGTCCGCTCTTCTTGCCGACGACACCTTCGACCGCCTGTTCCGCGACGGCCGCTCCTACAATGGCTTCCTCGACAAGCCGGTCTCCGACGCTACGCTGAAGACGCTTGCCGAACTCGTCAGCTTCGGCCCCACCGAAGCCAACACGCTGCCCGGCCGCTTCGTCTTCGTGAAATCGCCCGAGGCCAGGGAAAAGCTGCTCGCCGCCATGGCGCCGGGCAATCAGGCCAAGACGAAGACCGCGCCGGTCTCGGTAATCGCCGGCTACGACCTCGATTTTTATGAGAACCTGCCGAAGACCTTCCCGCACGCCGATGCCCGCTCCTGGTACGCCGGCTCACCGGATGAGCGTCTGCAGTTCTCGGCGCTGCGCTCGGCCTCGCTGCAGGTCGGCTATCTCACCATGGCCGCCCGGGCGCTGGGCCTCGACGTTGGCCCGATGGCCGGCTTCGATGCCGCCGCCCTCGACAGCGCCTTCTTCCCGGCAAGCCGCGTCCGTACCTTCCTGGTGCTCAACCTTGGCTACGGCGACAAGTCGTCGCTGTTCCCGCGCCTGCCGCGCCTTGCCTTCGACGAATACGCGCGCATCGCCTGACCATCCCGGATCGGGTGCGGGAGAGCCCCGTCCGCAACGGCGGGGCTCTCCCGCTGGTCACATCGGCAGGCGTTTCTCAGGACTCCTGCAGAGATCGGCGACGATGCAGCGTTCGCATTCGGGCCGTCGCGCCTTGCAAACGTAGCGGCCGTGCAGAATCAGCCAGTGATGGGCATGTAGGCGGTAGGCGCTTGGCACCGCCTTTTCGAGGCCAAGTTCCACCTCGATCGGCGTCCGGCCAGGGGCCAGACCCAGCCGGTTGGCGACGCGGAAGACGTGGGTGTCGACGGCAATCGTCGGCTCGCCAAAGGCAATGTTGAGGACGACGTTGGCCGTCTTGCGGCCGACGCCCGGCAGGGCCTCCAGCGCCGCCCGGTCGCGCGGCACCTCACCGCCATGCTGACGCACCAGGATATCCGACAAGGCTATGACGTTCTTTGCCTTGTTGCGGTAAAGGCCGATGGTCCTGATCGCCTCCCGCAGGCGGTCCTCGCCGAGTGCCAGCATCTTTTCGGGCGTGTCGACCGTCTCGAACAGCGGTCGCGTCGCCTTGTTGACGCCAGCGTCGGTGGTCTGGGCCGACAGTGCCACGGCGACCAGAAGCGTATAGGGGTTGACGGCGTGAAGCTCGCCGCGCGGTTCGGGATTGGCCGCCTTGAAGGTGGCGAACAGTTCCCCGATTTCCGCGGCACTCATTGGCCGCGTTGGCGGAATGGACTTGTCCATATCCTCGGATGCAGCGACGGCAGGCTTTCTCGGCACGGCGAATACTCCGGACAGGCGTCTGTGCCGTCTCTATAGCCGGATTTGATGCCTGGTCGCGTCAGCAGGCAGGCTTGACGGCCACCAGCGGCGCTTTTTTTGCGCTTTTTCTCGCCGTGTGCGAAAATCGGGTGGTTGGACCGCCCGACGCTCCCTAACTTCGCATCGCACCTTGATGGAGGACGCGATGGACGCCATTACGCTGACCGACAACCTCACCTGCCCGCCCATGTCGGCGAGCTGGCTGCACGAGGGGCTGCGCATGGCGAGCGAAGTATCGCTCGATCGTGACCATAGCGATTACGTGCTCGTGCGCGACACCATCCAGTTCATCTCCGAACGCTGGCGCGACCAGCCGGAACTCGAGACCATTGCCGCCGCCGTCGGCACCGACGCCAGCCACCTGCACCGCCTGTTCACCCGCTGGGCCGGCCTGACGCCCAAGGCCTTCGTGCAGGCGCTGACCCTCGATGAGGCGCGGCGGATGCTCGACCAGTCGTCGTCGATTCTCGACACCGCCTATGAGGTCGGTCTGTCCGGCCCCGGCCGACTGCATGACCTGTTCGTGACGCACGAGGCGATGAGCCCCGGCGCCTACAAGGCGCGCGGAGCGGGCGTCACCGTCGCCTACGGCTTCCACTCCTCCCCCTTCGGCACGGCGCTGGTGATGGCCACCGACCGCGGGCTGGCCGGCATCGCCTTCGCCGACCCCGGCGAAGAGCGGACAGCCTTCCGCGACATGTCGGCCCGCTGGCCAGCCGCCACCTATGTCGAAGACGAGGCGGTGACTGCCCCTTACGCGCGGCAGGTGTTCGACCCGACGGTGTGGTCGCAGGATCGTCCGATCCGGCTGGTGTTCATCGGTTCCGATTTCGAGGTGCGGGTCTGGGAGACGCTGCTGCGCATCCCGCTCGGCAAGGCGACGACCTATTCCGACATCGCCCGCCACATCGGCAACCCCAACGCGGCGCGGGCCGTCGGCTCGGCCGTCGGGCGAAACCCCCTGTCCTTCGTCGTCCCCTGCCACCGCGTGCTCGGCCGTGAGGGCGACCTGTGCGGCTATCACTGGGGCCTGACGCGCAAGAAGGCCATCCTCGGCTGGGAGACCGGCCTCGCCCGCCGGCTCGGCGGCGCCGAGGTGGAGAGGGACTGATCTGACCTATCTGGCCGGAAAAAAGCAGAACGCCGCGACGGAACCCCGCCGCGGCGCTTGTCTTTTCAGCGAAGGGGCGGAAATCAGGCCGCCAGCACCTTCTTCGACTTGATCGAGCCGTCCTCGTTGAGCTCGTAGACGATCGGCTCGCCGGTGTTGAGCTCGCGGGCGACGATTTCATCGCCGGAAAGCTTCTCGAGGTCCATGATGATCGAGCGCAGCGAGTTGCCGTGGGCGGCGACCAGCACGTTCTCGCCCTTGAGGACACGCGGCAGGATCTCGGCGTTGAAATAGGGCAGCGTACGCTCGGCGGTGTTCTTCAGGCTCTCGCCGCCCGGAGGGGGAACGTCGAACGAGCGGCGCCAAATGTGCACCTGCTCCTCGCCCCACTTGGCGCGGGCGTCGTCCTTGTTGAGGCCGGTCAGCTCGCCATAGTCGCGCTCGTTGAGGGCCTGATCCTTGATGGTCTCAAGGCCCGTCTGGCCGACTTCGCCGAGGATGAGGTTCAGCGTGTGCTGGGCGCGCGTCAGAACCGAGGTGTAGGCGATATCATACTTGTAGCCGAGCGCCTTGAGGCGAGTGCCGGCGGCCGTGGCCTCCTTGACGCCCAGAGGGGTGAGGTCGGGGTCCTTCCAGCCGGTGAACAGGTTGAGCAGGTTCCACTCGGACTGGCCGTGGCGGACGAGGACCAGAATGCGGCTCATGGGCTTTTCTCCAGTTGATCGT
>JAGSYU010000206.1 GCA_018262575.1 Pseudomonadota bacterium | reverse complement strand
CGACGCCGGTCCGAAGTCGATCGACGCCGTCAAGGCCGCCATCGACAAGGCCAAGACGCTGGTCTGGAACGGCCCGCTCGGCGCCTTCGAGATCGAGCCGTTCGACAAGGCCACCGTCGCCGCCGCCAAGTATGCCGCCGCCGCCACCAAGGCCGGCAAGCTCTTGACGGTCGCCGGTGGTGGCGACACCGTCTCGGCGCTCAACCATGCCGGCGCTGCCGACGACTTCACCTACATCTCGACGGCCGGCGGCGCCTTCCTCGAGTGGATGGAAGGCAAGGAGCTGCCGGGCGTCAAGGCGCTTGAGGGCTGATTTTGGCCCTCAGTTGCCTCTCCGCGCAGCCGCCGCCTGGCGCCGGAAGCCGCAACCGCGGCTTCGGGAGGTCTGTTCGGGACTAACTAGTTCTTGTTGAACTTCTTTGTGCTATGAAGCGCCCCGTGCCCTCAGGACAAAAGCCTGGGGCACGGGGTTTTCCTTTCCCGGAGGTCAAGTTGCGCGCCCGCCTGTTCCTGATCACGCCCCGCGTCGTCGACGCCGCCACCCTGGCGCCCGCGCTCGAAGCGGCGCTCGCCGCCGGTGACGTCGCCTCGCTGCTGATCGCCCCCGATGTCACCCCCGACGCCGACCTGCAGGCGATCGCCGAAACGCTGGTGCCGATCGCCCAGACGCACGACGTCGCCGCCCTGGTTCTCGGCGACAGCCGCGTCATGGGCCGCGTTCGCGCCGACGGCATCCACATCGAGGCCGGCACCACGGCGCTGAAGGATGCAATCGAGACGCTGCGGCCGAAATCCATCGTCGGCGCCGGCAACCTGCGCGCGCGCCACGAGGCGATGGAAGCCGGCGAGGCCGGCGCCGACTACATCTTCTTCGGCCTGCTCGATCTCGAAGAAGGCGATGAGCCGCACCGCAAGACCATCGACCTCGGCGCCTGGTGGGCCGAGGTGTTCGAGCCGCCCTGCGTGCTGCTCGCCGGCCGCTCCATGGCGTCGGTCGAAGCCTGCGCCCGTACCGGCGCCGACTTCGTCGCCGTCCGCGCCGCCGTCTGGGAGCATCCCGACGGCCCGGCCGCCGCCATCCGCGAAGCCAACGCCATCCTCGACCGCGTCGCCGCCGAATATCCGGACGCCTGATCGCATCACCGTGGCCCAGGCGCCTCGGACACGGCGAACGCCGGCAAGAAAGCGGGAGCGAAGGTCGGCCCCGCTCCCGCCGCCCCAATCCCGGCCAACTTGGCCGTTAACGCTGCCCCGCACACACCTTCGCTAGCAGAGCCGAAACCGCGATGCCGATGCCCGTTGCCCGCGTTGCCCGTCTCGCCGCCATGCTCGGCCTCGCTCTCCTCGCCGCGCCGGCCGATGCCGTCGAATCCGCGCCGACGCCGCCACCGGCACCACGGGCGACGACGGCCGCCCCCGATCTTCTCGCCGCGCTGCCCGACCACGACAAGGTCGACTATGCCTTCGGCGCCTTCCAGCGCGGCTACTACCTCACCGCCTTCGAGATCGCCGTCGAGCTGGCCAAGCTGGGCGATGCCAAGGCGCAAAGCCTGATCGGCTATCTGTATGCCAACGGTCTCGGCCTGCCGCAGAAGCCCGACGAAGCGATCATCTGGTACCAGCTCGCGGCGAGGGGCGGCGATCCGCAGGCCCTCGTCGAACTCGCCAACCTCTCGGCGCTCGGCGTCGGCTCGCCGGTCGACAAGAAGAAGGCGGCAAATTACCTTGAGGAAGCCCTCGGCAAGGGCGTCGTCGAGGCCAATTACTGGCTGGGCCTGCTGTGCATCGACCCGTCCTCCGGCGTCACCGACTATGCCCGCGCCGCCGCCCTGTTCAAGGCGGCCGCCGCCGAAGGCAACATCGACGCCGTCTATGCGCTCGCCACCCTCAACCGCGAGGGCCAGGGCGTGCCGAAGAACGAGCCGGAAGCGGCCCGACTGATGGGCGAGGCAGCGCGCGCCGGCCACCTCGCCGCCCAGGTCGAGTATGGCATCATGATGTTCAACGGCACCGGCGTCGCCCGCAACCAGAAGACCGCCGCCGCCTGGTTCAAGGTGGCGGCCGAAGCCGGCAACCCGGTGGCCCAGAGCCGCCTTGCCCGTCTCTACGCCGTCGGCGAGGGCCTGCCGCGCGATCTCGACGCCGCCCGCCGCTGGTACAGCTATGCCAAGGCGACCGGACTGACCGACCCCTGGCTCGACCAGGCGCTGGCCGCCGAGGCGCCGAAGGCCGAGGAAAAGCCGGCCGCCCTGCCCGGCGTCGACGCCGGCAACTGACGGCGCGACCAGCGACGGCGCCCAAAGCGGCAAGCGATCGTTGAAGCCGGCCAGCGCCTGCGATAGGATCGGCCGTCACTTTAAGGAGATGGATGCACAGAGACTTCAGATGACACCGCTGAAAGCGGTCCTCATGGCGCCCGCGTCGGCGCCGTCTTTGTTGTCACCATCTCCGGACACATCATGAAAGATACAGGTCTATCCATCCGCGCCTATGACGAGGCGACGGACCTTCATGCCCTCTCGGCCATCTGGTTCGAGGCCTCTTGCCGGGCCCACGCCTTCATTGGCGAACAGCGCCTCAGGGAGCAACGCCGCCTGATCGAAGAAAGATACCTCCCCAGCGCAGAGACCTGGGTCGCCTGTCTTGCGGCAACGCCCGTCGGCTTCATCAGCCTGCTCGGCAGCCATGTCGGCGGCCTGTTCGTCGCCCCCGACCGGCAAGGCCATGGCATCGGGCGGGCACTGGTTGCCCACGCGCTGGCCCTGAAAGGCGACCTCCAGCTGGAAGTCTATACCGACAACGCGCCGGCATTTTCCTTCTACACCAGCATCGGCTTTACGGAAGTCTCCCGGCGAACCGAGGATGACGAGGGCCTGCCGTTTGCGAATGCCCGGATGCGACTGACGAACTGAGACCGGCGCGGGCGGCCAATCGGTCGCCCGCGACAACCGCCCTCCCGTCCAAAGAGATCGCAATAGACGGATGAGACCTAGCGCCAGCGGCCTCCGGCCCTCGGCGCCCGCCGTCGACTGAGGCAGAAACACGAAGCGGCCGGCCAATGCTTGAGGCCGAAGCAAAAACCAGCACTTGCGCTCGACGGCCGTTTGTGATGCCTACGCAGCCAACGCTTTTCCCTTAAGGACCCCCGAAAATGGCACGTTCCGCCCTCCTCAACGTCATGGTCCAGGCCGTCCGCAAAGCCGGACGCGGTCTTACCCGCGATTTCGGCGAGGTCGAGAACCTGCAGGTGTCGATGAAAGGCCCCGGCGACTTCGTCTCGGCCGCCGACAAGCGCTCCGAGCAGGTGCTGTTTGACGAGTTGAAGCGGGTGCGTCCCTCCTACGGCTTCCTGATGGAGGAGCGCGGCGAGGTGGCCGGCGAGGACGAGCAGCACCGCTGGGTGGTCGATCCGCTCGACGGCACCGCCAACTTCCTGCATTCCATCCCGATCTTCTCGATCTCGCTGGCGCTCGAGAAAAACGGCGTGCCGGTTGCCGGTGTCGTCTTCAACCCGGTCACCGACGAACTCTACACCGCCGAGCGCGGTGCCGGCGCCTATGTCAATGACCGCCGCCTGCGTGTCTCGGCCCGCCGCGACATGCCCGAATGCGTGATCGGCACCGGCGTGCCGCACCTCGGCCGCGGCAACCATCCGCACTATCTCAACGAACTGAGGCAGGTGATGGCCAACTGCGCCGGCGTCCGTCGCCTCGGCTCGGCCGCCCTCGACCTCTGCTACGTCGCCGCCGGCAAGCTGGACGGCTTCTGGGAAGACGACCTCAACCCCTGGGACACCTCGGCCGGCTGGCTGATGATCAAGGAAGCCGGCGGCTTCATCACCGACAAGGCCGGCAAGGACGACATGCACGCCTCGCGCACGCTGGTGGCCGGCAACGAGGCGATCCACGCCCAGCTCCTCGCCACGCTGAAGAAGGCCTGATCAGCCCGTTCCACGTCGCCGGGCGGCTTCCCCTGAAAAATGCGGGCGAAGCCACCGGACGCCTTGCTCTTTTCGCCGTAAATCGCGTTTACTGTGCGCGCGATCAGAAAGAGCAAGCGACATGGCCAAAGACGCATCCGGTATCAAGCTCACCAGCCCCCAGGTGTATCTGTGGCGGATGGCGGTGTTCCTGATCATCGCCGCCTTCGTCGGCCTGTTGCTGTCGCGGCAGCTGAAGACCGCCTTCATGGCCAACCCGGGCCTCAACGGCCTGATCTTTTCGGTGGCGCTGGTCGGCATCCTCTTGATCTTCCGGCAGGTGATCCGGCTGTTTCCCGAAGTGCGCTGGGTCAACACCTACCGCTTCGGCGATCCCGGCCTCGAGGTGCGCAAGCAGCCGGTGCTGCTGGCGCCGATGGCGACGCTGCTCGGCGACCGGTTCGGCCAGCGGGCGATCTCCGCCTCGGGCATGCGCTCGCTGTTGGAATCGATCGCCACCCGCCTCGACGAGGCGCGCGACATCTCGCGCTACATGACCGGCCTGCTGGTCTTCCTCGGCCTGCTCGGCACCTTCTACGGCCTGATTGCCACCGTGAACTCGGTGGGCGCCACCATCCAGGGCCTCGACGTCGGCTCCGGCACGGCCAGCGTCATCTTCGAGGACCTGAAAAGCGGCCTTCAGGCGCCGCTGTCGGGCATGGGCACCGCCTTTTCCTCGTCGCTGTTCGGCCTTGCCGGTTCGCTGATCGTCGGTTTCCTCGACCTGCAGGCCGGACAGGCGCAGAACCGCTTCTACCTCGACCTTGAGGACTGGCTGTCCACCCAGGCCGAACTCGATTCGGCCGGCGACGTCGGCGCCAGCATCCGCGATGCCCAGAACATCGACGAACTGCGCGGCGCCCTCGACCACCTGTCCAAGCAGATCCACGAGGGCGGCTCCGGCGGCCGCTCCAGCCAGGCGATGGCCAATCTCGCCGAGGGCATCCAGGGTCTCGTGCAGCACATGCGCGCCGAACAGCAACTGGTGCGCGCCTGGGCCGAAAGCCAGGGTGAGCAGCAAAAGGAGATCCGCCGGCTGCTGGAGCTTCTGACCGGTGCCGTCGAGCGATCGGAACGCGGCTGAGGCATTTGACGACGTGACGCGGAGCACAACACCGATCGCCATCGATCGGCTTTTGTTCCGATTGGGAGATTGACCGACCATGGCCCTCGGACGCCGCAGGTTTTCGACCCAGCAGGACTACTGGCCGGCCTTCGTCGACATGCTCACCACGCTGGTGCTGTCGATCATCTT
>JAGSYU010000205.1 GCA_018262575.1 Pseudomonadota bacterium | reverse complement strand
TACGCTGCTGCGCTGCATCAACCTCCTGGAGATCCCGTCCTCCGGCACGCTCATCCTCGGCGGCGAGAGCCTGACCTTCCGGCCGGGCCATCGGCCGGGTTGGCCAGCCATCCAGTCCATCCGCCGCCAGACCGGCATGGTGTTCCAGAACTTCCAGCTGTTTCCTCACCGCACCGCCATCGAGAACGTCATGGAGGGGCCGCTCACGGTGCTGAAATGTCCAAAGGACAAGGCGCGACAGCGAGCCGGCGAACTGCTCGAAAAGGTCGGCCTGTCGCACAAGGCCGACGTTTGGCCGGCGACGCTGTCGGGCGGCCAGCAACAGCGCATCGCCATCGCCCGGGCGCTCGCCATGTCGCCGCGCGTGCTGCTTTGTGACGAGCCGACCTCTGCCCTCGACCCGGAGCTGGCGCTCGAGGTGGTCGACGTGCTGAGCCGACTGGCGGCCGAGGGAACGACGATGGTGATCGCCACGCACGACCTCCGCCTCGCATCCCGCATCGCCCAGAACGTCGTTTTCCTGGAGTCGAGCGTCGTCGTCGAGACCGGACCGGCGCGGGAGATCTTTACCAAGCCGGCGCAGGAGCGCACCAAGCGCTTCGTGTCGTCCATCACCGCTCCCCACGTCTACGACATCTAGGATATCGAGCGGCTCGACGACGAGAACTGCAAAGCAGCCGAGCCGTGGCAGTGCCGAGACCGAGACGTTATCCCGGATGGGCCGAACGGCAGAGTCCCATTGAACTTGGGGCCTCTGCCATATCGGCCGGTACCTTCTCTTTTTGGGGGGCACGCCGGCCGGGCGCTGGCTCGCTCGACCGGCGTCTTGGCTCGGCTCAGGCGCCGATCTTGCGCAGCACGCCGTCGACGAAGCGCTTGGCGCGTGGCACATCGGCCTCGTCGAGATGCTCGATGATCAGAGGCATGTTGGGATGCAACGCGGCGAGGCGCTTCAGATAGAGCTCGTAGTTGAGCGAGCCGAGACCGGGTGCGGGCAGTTCGACAGCTCCGGCTCCGCGGAAGGTGTGAGCCTCCGAAGCGTCGATGTGGGCGTGCTTTTCAACGGCACTTTCGGCGCGCTTGCAGTCCTTGGCGTGGGCGATGCGGATGCGTGGACCGAGTGCATCGAAGATCTCGTTGAGGGTTTCGTCGACATGGTCGATATGCGCGTCGTCGAAATAATTGGTCGGATCCATCAAGAGACCGAGGCCGGGATGCGGCACGTCGGCAAATAGACGCAGGACTTCGCGCACCGAGCCGATGACGTTGTTGACGTAGTTCTCGACCAGGAACACGGTGCCATGGTCATAGGCTTCCTGGGCGAGTTCCTCGATGACCTTGAGGCAGGTCTCGTAGCCTTCCTCGGTCTTGTTCTTCGGATCGTGGACCCAGTCGCTTTCGGTGTTGTAGGTGCCGGTTTCAGAGATGACGTAGGGCGTACCGAGGTCGCGGGCGTGGCGGATGATTTCCTTCAGCGCGCCGACCCGCCGTCCCCGTTCGGCCAGATCCGGGTGAATGATGTTGGTGTAGCCGGAGATGCAGGATATCGGCAGGTTGGCATCGCGGAAGGCGTCGCGCACCGTGTGGCACTTGGCCCTCGTGATGGTGCCGGGCGCGAAGTCGAGGTCCTTGAAGGCCAGGTCGAGTTGAACGGTGCTGAAGCCATGCCCCTTCAGCTTGGCGATGGTCTCATTGAGGGCATAGGGGAAATAGCCGGTGAAAATGCCAACGGGGATCATGTTGTTTCCTCCCTTTCGCGGATAGCTGGAAGCGCCGTCCGGATCCTCGTCCGGACGAAACTCATCATCGATCAGAGATTGAACTCGTCGAACCGGACGGTACGTTCCTCGGCAATCGACCGGTAACAGGCCTCGACGCAGGCGAGCGTCCGAAGGTTGTCGCGCCCCGACAGTTCCGGCTCGGTGCCGTCCTCGATGGCGCACATCAGTTGGGCCATGGGGCCGGCGAAGGCATCCGGGAACCACACGGCATCCCAGCTCGGCGCGATCCAGGCCTTCGGTGTGCGCGTGGTCGTGAAGGCAAAGGTCGATGGCGTGCGCGCCGGATATTTGGGCCAGCCGATGCTGCCCTTTGCCACCCCGGCCGTGCCTTCGACGCGCCAGCGGATGTAGATATCGTCGTCGCTCTCACCCTTGGGACCGGTCCAGACATCGTCGAGACTGGTGGCCATCACGCCATTTGCATATTGGAAAGTGTACTGGGTGATGCCGTCGATATGCTCGAACTTGGTCCTGGGATCGCGACGGGCAAGGCAGGTGATCTTTTCGGGATCACCGAACAGGAAGCGGAAGGCATCGATGTGGTGGATGCCCATGTTGATCAGCTCGACCCGGTTATATTTGTGCAGGAAATCCTGCCAATGGGGGATGGCCCGCATTTCGATGGTGGCCAGCACCGGCTCGCCGAGCCAACCGCGGTCGAGCAGCGATTTCAACGCCCGGATCGACTGGTCGTAACGCATGTTGGAGTTGACCGAGAGGGCGATGCCGGCGTCGGCAGCTATCTTCACCGCCTCGCGCGCCTCATCAAGCGACATGGCAAGCGGCTTCTGCGCCTGAATGCCTAGGATATGCGAGGCTTGCTGAGCCGCCGCTCGGATGACCTCGATCTGCAGATCCGGCGGGATGGCGATGTCGAGAATCTGGACCTTTGGATCTGCGACAAGATCCTGCCAGCTGTCATGAACGACACCGATGTGATGCCGTGCGGCGGTGGCCTCGGCATGTGCCCGGTTGCGGGAAGCGATGGCGTAGGGATTGAAGCCGACCTGGCCATAAGCTTCCAGGTGGCAGTCGCTCATGATGAAGCCGGAACCGATGCAGCCGATGCGCATCGAACGGTCGCGCGGCATTGGCGGCGCGATGCCGAAGTCGAGATCCAGAGTCATGCTTATCTCCTCCCGTTTTCTAGTCGGAGCCGGCCTCCACCGGCTCCGCTTTTTCTTGTCCTTGTTGCGGTTCAGTCGAGTGCCGGTACTTCCCTCGCCGTCATGCGAGCGCGCCGCTCCACATAGGCAGGCAGCGGTTTGACGTCGGATTCGGCTGTGAACCAGGCAAAGGGATCGGTGCTGGCAACCAAGGCAAAGTTGGCCCATGGCGCGAAGGAGCCGGAGCGGATCACCACTTTGGCCCGATGGGCAAAGTCGCCGCACAGTATTTCGTGTGTGGTACCCTTGAAGACCGCACCGGAGCCGGTGAAGATCTTCTGTACGTCGGCGTAAAGTGAGGGGTAGCAGTCGCGCACTTCGGTGGCGAAGTGCACCTCCTCGAAGAAGGCCTCACCGCTGACGACCCGCAGGATGTCGCGGACGTCGGGAATGCCTTCCCAGAAGCCGAGATCGATGCGGTTGGCGTCCGGCGGAATGGGGAAGCCGGCGTCGGTGACCATCACGATGTCCGTGTGTCCGAGCGTCGCAATTGCTTCGGCCAAGGCCGGATGGAGGATGCGTCCTGGTCTCATTTGTCTTTCTCCCGGCGGAGCGCAGGCGGCACTCCGCCTCCCTTTCGATTGTTGATCGCGTTCACTGAGCGGCCAGGAAAGCGTTCACCTCAGTCCGATTGTGGTAGGAGGGGACCGTTTCCCATCGCGTGCAGCAAAGGCCGGCCACCGCGTTGGCAAACCGCGCCGCTTCCGCAAGAGGCTTGCCTTCCGACAGCGCCACGGCGAGGCCGGCGTTGAAGCTGTCGCCGGCACCGTTGCTGTCGACCACGTCAACCGGGCACGGGGCGATCGCGGTCGAGCCATCGCGCGTGAAAACGCAGGCGCCAGCGGCACCGAGCGTCATCACCACGGCCCGGCAACCACGCCCGAGCAGAATGGCGGCGATGTCGGAGAGCGGTACGTCCGCCTCTGGTGGCAAGCCAGCGACGATGCGCGCCTCGGTCTCGTTCGGCGTGACGATGTCGACCGCCGAAAGATCGGCATCGCGCAGATCGCGGGCCGGCGCCGGATTGAGGATGGTAGTCGCGCCCGCCGCCTTGGCCTTGGCAAGACCATAGAGCGCCGTCTCCAGGGGGATTTCGAGCTGCGCGAGCGCGACCTTGGCGCCCTTGAGAAGCGGCGCCGACGCATCGACGTCCGCCTTGCCGAACAGGCTGTTGGCGCCCATGTCGACAACAATGGCATTATGGCCGCGCGTGTCCTTGATGATGATGCCGACGCCGGTCGGCTTGCCGGGATCGACCCTAAGGCCTTTGATGTCGATCTTCTCGGATCGCATCAGTTCGGTGAACTCACGGCCGTGGGTGTCGTCGCCGACGACACCCACATAGGCGACAGACGCGCCGAGACGAGCGGCCTGAACAGCCATGTCCGACCCCTTGCCGCCATAGGTTTCACGATAGTCGCTGCCGAGTAGTGTCTCGCCCTCTCCGGGGATACGATCGGCGGTGATAACCAGCGCCTTGGCATAGCTGCCGATAACGACAACAGACATGGCTGTCCTCCCGTGTCTCTTACGCCAACTCAGTAGTTCGCGAGGCTGCCGACGCGGCTCTCGACGATCTCCGGACCGGAGCTGGTACCGACCAACTCGGCGCCCGCCTCGAACATCGCCTTCATCTTCTCGATGGTGTTGACCTTGCCGGACACCTTGACGCGGCAGGGCGCCTTGATGTTGGCCTTGAGGATGCGGACATCCTCGACGGTCGCCGCACAGCCGCCCTTGCCCCAGCCGCTCGACTGCTTGACCCAGTCGATACCGGCCTCATAAGCGTAGCGAGCCGCCTTGATCTTCAGCTCTTCGGTGGTGATGTAGCCGAATTCGAGCATGGCCTTGACCCTCATGCCGCCGTCATGGGCAGCTTCGGTGACGGCTTTCAGCTCTTCGAAATATTCCTTTTCCATGCCGCCGAGCAGGAAGCCGGGGTTGGGCGGGAAGTCGAATTCGTCGGCGCCTTCCTTGGCCAACTCGCGGACGACGGCCACCTTCATGGCGGTGGTGTCGTTGGCGATCGGGAAGTTGCAGGTGGTGGCAACGCGAACGCCGGTGCCTTTCAGAACTTCCTTGGCGAGCTTCACCCAGCAGGGGCCGATCATCGCCGCGTCGAAGTCGTACTTCTGGCAGATCTCCAGGTGCTTCAGCAGATCCTCGCGGGTGAGGTCGGGGTTGACGTTGGTGAACTGAATGGCCTTGGCGACCTGCTTGGGATCGTTGAAGTCGATCATCTGGCTCTCCTTGCGCAGCCCTGCATGAGGAGTCGCCATGCGCGCCTCCTGGACTGAGTGGTGTATTTTG
>JAGSYU010000204.1 GCA_018262575.1 Pseudomonadota bacterium | reverse complement strand
GGCCTGCCTTGGCGCGAAAATCGTGAAAGCGCGCCTCGCGATAGAACAGAGCCACACGAAACAGTCCCAGAAAATGCAGCCCCATCACAATGATGAACAGGCCGGCCAGGGTGCCGAGCACTTCGGACCACTGCCGGACAAGCTGGCCGAACACCGACGCCGTCGCGCCAAGTGCCACAAAGACGCAGGTAAACCCGAGGATGAAGGAAAGCGCCACCTCGGCCACGCGCCGCTTGGCGGCAAGACGGCTCATCTCTTCGCCGGTCAGTTCTTCGATCGACGCGCCGGTCAGATAGCCAAGATAGGGCGGAACGAGCGGCAGCACGCAGGGGCTCACAAAGGAGAGCAGTCCGGCGCCGAATGCTGCAAGCAGGGTTACGTTCGCGTCCATGTGGCCTCTAGACGACAGGGCACCGACTGATACTCGATTTCCCCCGAGCATGCGAGGCAGGTTTTCCCTCGATCCATCAATTCGCCGGGAGAGAGGCTCCGCCAACACTTTCCCTCGTCCGCAATCCGGCCGCTTCCACATGTCTTCGATCGTTGCCGGGCGATAGACACGGCGGGAGCGCCCCACCAATGGGGAAGGCGCCGCCAAAGTGCGGGTGGCTCGGTGCGGCCTATCCCTTCACGGCCGTGCGCTCGAACTAAACATCGCCCCCTCTTCGATTGACTTCAGGTTGCGAAGTGTCTCGGAGTAGGCGGGAACAAGCGTAGCGCAAAAAAAGTCGACCGGCAGAGGAAAGTTCAGCAGGTAGAAACCCATCATCTTCGATTGGGCCGGAGTTTGTTCCCAATCGCCGCCCGCACAACCAGCGATACCGACACCCGCTGGGGACAACGGCGGAATAGCGTTGCTTTCCTACCTGAAGCAGCGTTTCTTCGTAGCATTGGCATGAAGCTACTATCCCACACTCAGCAATTTAACTATTATCTAGCATTGCGCGCATATATTGGTCGGCAGGGTTACGGGGGCTGCGCACGTCGGGGGAACGGATGATCAGGCTGTCGGCGATTGCCGGACTGGCAGTGTCTGCCAGCATCGCGACGTCTGCACTAGCAGGCGAAGCGATGGTGATCCATGTCGCCAGCACCCCTCTACTATCGCTGCCGCTGTTTTCCGAAGCAACAGGTCGTCTGAGCGAGCAGGTGGACAGTTTGACCGGCGGCGAGGTCAAGCTGGTGTTTCACGTGCCGGGCGACTTGGCGCCGGCTTTCGGGACCATGGACCAGGTCAGCACAGGTCAGTTGGCCGCCGCCTGGTCGACCGCCGGTCAGTTGGCCAACCGCGACAGCGCCTTCGAGCTCTTGAGCGCGATCCCCTTCGGACCGGGTACCATCGAATATATCACCTGGCTGTTCGAAGGCGGTGGGCTGACCCTGTCGCGCCAGTTGTTTGCAAGCTACGGCATTCACAACGTGCCTTGCTTGGTGCTTCCACCGGAGGGCGCCGGCTGGTTCTCCAAGGAAATCCGGAGCGTCGACGACCTGAAAGGCTTGCGCATCCGCTTCTTCGGCCTCGGCGGCCGCGTGCTCGCCCGCCTCGGGGCCGATGTCGTGGACAAGCCAGCCGGTGAAATCGTCGACGCCATCAAGACGGGCGAGATCGAGGCAGCAGAATATTCGCTGCCGTCCATGGATCTGACGCTTGGCCTTCAGAACATCGCAAAATATTACTATTTCCCTGGCTGGCATCAGCCCTCGACGCTCTACGAGCTTTACTTCAGTGACAGGACATGGGGCGAGCTGACGGCCAAGCAGCAGGAAACAATCGAAACTGTCTGCTCAGCGGTGATGCTCGAAGGCATTGGCCGGGCGGAGGCCATGCAAACGGAAGCCCTGGAGAAGATCAAGGAGCAAGGCATCAAGCTTCGCCGCTGGTCGCCCGACCTCCTGCTAACCTTCGAAGCCACCTGGGGCGCGGTGGCCGCGGAGGAGATGGCGGCCAACCCAAGATTCAAGCAGATCTATGAGTCCTACCAGCGGTTTCGTAGGGACTACGAGTTCTGGAAGCGTTTCAGTTATCTTCGTTGAGTTATGGCGGCACCCGAGGGGAGAGGCCGAGACCGATGAACTGGCATGATGAGCTGACCGGCAGCGTAAGGGACGCGAGCATTCGGACAAAGTTGTCCGGAGCGCTCGTTTTTGTTCTGCTGCTGATCGCCGCCATCAGTGCTCTTGGCGTCGCGCAGGTCGTCTCGGTCAACAGGGTCACCACCGAAATCCGCGAACTCCGGCTTCCGCAGGTGGAACTGCTGGAGAAGCTGCGCCGTCTCGCTCTTCAGCATCAGCTCGTTGTCATGCGGCGTCTGCAGGTGATCGACTACCGTAACCTCGCCGAGATCGATGCCAACCTTGATGAGACCCGCCTTGAACTGGAGGAGGCATCGGCCAGCTTCCAGGCGACGATCGGTTCGCCGGAAGAAGACAGGCTGTTCGCCATCTTCTCTCACGCCTGGGAAATCTATCTCGCCTCGCTCGCTCAGGTAAACGACGCGGTCGAAAGTGGCGAGCTGGAAGAGGCTACCGAGTTCGCCAACGGTACGACGCGCCTCCAGTATCAGGCGGCGGTCAGCGAACTCGAGAACCTCATCGCCTATGCCAAGACGCAGTCGGAAGACGCTGCCGCGCGGGCTACGACCGCCGTCTCGCGGGCCATCACCCAGTCATTGGTCTTTCTGCTGGTCGCCAGCCTGGCGGCGATCGGCGCGATTTTCTGGGTTCAGCGCAATGTATCGGGTCCGCTCCGCAACATTGCCCATGCCATGCGGCGGCTGACGGTGGGCGATCATACAACGCCCATTCCCGAACCGACGCCGCGCCGCGACGAGATCGGCGTCCTCGTGCTCGCCCTCGCCGGGTATCGCGACGCCCTGATCCATAGCCGGGAATTCGCCCGCAACGCCGAACGGGAATGGGAGCGCCTGAGGGCGGCCGTCGCCAATATGCCGGTGGGACTGTCGATGTTCGACACCTCCGACCGGCTCATCATCTGCAACCGCATCTATTGCGACATGTACGGCTTGGCGCCCGAGGACACGCTGCGCGGCCGTACCTTCTACGAGATCTTCGCCGACGCCACGCGGCATGGCGGCATCTACGCCCCCATCGCCGACGCGCTGGCAGAGTCGCGCGCCGGCCATGGAGCGACGACTCATCTGGTGTATGAGACGCGCGATAGTCGCATTCTCGCCCTGGGCATTCAAAACATTGCCGGTGGGGGGTGGATCGCCATCCATGAGGACATCACCGCCCGCCGCCGCGTCGAGGAAAAGATCCGCCACATGGCCCGCCATGACGCGCTGACCGACCTCGGCAACCGTCTGCTGTTCCGCGACAGCCTGGAGGAGGCGTTGTTGGAGCTGACGGACAAGGACAGCATTGCCGTTCTCTGCATCGACCTCGACCGCTTCAAGAACGTCAACGATACGCTTGGCCACCCGGTCGGCGACGCGCTGCTGCAGTCCGTGGCCAATCGTCTGAGGTCATGCATCAGCCAGAACGACATCGCGGCACGCTTTGGCGGCGACGAGTTTGCCATCATCCAGATAGGTCCCGTCCAACAGCCGGAAGCCGCCACAGATCTTGCCCGCCGCATCGTCCGAATCGTGGGCGAGCCTTACGAGATCGACGGCCAGCAGATCATCATTGGCGCCAGCGTCGGCATCGCCATCGCACCGTTTGACGGAAGCAACGCCGACACGCTGCTGAAGAACGCCGACATGGCCCTTTATACGTCCAAAGCCGACGGTCGCGGCGTTTACCGCTTCTTCCGCGACGAGATGAGTCTGCGCTCCCAGACGCGGCGCCTGCTTGAGCTGGAGCTCCGCCGCGCCCTGGTCTCCAAGGAACTGTGCCTCCATTACCAGCCGATGTTCAGCATGGAAAACCGCGACATCATCGGCTTCGAAGCACTTCTGCGCTGGAATCACCCGACGCGCGGCGTCGTCCCGCCCAACGATTTCATCTGGCTGGCTGAGGAAGTCGGGCTGATCGTGCCGATCGGTCAATGGGTGTTGGAGCAGGCCTGCCGCGACGCTGCGAGCTGGCCCGACCGCATCAGCGTCGCCGTCAACGTGTCGCCGGTTCAATTCCGCGACAGAGCCTTTGCCGATCTCGTGGTGGCGTCGCTCAATGCCTCCGGCCTCCAAGCAGATCGGCTGGAGATCGAGATCACCGAGCGCGTGCTGATCGCTGATACCTCCATGACGCTTGCCATCCTGCAGCGCCTGCATGAGATCGGCGTCCGCATCGCCATGGACGATTTCGGTACCGGATATTCGAGCCTCGGATATCTGCGCCAGTTCCATTTCGACCGGATCAAGATCGACCGCTCCTTCGTCGCCGATCTCGGCGAGGGCGACCAGGAGTCGCTGGCGATCATCCGGGCAGTCGCCAGCCTGTCGTCCAATCTCAATATCGCGACGACCGCCGAGGGCGTGGAGAGCGAGCAACAGTTCGAGCGCCTGCGCGCCGAGGGATGCGACACGGTGCAGGGCTTCCTGTTGGGGATGCCTGTGCCGGCCGAGGACGTCGCCCGGATGTTCGCGGATAGCGACGCTATCTCTGCTGCGTAAGGGCCGCTGACAGTCGGCACGGCGAGTAGTCTGTTCTATCGGGCTTCTGGCCTGCGCCGCAAACGCCTGGGCACCGCCGATGTCCGGGCGCATGTATCCGTTACAACGGCGCGATCGAGTAAAGCCTGCACGCCAGACATAACTCTTCCTTGGCCTGCCTTGCGGCGGTCTATTGGAAGATCCATCGATTCAACAAAAATGGTGGGCGGTGACGGTCTCGAACCGCCGACATCCAGTGTGTAAAACTGGCGCTCTACCAACTGAGCTAACCGCCCGCCGCGACCGCCTGCAAAGGCGAACCGCCCCCTGCTCTACCCACTCGGCCGGCTGATTGCAAGATAGGCAACCTCCGCCAGCGCAGCGGTAAGGACCAGAGCAAAAAGGGCGCGGCCGTCACCGGCCGCGCCGTTCAAAGCCTCGTCGGCCCCGGGCCAATCATGGACCTGGACCGATCTGGGTGTCAGCCGTTGACCGCGTCCTTGAGGCCCTTGCCCACGCGGAACTTCGGCTGCTTGGACGCAGCGATCTTGAGCGGCTCGCCGGTCTGCGGGTTGCGGCCCTCGGAGGCGGCGCGCTCGGTCACAACGAAGTTGCCGAAGCCGACGATGCGAACTTCGTCACCGACCTTCAGTGCTTCGGTGATGGTCGCGAAGACCGCGTCGACGGCTGCACCGGCCTGCGCCTTGTTGAGCGACGCCTTCTCGGCGACCTGCGTGACCAGATCGTTCTTGTTCATGTCGTGTCCCTTTGTCTGACTCTGTCGGCAG
>JAGSYU010000085.1 GCA_018262575.1 Pseudomonadota bacterium | reverse complement strand
CCGGTCATCGAGGCCGGGTTGAGAAAGCGCGGGTCATCGGGGTTGATCATGCTCGCCCAGGCGGGCGCCGCCGCGGCAGCGGCCACGAGATCGCCGAAAGCCGGCTCACCAAACTCCTTGCGTACCCGCTGGATCAGCCACAGGCCCATCAGGTTCTTCAACACGCGGTAGCGACCACAGACGCCGCCCTCATTGCCGATGTTGAAGCCCCGCGCCCGCTCGCCAACGTAGGGAACAGGGCTTTCGAGCCCCATCAGCGACCAGGTGCCGGAGGATAGGAAAGCCTCGTCGGGTCCGCCAAGCGGCGCCGCTGCCACCGCCGAGGCAGTGTCATGTCCGCCGGGCGCGATGACCAAAATCGGCCTCTGTCCATCGCGACCGATCATCGGCCCCAACACCGTTCCGGGCTCCACCGGCGTCTTCATGAGACCCGGCCGGACGCCGGCCAGCGCCAAGAGGTCGGCATCCCAATCGCGCGTCGCCAGCGACAAGAGCTGCGAGGTGGTGGAAATCGAGTATTCGTTGGCAATCACCCCCGACAGGCGGAAATGCAGGTAATCGGGCGTGAACAGCAAGTGCCGGGCAGACGCAAGCCAGTCGGGATGCTCCTTCGCCGTGGCACGCAGTTGGTAGAGGGTGTTGTAGGGCTGGAAGTGGATGCCGGTGCGCCGGTAGATCTCGGCGGCCGGCATGATGGCCGTCACCTCATCGATCAGCCCGGCGGTACGATCGTCGCGATAGGCGACGGAAACGCCCACTTGCTGCAGGTCGTCGTCGAGCAGCACGTAGTCGACACCCCAGGTGTCACAGCCAACGCTGTCGATCGGCGCCATCGTCTCGGCCCTGTCGAGCCCGACACGGATCTCCCGGACGATCGCCTCGCTGTCCCAGCAGTCATGACCGGTGGCCGGATCGATCCCTAGTGGCGTCTCGAAACGGTGCGCCTCGACAAGCTCGATACGAGCGCCGTCGAACGTCGCCAGCATCACCCGGCCGCTGCCTGCGCCGACATCGACCGCGGCGACATGCGTCCGCCCCTTTTTGACAGACATGACCGCCCTCCTCCCAACCACCGGCCAGCCTAGGGTCGGGACATCCTCTCCGTCAACGAAAGCCGTCGACTTTCAGCAGAAAGTATCAATATTTCGCAGAATCGATCAGCCATGATCGAACAAAAGCAGCCACTGGATCGGAGGCATCAGACGAAGAGGAAGCCGAACTGCTCGCGGATCTTCGGAAGTGCTTTGAGAATCCCTTCGAGATGGACCTTCAGGGCCACCTCCGCGCGGTCAGCGTCATGGTCATCGATGGCGCCGATGATCCGTCGGTGCTCGTCGACCAGTTTTGGCAGCGTCTCCGGCAGCGGCAGAGTCAGGTGGCAAACCCGATCCATATGCGCCTTGATGGTCTTGAGGGTGGCCCAGGCCGCCGGAAAGCCTGCGCCCTCGGCGAGGGCCGCATGAAAGGCCTCGTCTTCCCTCTGGAACGGGTAATGCGATTGGGCGGCGGCGAGATCGGCCTGCCGGGCGAGAATGTCGTCAATCCGCCGACGCACGGCTGGATCGAACGAGACGCAGGCGCGCCGCACCACCGCCACCTCGACCGACTCGCGGACGAAGCGCGCCTGCCGCATCAGGTCGAGCGAGATCTTCACCACGAAACTGCCGCGCCGTGGCTGGATTTCCACCAGACCGGCCTTGCCCAGATTGATCAGCGCCTCGCGCACCGGCTGCCGCGACACACCATAGCGGTCGGCAAGATCCTTTTCCGACAGCGACGCACCGGGCTGGATCTCGAGGGTTATGATCGCCTTGTGCAATTCGCGTTCGACACGTCTCGCCGCCGAGTCCTCGGAACTATCCGGGAGAACGATCGTCATCTGCTGGCACCCGCCTTCTGCGACCGCAGGCAAAAAGCTTGCATGCCGCTTTTCTCGCTCGACATCTGCCATACCACATCAGTATGGTAGCGCAAACGCCATCCTTTGGCCCGGCACCGAGTTGGGAGACTCAACGCCTGAGGCCGATGGAATGCTGGTGTTCAGGCCGTCAGGGAGGTGACAGGCATGCGGTTGCAGGAAGACGACATCGATCATATCGCCTCGCGTTTCGTCGAAGCGCGCCGCACCGCCACCGCGCTCGACGCCTTTCCCGGCACCCTGCCCGAGACGCTGTCCGATGCCTACCGCGTACAGGAGCGGGCCATCGCTCTCGACGGCCGCGCCATCGCCGGCTGGAAAGTGGCCGGCATCCGCCCCGATCTGCGTGAAGGCCTCGGTGCCGGCCGTCTCGCCGGCCCGATCATGGCCGGCAACGCTCATTCCCTGCCGTTTGGCGGGACGGTGCAGGCGCCGGTGTTCACCGGTGGCTTTGCAGCGCTGGAAGCCGAATTCGTGGCGGTCTTCGGTCGCGATCTCTTGCCCATTGATGGCACCTTCACCGTTGAAACCATCACGGCGGCGCTGTCCGGCCTGCATGCCGGCTCGGAAATCGCCTCCAGCCCGCTGGCAACGCTGAACGACCTCGGGCCAACCGCCGTCGTTTCCGACCACGGCAACAACGCCGGCGCCGTTGTCGGGCCGGAGGTCACCGGCTGGCGCCGCGCCGACCTGTCGACGCTCACGTCGCGCATGCTGATCAACGGTCACGGTGCCGGCGAAGGTTCGGCCGCCAATGTGGCGGGCGGACCGATCGGTGCCCTGCAGTTCCTGGCCGAACACCTGCTGACCCGCGGCCGGCACCTGCGGGCCGGCGATGTCGTGCTGACCGGCATGACCACCGGCATCCATCAGGTCATGCCCGGCGACCGGGGCCGCATCGAGTTTTTCGGTGCCACCGCCTGCGATATCGAAGTTGTCGCCGCGACTGCAGCCGCGAAAATCAGATCACCCAGGTGAAGGCCGTATAGTCACGCTCGGTCAGCATCTGGTCCATGTTGCGGGCCGGATTGGCCGGCGCGTCGCCAAGAACAATGCGGGCCGGGGTGCCGACCGCCGTTGAATGGGCAGGTACGGCCGTCGTCACCAGCGAGCCAGCGGCGATCTTGGAATAAGCGCCGATCTCGACAGGTCCGAAGATTTGCGCGCCGGCACCGATCATCACACCGGTGCGGATGGTCGGATGGCGCTTGCCGGTGTGGGTGCCGGTCCCGCCGAGCGTCACGTCCTGCAGGATCGACACCTCGTCATCGATCTCGGCGGTCTCGCCGATCACCACACCGGTGGCATGGTCGATGAAAATACCCTGCCCGATGGTGGCGCCGGGGTGAATGTCGGTCTGGAACACCGATGACGAACGGCTCTGCAGCACCAGCGCCATGTCGCGCCGGCCAGCCAGCCACAGGTGATGGGCGACGCGATGCGCCTCGATGGCCGAGAAGCCCTTGAAGAACAGGAAGGGTTCGATCAATCGGCCGGAGGCCGGATCGCGCTCGACAAACGCCTTCAGGTCGGCGTGCGCAGCCGCAAGGATCGTCGGCTCGGCATCGATCACCTTCAGCACGGTGCGCGCAATCATCTCGGCGGACAGCTCGTCGCCGGCCAACCGCTGGCCAAGGCGATAGGCGAGCGCCGATGCAAGGTCCGGCTGTTCAAGGATTGTGGAGGCAAGAAGCGACGTGAGCGCCGGCTCGCGGGCCAGGGCGGCTTCCGCCTCGCTCCGGAGGCGATGCCAATAAAGATCGATAGCGGCCGAACGATCGCTCGCCACATCGCCTGCCCACAACCTTGGCGCTCGGTCCATCGGCCTTCACTCGCACGCAAATAACTTGATCGGCTGATGGAATTTTATACGAAAGTCGCAGACCCGCCAAAGCATGCGTTTGTGACCTTGGCGCCAAGATCGGACGTTTATTCCATGAACGGCGATTTTATTGGAAATCACTTCCTGTCTCGGGCACGCCGGGAGACGCTGATGCCTTGGCTTGACCCATCGGCTGGAAATGCCGCCGCTGCCGGCGGAATGTCTCGACCAGGAACCGCCGGCAGGCGGCAATGGCGGCGATCGACGTCGCACCAGGATGCCCGACCAGCCAGTAGGTGCGGGAAAAGTGCACCTCGGGCAGGATGCGAACAAGGCCGGCCGTCTCCAGCGCCATGAAATCGTGAAGCACGCCGATGCCGGCACCGGCACGGATCGCCTCGAATTGGCTCGTCGCACCGGCACAGCGGTACAGGCGCTTTGAATAGGCCTGCAAGGTGGCGCCATAATCGAGCGCCGACGAGAAGGTGTAGTCGTCGATGCCAGTGACGAGGCGGTGGCCGGCGAGGTCTTCGAGGGTCTCGGGGCGGCCGTGGTTCCCGAGATAGCTCGCCACCGCGTAGACGCCGAGTGTATAGTCGACAAGCCGAGTGGCAACGAGGCGACCGGTAGTCGGCCGCGACAGCTCGACCACCAGATCGGCCTCGCGCCGCGACACTGAAAACTTCACCGGCAGCGGCACCAGCTCCACCGTGATCCCCGGATGTTGCGCCGCGAACACTGCCAGTTCGCGGGCGAGGAAGCTGTTGCCGAGGCCGTCGGGCGCGCCAACGCGCACCGTGCCGGACACCTCCAGCTCCCCCGAGGAGACTGCCGTAACCGCCGCTCGCGCTTCGATCTCGATGCGCTCGGCCAGCGGGATCAACCGCTCGCCGGCCTCGGTCAGGACACAGCCGGTCGGCCGCCGCTCGAACAGTGTTGTGCCCAACCCGGCCTCAAGCGCATCGAGACGACGCGCCACCGTGGTGTGGTTGACGCCGAGCCGGCGGGCGGCGGCGGAAAGCTGGCCGTCGCGCGCCACGGCGAGGAAGACGCGAAAATGATCCCAATCCATGTCTGCACATTAACGCACAACGATTTCGCGAGCCAGCATATTGCCGCCCAACCGTCATAAGTGTTTTATTGTACACAACACGACGCGCTCCGCGCCACACCGGAAGGACGAGGGAAATGACGAAGATGATCGGTCACTTCATCGACGGGCAGCAGCAGGCGGGGATCTCCGGCCGGCTCTCTGCGGTGTTCGACCCTGCCACCGGCAGCGAGACGACCGCCGTCGCCCTCGCCAGTGAGGCGGAAGTACGCGCCGCCGTCGAAGCCGCCAAGGCGGCCCATCCCCGCTGGGCGGCGACGACGCCGTTGCGCCGCGCCCGCATTCTCAACCGCTTTCTCGGCATCCTCGAGCAGCGTGCCGGCGAACTCGCCGCCGCCATCACCGCCGAGCACGGCAAGGTGCTGAGCGACGCGCGTGGCGAGATTCAGCGCGGCATCGAGGTGGTGGAATTCGCCATCGCCGCGCCGGAGCTGCTGAAGGGCGACTTCTCGGAAAACGTCGGCACCGGCGTTGATAGCCACTCGCTGCGACAGCCGCTCGGCGTCGTCGCCGGCATCACGCCGTTCAACTTCCCGGTCATGGTTCCGATGTGGATGTTCCCGGTGGCGCTCGCCTGCGGCAACGCCTTTATCCTGAAGCCGTCCGAACGCTGCCCTAGCGCACCGATGCTGATCGCCGAATGGCTGGCCGAGGCCGGCGTGCCCAAGGGCATCTTCCAGGTGATCAATGGCGACAAGGTCGCCGTCGACGCCTTGCTGCACGACCGCGATGTCGCCGCTGTCAGTTTTGTCGGGTCGACGCCGGTCGCCCGCTACATCTATGAGACGGCGACGAAGAACGGCAAGCGCTGCCAGGCGCTCGGCGGCGCCAAGAACCATATGGTGATCATGCCCGACGCCGACCTCGACTTGGCGGCCGACGCCCTGATGGGCGCCGCCTACGGCTCGGCCGGTGAGCGCTGCATGGCCATCTCCATCGCCCTGCCGATCGGCAAGGCCACCGCCGACGCCCTCGTCGGCAAGCTCACCGAACGGGCGCAGAAGCTCGTCATCGGGGCCGGCACCGACAAGGCGTCGGACATGGGTCCGCTGGTGTCGAAGCCGCATCTGGAACGGGTGCGCGGCTATGTCGATCACGGCCTCTCCGAAGGCGCGACGCTGGTGCTCGACGGCCGCGGCTTCGTCAGTCCCGGCCGCGAGGACGGCTACTTCATCGGCGCCACGCTGTTCGACAACGTGACGCCGGAGATGCGTATCTACCGCGAGGAGATCTTCGGCCCGGTGCTCGGCATCGTCCGCATCGACGACTTCGACAGCGCCGTTCGCCTCATCAACGAGCATGAGTTCGGCAACGGCGCCGCCATCTTCACCCGCGATGGCCACAGCGCCCGCGAGTTCACCACCCGCATTCAGGCCGGCATGGTCGGCGTCAACGTGCCGATACCCGTGCCGATGGCCTTCCACTCCTTCGGCGGTTGGAAAGCGTCGCTGTTCGGCGATCATCACATGCACGGCTCGGAGGGCGTGCGCTTCTATACCCGCCTCAAGACGGTGACGAGCCGCTGGCCGACCGGCATTCGCGCCGGTGCCGACTTCATCATGCCGACCATGGAATGATCAGAGCGGATCGGGCGGGATGGCAACGTCCCGCCCTTCCCGTCCCGGCAGATAGGCGAGAAAGTTGGCGAACAGCCGATAGCCGCCCTCGGTGAGCACGCTCTCGGGGTGGAACTGCACGCCGAAGGTCGGATGGTGAAGGTGTTCGATCGCCATGACATCGCCGCCCTCGGTCCGTGCGGTGACGCGGAGCGGCACATCGTCCGGCACCACGACGGCCAGTGAGTGGTAGCGCCCAGCCCGAAGCGGGCTCGGCAGCCCCGAAAAGAGGCCGGTTCCGTCGTGGATGACCAGCGACGACCGACCGTGCATCGGCTCCCGCGCCCGAACGATGCGCGCCCCGAAGGCCGCGCCGATGCACTGGTGGCCGAGGCATATGCCAAGGATCGGCAGCCGGCCCGACAACGCCCGCACAGCCTGAGTGGAAACGCCCGCCTCGCCGGGACCGCAGGGGCCAGGACTGACGACCAGCGCCTCGGCCCCGAGTGTCGCGAGGCCGGCCACGTCGACCGCATCGTTGCGCAGCACCCTCACCTCCTCGCCGAGCTCGACAAGGTAGCGGGCAACGTTACCGACGAAGCTGTCGTAGTTGTCGAGAACGACGATCATGCCGGCCTCCGGAAGGCGTCGATCAGCCGCCGCGCCTTCAGCTCCGCCTCGTCGAATTCGGCCGCCGGATCGGACAACAGGGTGATGCCGCCGCCAGCGCCGAGCGACGCCCTGTCACCGGCAAACGTCGCCGTGCGGATGGCGATATTGAAATCGGCCGCGCCATCGAAGCCGAGATAGCCAATTGCTCCACAATAGATGCCGCGCGGCGCCCGCTCCAGTTCGGCGATGATCTCCATGGCCCGGACCTTCGGTGCGCCGGTGATCGAGCCGCCAGGGAAAACGGCGGCGAGCGCATCCACCGCCGTCCTGTCGTCGGCGAGCTCGCCGGTCACCGTCGACACGAGATGATGCAGCAAAGCGTAGGTCTCGACCTCGCAGAGGCCGTGCACCTTCACCGTATGCGGCTTGCACACGGCGGAGAGGTCGGAGCGCAGGAGATCGACGATCATCACGTTCTCCGCCCGGTCCTTCTCCGAATTGGCAAGCGCCACCGCCCGGGTGGCATCCTCAAGGGGATCGGCGGCGCGCGGCGCCGTGCCCTTGATCGGCCGCGCCTCGACGCGGCGGCCGCGCACTTCGATCAGCCGTTCCGGTGACGATGAGGCGATCTGCACGTCGCCATGGTCGAGAAAGGCGGCAAAGGGGGCCGGATTGGCGGCGCGGAGCACCCGATAATAGGCCCAGGCGTCGAATCCGGCCGGCAGATCGATCTCGATGCGACGGGCGATGTTGGCCTGGAAGATATCGCCGGCAAGGATGTAATCGCGCGTGCGTGCCACAGCCGCCTCGTAGCCATCCCGGTCGAGATTGGCCGAAAAGATGGGATCAGCGAGGCCGACGAACGCCTCCTCGGCCGGCGCAGACCCTTCGATCAACGCCAGGAATTGCTCCGCCCTCTCCCGCGCCCGCCTCTCCCGTTCGCCGGCCTCCGTCTCCGGCCAGCCAGTGGAGAGGAGGAAGGCGCGGCCATCGATGAGGTCGCAGGCGATGACCACGTCGTAAAAGTGCATCTCCAGTTCGGCGATGCCGTCGGTCGGCGCGGGCGCCGATGGGAGGTGCTCGAGAAGGCGGCCGAATTCGTAGGCGACGTGGCCGATGGCTCCACCCTGAAGTGGTGGCAGACCAGCGACGGACTCCTGTCGATACAGCGCCAGACGACGCGCCAGTTCGGCAAGCGCCCGCCGCCCCGACGACCGCTGATCCCCCGGCTGCGACGCGATCTCGTCGCCATTCCAGAACATCCGTCCATCCGTCACGCTGAACGTGCCGAAGGGATCGGCGGCAAGAAAGGCGTGACGGCCGAATGCCGCTCCGGCGAGCGCGCTATCGAGAAAGGCAAAGCGCGGCAGCGGGCGAAGGCGCCCGGCGATGGTCATCGGATCGGAGCAGTCGAAAGCAGTGACAATCATCGGGCGTCTCTGGCGCTCCCTCCGGCCACGCACCACGGCCGCGGAGAACATCTACGGTATAACGCGTATCTCAAGCGATTGAAACTATTTATGATTTGCATTATCAACATTTCATCCTTAACCCTCGACAGCGTAGACTTTGGACGTATAACAGCCGTCATGCCAGCCCGCCGCATCCTCACCCCTGCCACCGTCTTCGCCTGCGTTGCCCTGATCTGGTGGCTGGCCGGCCGGGCGGGATGGACCAACGCCTATCTGTTGCCGGCGCCCTCGACGGTGATCGCCGCGCTTTCCGACCTCGTCGCCTCCGGCGCCCTTCTGAAACACACGCTGGTCAGTCTCCAGCGCGTGCTGCTCGGCTTTGCCCTGTCGGTGGCGCTGGCGCTGCCGCTCGCCGTACTGATGTCGGCGAGCCGGCCGGCCCGCGCCGTGCTCGATCCACTGCTCGAATTCATCCGTCAGGTACCACCGCTCGCCCTGATCCCGCTGTTGATACTCTGGCTCGGCATTGGCGAGACGCAGAAGCTTGGCATCATCGTGCTGGCCTCCTTCTTCCCTGTGTTCCTGGGCTTTCGTGGTGGCATTGCCGGCGTCGATCCGAAGCTGATCGAGGTCGGCCGCATCGCCGGCCTGACAGGCCGTGACATCCTGACGCGCATCGTCCTGCCGTCGGCGCTGCCCGAGCTGGTGGTCGGGCTCCGCATCAGCCTCGGCTATAGCTGGCGGGCACTGGTCGGCGCCGAGCTGATCGCCTCGTCGGCCGGCCTCGGCTATATGATCATCGACGCCGAGAACCTCGCCCGCACCGACATCGTGCTGGCCGGCATCTTGGTCATCGGCGCCATCGGCCTTCTGTCCGACCTTGCGCTCCGCTTCGCTCTCGGCCGGGCCTTCCCCTGGCTTTCCACCGACCTGGAGGCCGCCCGTGCTTGAGTTGATCGACGCGAGCCGCCACTACGATGTCGCTGGCCGCACCGTCCGCGCCCTCGACGGTGTGAACGAGCCCTTTCCGGCCGGATCTATCACCACCGTCGTCGGCCGTTCCGGCTGCGGCAAGACCACCCTGCTCCGGCTCCTCGCCGGCCTCACTGAGCCGAGTTCGGGCAAGGCCCACCACGATCCTGCCCGCAGCATTGGCGTTGTCTTCCAGGAGGCGCGGCTGATGCCCTGGCTCGACGTTGCCGCCAACGCCGCCTTCCCGCTGAAGGGCCGGCTCGACCGTGCCGAGATTGCCGCCCGTGTCGACGAAGCGCTGACGCTGGTCGGCCTTGCCGACGCGCGGCGCGCCCTGCCCCGCCAGCTTTCCGGCGGCATGGCACAACGCGTCGCCATCGCCCGCGCCCTGGCACAACAGCCCGATGTTTTGCTGCTCGACGAACCGTTCTCGGCCCTCGACGCCTTCACCCGCCGTAGCTTGCAGCGCGTCCTTATCGACGTCTGGCGGCAACGCAGCCCGACCGTCGTGCTGGTCACCCATGACGTCGAGGAAGCCGTGCTGCTCGGCGACAGCGTCATCGAGATGGAGGCCGGCCGCGTCGTCGGCCGCGTTCCCGTCGACCTGCCGTTCCCGCGCGAGGCAACCGACCCGGCCGTGGTCGACCTCCGCCGCCGCATTCTCGGCCGCCTCGTCGGCGGCGCCGATCCGTTCGCCCTATAGACCAATCCAAGGAGGAAGCCATGAAGTCGATCATCCGCCTCGCCCTCGCCGCCGCCGCCGTCTTTGCCGGCGCTCAGTCCCCGGTGCTGGCCGCCGACCTTGAGGCCCTGCGCGTCACCTACGTTACCGCGCCGTTCAACGTGCCGTCGATCGTCGACAAGCACGAGGGCATCCTTGAGGCCGATTTCGGCGCCAAGGGCATCAAGATCGAACGTCCTGAAATTACCTCCGGCGCCAAGCAGACCGAGGCCATCGCCGCCGGTGCCATTGATGTTGCCTCGGTGTTGGGTGGCGCTTCGGCCATCCTCGCCAAGGCCAACGGCGTCGACGTTCGTGTCATCGCCGTCTATTCGCGTTCGCCCAAGGCCTTCGCGCTGATGACTCGCGGGGACGGCCCGGCGACGCTGGCCGACCTCAAGGGCAAGAAGATCGCCGGTCCCAAGGGCACGACGCTGCACCAGTTGCTCGCCGCCGCACTCGCCTCCACCGGCCTCACCATCAACGACGTCGACTACATCAACATGGATCTGCCAACCGCCCGCGCCGCGCTGCTGGCCGGCGAAATCGACGTGGCGACGTTGGCCGGCAACAACGCCATCGCCGTCGAGAAGGCTGGCGGCAAGACGCTTGCCACCGGCGACGGCCTGATCCATCCGACCACGGTGATCGCCGCCTCGGGCGCGTTCATCGACGCGCACCCGGACCTCGTCGATGCCTACCTCGCCGCCCACCGCAAATCGCTCGACTTCATGGCGGCAAAGCCCGACGACGCGTTGAAGATCGCCGCCGATGAACAGAAGATCTCGGTTGAGGATGCCAAGGCGCAACTGCCGCTCTATGATTTCACGCCGACGCTGACCGACGCCGACGTCACCAATCTCGAAGCCGATCAGGCCTTCATGATCGACAATGGCATGCTGCCGAAGGATCGGGCGATCGACATCCGCAAGGACCTCGTCGCGCCCATCGCCTTCGCAAACTAACGCCGAGGACGCACGTCGAACACGATCGCGTGCGCGACGCCCTTCGTAAACGATCCGATCTTGCGCGGCCGGATCGTCCTGCCTATGCTTTTGATTGCCGCCTTTTTACGGCGGTGAACGTTCTCGGGGCGGGGTGAAATTCCCCACCGGCGGTAATCGCGCGCAAGCGCGTCAGCCCGCGAGCGCCCATTCCCTTTCGGGAGCGGGGTCAGCAGATCCGGTGTGATTCCGGGGCCGACGGTATAGTCCGGATGGTAGAGAACGGCCGACGCCACACGTGCGTCCTCCGGTCTGGAGGTGCGCGTGCCTGCGCGTTTGCTTATGCCCCGGCGCGTTCGATCGATGGATCGAGGACCGCATGGGCGCACTGTACGATCACACCAGCTCTTCCCTGCCTGCCGGCGTCATCGCCGACGCCTTTGCGCGCGCCATCGCCGTCGCGTCCGACTATGCCGGCGCGACGGTTCCCAACCCGCCGGTCGGCTGCGTTCTGCTTGACGCGTCCGGCGCTATCCTCGCCGTCGAGGCCCATCGCAAAGCCGGCGACCTCCACGCCGAGGTCCGCGCCATCGCCGCCTGCCGGACGGCAGGCACCATTGATCGCATCCACTGTATCGTCGTCACGCTGGAGCCTTGCAATCATCACGGCCGCACGCCGCCCTGCGCCGACGCTATCCTGGCGACGCCGGCCCGCGAGGTGTGGATTGCCGAGACCGACCCCAACCCACGCGTGGAAGGTGGCGGCGCGGCGCGCCTGACAGCGGCCGGCCTCTCTGTCCATTTCCTCTCCGACCTCGATCATCCAGACGCCAGCCGCCTCGCTGCCGATGCCGACCGCCTCATCGCGCCCTTCGTCAAATGGGTGACCACCGGCCTCCCCTTTGTCACCGTCAAGCAGGCGCTCGACGAGGCGGGGTCGATGATCCCGCCCAAGGGGCGCAAGACCTTCACCTCGGAAACGTCGCTGACACTCGCCCACCGCCTGCGCCGCCGCGCCGATGCCATCCTGACCGGCTCCGGCACCATTCTGGCCGACACTCCGGAATTCACCGTCCGCCGCGTTCCCGACCATCCGGACAAAAGCCGAGTCCTCGCCATCCTCGACCGCCGCGGCCGTGTGCCGCCCGGCTACCTCACCGAAGCAGCGCAGCGTGGCCTGCGGCCGATGCTGTTCGCCGATATTGGCGAGGCGTTGAGCCGCCTTGGCGCCAAAGGCGTCCACGAGGTGCTGGTCGAAGCGGGGCCGACACTGACCGGCGCCATCCTCGCCGCCGGCCTCTGGGACGAACACGTCGTCATCATGAAGGGCGACGGCAGCCTCCCCGACCGAGTCACCATTTCCAAAAACCATGACAAGAAAGGCTGAATACCCATGTTTTCCGGCATTATTGCCCGAACAACCGCGGTCCTGACGGCAGAAGCCACCGGCGGCTCGCTGGTGGTCACCATTGCCACCGGCTGGCCCGACCTCGAACTTGGCGAAAGCATCGCCGTCAACGGCGTCTGCCTCACCGTCACCGAGATGAATGAGGCCGGCACGGCTCGCTTCTTCCTGTCGCCGGAGACGCTGGACCGCTCCAACCTTAATCGCCTCGCGGCGGGTTCGGTGGTCAACCTTGAACGCTCGGTGGCGCTGGCCGATCGACTGTCCGGCCACATGGTACAGGGTCACGTCGATGGCAAGGCGACACTCGTCGCGGTGACGCCCGATAGCGATGCTCGCCGCCTGGAGTTCGACCTCCCGGCCACGGTCGCTCGCTACTGCGTCGAGAAGGGCTCGATTTCGCTGAACGGCATCAGCCTCACCATCAACACCATCGAACCGAGACCGGACGGCGCCCGCATCGGCATCACCATCATCCCGCACACCTGGGACAACACCAACCTTTCCGCGGCAACGCTCGGCGACGAGATCAACGTCGAGGTCGACGTCATCGCCAAATATGTGGAGGCCCTATGCAAGCCCTATCTCGCGCCCTGAACCGCCTGAAAGCCGGCGGCATGGTCCTGCTCGTCGATGATGAGGACCGGGAAAACGAAGGCGACCTCGTGGTCGCCGCCGAATTCGCCACACCCGAGGCCATCGCCTTCATGGCGAAGAAGGCCTGTGGCCTGATTTGCCTGGCACTGACCGGCGAACAGGTCGACCGGCTCGGCCTCAACCCGATGGTGGCGATGAACCGCGCCCGCCGCTCCACCGCCTTCACCGTCTCCATCGAGGCGCGCGAAGGCATCACCACCGGCATCTCGGCCTTCGATCGGGCGCATACCATCCGCGTCGCCGCCGATCCGGCCGTGGCATCTGGTGCCATCGTCTCGCCCGGCCACGTCTTCCCGCTACGGGCGGCCGACGGCGGCGTGCTCGCCCGCAACGGTCACACCGAAGGGGCGATCGACCTCGTCCGTCTTGCCGGCCTGACGCCCGCCGCCGTCATCTGCGAAGTGATGGGCGAAAGCGGCCACATGGCCCAACGGCCGGAACTCGACCGCTTCGCAAAAGAGCACGACATCCCCGTGCTGACCATCGCCGAGCTGGTGGAGTATCGCTGGGCGACCGAGCAACTGGTCGAGGAAGTGGCAAGCGCCGACCTCCCCACGGCCTATGCCGACGGCGTCCTGCGCGTCCACGCCTTCCGCAGCCGCGTCGATGGCGGCGAACATCTCGCCATCGTCCGCCGCCCCCTCGGCAAGACGCCGCTCGTCCGCGTCCATTCGGAATGCCTGACCGGCGACGCACTCGGTTCGCTCCGCTGCGATTGCGGCCCGCAACTCCATGAAGCGCAGCGACTGATCGCCGACGATCCCGAGGGTGGCGTGGTGATCTACCTGCGCGGTCAGGAAGGCCGCGGTATCGGCCTTGCCAACAAGATCCGCGCCTACGCGCTGCAGG
This sequence comes from Pseudomonadota bacterium, assembly GCA_018262575.1. Lineage (GTDB taxonomy): Bacteria > Pseudomonadota > Alphaproteobacteria > Rhizobiales > Pleomorphomonadaceae > Pleomorphomonas. The sequence continues at coordinate 2,172 of JAGSYU010000085.1, read as the reverse complement.
ACGGCGGCCTCGACACGCTCGACGCCAACACCGCCCTCGGCCTGCCGGCCGACGCTCGCCACTACGGTGTCGCGGCACAGATCCTGAAGGCACTCGGCATCGATCGACTGCGCCTGCTGTCCAACAACCCCGCCAAGGCCGACGCGCTCACCGGCTACGGCATCGACGTGGCTGGGCAGGTACCACTGGTCATCGCGCCCAATCCGTTTAACCGCCGTTACCTCGCCACCAAGGGCCTGCGCTTCGGCCACAGCCTCTGCCAGCACGACTCCTGAGGACACAATGACCACTTCCCCTACCCCGTCGCGCCTTGCCGTCGTCGTCAGCCGCTTCAACCCGGAGGTCACGGAGGGTCTTCTCTCCGGCGCCCGCCGCGAGTTGGACGAACGCGGCGTGCCACTCATTGACGCCGACATCTTCTCGGCCCCCGGCGCCTTCGAGATTCCGCTGCTTGCCCAAACGCTGGCCCAAAGCGGCCGCTACGCCGGTGTGATCTGCCTCGGCTGCGTCATCAAGGGCGATACGGCGCACTTCGAGTTCATCAGCCTCGGAGCCGCCACCGGTCTGATGCAGGCGACGCTCGCCACCGGCGTGCCGATCACCTTCGGCATTCTCACCACCTACACCGACGAGCAGGCCCTGGTGCGCAGTCGCGCCGACGCCGCCAACAAGGGTCGCGAAGCCGCCGCCGCCTGCATCGAGGCGCTGGCAACGCTGGAGAAGATCAAGGTTGGGTGACCGTCTGAAAACGACGACGGCGGCCCTCCCGGACCGCCGCCTTCCTCAATCCTGGCGATCGAACCTCAATCCAGCCCGAGCTTGCCGCGCAGCGTCGACAGATCCTCGGCGAGCGTGTTGACCGCCGCCGCCAGTACCTTGCGGTCGTCCTCGGTGAGCTTGTCGTAGGTGACATAGCCCTCGCCGTCCTTGTACTTGGCGAGTGTCGTATCGACAGTGTTGAAGTTGGCGTCCACCGTCTTCAGGAAGTCAGCCTCCTTGTCGGCGATCAGCGGCCGCACCAGCTCGACGATCTTGCGGGCACCGTCGAAATTGCCGCGGAAGTCCCAGAGATCGGTGTGGCTGTAGCGGTCTTCCTCACCGGAAATCTTGGTGGCCGCCACTTCCTCCATCAGCACGGCGGCGCCGCCCACCACCTTCTCGGGCGGGAAGGTCAGCGAGGCGATGCGGCCTTCCAGCTCCTTGACGTCGGCGAGCAGCTTGTCGGCCACCGGCGCCAGACCCTCGGTCGAGTTCTTCTCCCACAGGCCGTATTCGATGCGATGGAAGCCGGGGAATGCCGGATCGGCCTCGGCCTTCTCGTAGTCGTCGGCGCGCGAGTCGATGGAAACGTCGAGATCGGAGAACAGCTCGGCGATCGGCTCGATCGCCTCGTAGGAAAGGCGCGTCGGCGCGAACAGCGCCTTGGCCTTGTCCACCTCACCGGCCTTGACGGCAGCGGTGAAGGCGGTGGTGTCCGCCACCAGCTTGGCGACATTTTCCGAAACATAGATCTTGTAGTCGGCGATCGGCTCGACGAGATCGAGGCTGGCCTCCTGGGCGAACACGCCGGACGACAGGACGAGCGTCAGCGTCGAAGCGCCGACGAGGCTGGAAATACGCATGTTTTCAGTCTCCCTTCATGAAAATGGATGCGCGGAATCAAGCGCCGCGCGCGGCGGCGATCAGCGTGCTGCCGACGTAGTCGGAAGCGTCGCGAATTCCGGGAAGCGTGTAGAAGAAGCCGCCGCCGACCGGCTTGATGTATTCCTCGAGCGGCTCGCCATTGAGCTTGCCTTGCACGGTGACGAAGCCTCGCTCGAGGTTTGCCTGATAGCAGATGAACAGCAGGCCCTGGTCGAGCTGGCCGGAGCGAGTAACGCCGTTCGAATAGTTGAACGGCCGCCTGAGGATGGTGTTGGCGCGCGACGCCTCATCCCGGGCATTGGCAAGGCGAATGTGGGCGTCTCGCGGCGTCGCCTTGCCCTCGGGGTCAGCGGCGTAGTCGGGCACCTCGAACTCGCTGCCGTGCCGCCGGTCGAGCGGTGCGCCGCTGATCTTGGTGCGGCCCATGATCCGTTCCTGTTCGCCGAACGGCGTCCGATCCCAGCGCTCGACGAAGTTACGGATGATACGGACGACCTGGTAGCTGCCGCCTTCCGCCCAGGCGGGTTC
>JAGSYU010000295.1 GCA_018262575.1 Pseudomonadota bacterium | reverse complement strand
GAGACCGGCGCCCTTCCTCAGCCGGTTGCTGAACGACGCCTTGGCGTCCTGCCGGGCCAGGTCGCGGGCGAGGCGCTCGGCACTGCGGCCGGGCACGAGATCGATGATGAAATCCGCCTTGCCATCACGCTCTAGCCGATCGCGCAGCGCTGCCGAATGGGCATAGACGAGGCTGCCCTCGATGCCGTGGCGAGAGATGACGAATTCGCCGGGCGTGGTTCCGGCGTCGGAGGTGGCGGTCACCGATTTCACCGGCGTGCCGGCGAAGCGCTCGATGAACAGCGCGTCCCAATCGACATCGAAGCCGGCATTGGCCGGGCGGAGGTCGGCGACATCGACGCCTATTTCTCTGAAAGGCGCGATCCAGGCGGCGTTCGAGCCGAGGCGCGGCCAGGAGGCACCGCCCATCGCGAACAGCACGGCATCTGCCACAACTTCAAGTGGTCCATCTGGGGTTTCGCAGATCAGGTTTTTCCCTGAGAAACCGATCCAGCGGTGGCGCGTTTTCATGGTGACGCCGAGGCTGGCAAGCCGTCTCAGCCAGGCACGCAACAACGGCGATGCCTTCATCGCCTTGGGAAACACCCGGCCGGAGGAGCCAACGAAGCAGTCCGCGCCGAGTCCGTTGGCCCAGGCGATGAGATCGTCGGGGCGGAAGGCGTCGAGTGCAATGTTGAGTGCCGGCGGCAGAGGACGATAGCGCGTTATAAAGCTCTGATAAGGTTCGGAATGGGTAAGGTTGAGGCCACTTTTGCCGGCCAGGAGCAACTTGCGTGCAAGACTTGGCATGCCGTCGTAAATGGTGACACGGCAGCCGGCCGTTGCCAGTACCTCCGCCGCCATCAGGCCGGCCGGCCCCCCCCCGATGATCGCCACATCCGCCATGACCGTCTCCACTTCACCCGGAGGCGAGCATGTGCGGCGACGGGCCTGTCGGCGCAAGGAAAATCTGAGGCGCGTGCCGCTCAACTGGGCAACTGCCCGATAGAAATGCTTTGGAATGAGCGAGACGCACTTTGAAAAATGTGACCGTTAAAGTAGAGTATACGTGTATGATCGCTGAGGCGGTTGGCGAGGGGCTATGGGATCAGGTGAGGCGAGAGCTGTCTTCATCGAGGGCGCCAGTGCTCTTTATCGAAATGCGGGTCTCCTGAACAAGGCGCTCTGCACCCTGCCGCGCCACGTGATTTTCAGCTGCGCGGCGCGTGTTCACGCCCAACATGTCTTCGATCCTTCGGCGCCGGCGCTGACGTTGACGCGCCTGCAGAAAATGACGGCCGACTTTGGCGGCGGCATCAGCGCCGGGCGCGTGGCGGCCCAGGTGTCGCTCCTGCGCAAGCTCGGCCTTCTCGAGACGCGCCCGGCCGACGACCGCCGCCAGCGCATCCTCGTGCCGACGCAAAAGATGGTGATCGAAGATCACCGCTGGCTGATGTCCCGGCTTGAACCGTTGGGGACTCTGGGCCTGTTCGCTCTGACCGAGGAGGAGCGCACGACGCCGGAATTCTCTTTAGCCTTCCGCATGGCCTGGACAACGACGGCCGACGACATGACGGTCTTCTTCATGCGCGACGGCGGCTATTCCATGATGCTGGAGCTGCTGCGGGAATGGCAGAGAACCGGATCGACCCGCGTGGCGTTCGACGTGATGTCCACTGCGTCGGCCTTCTGCGTGTCGAAGAGCCAGATATGGAATCTCCTGCATGGAGCGCAGGCGCTGGGGCTGATCTCCGCTGAAGCGCCCGCCTGGCGGACGGTCAATCTCACGGAGCGGTTGCTGGCCGACTTCGACGCCTGGTTCAATGACATCACGTTGGGCTTTGCGGCCAAGGCGACGCGCGCGCGTGTTTATTGGGATGAATTCCGGCAAAAATAAAAGCCGGAACAAAACTGTTCCGGCTTTTGGTTAAATATTTCTTAGACTATTATTTCTCGCTCGGGGCGTCTAGCTTTACGTCATGAAAGATTGAACTTACGTGTCGTTCTTTTCTGTTTCGCTCGGCCTCAGGCGCTCCCTAAAACAATTTCTTTTTTTAGTTTTTAAACTTGCCCGCCTACAAATTCATCCTGTCTTAATAATAGCAAAAGCGAACGATCGACTCAAAGGGTTTCAACCCCGATGGACGTTATTTTTTGCATGTTTTTCCGATTGGGCTTTTTACGGTAAGCCGTCTCTGCGAAGGAGGGGGGCTTTCCAATGGCTTGCCGCCGGCCACGTGCCTGCGTCCGTGGCTGCCATTGTCGGCGCCGTTTCCTCGCCGCCGCAAATCTGTTAACGCCTGGGCCATGATGGATATAGTCAAGCCGATCTTCTCCTACCGGAAATACTGGGCCTCCCGCTTTGGTACGGCGCCGTTCCTGCCGCAGAGCCGCGCCGAGATGGATGCGCTTGGCTGGGATAGCTGCGACGTGATCGTGGTGACCGGCGACGCCTATGTCGACCATCCGTCCTTCGGCATGGCGGTGATCGGCCGACTTCTGGAGGCGCAGGGCTTCCGCGTCGGTATCATTGCCCAGCCGGACTGGCGCAACGCCGATGCCTTCAAGGCGCTCGGCAGACCCAACCTGTTCTGGGGGGTGACCTCCGGCAACATGGATTCGATGGTCAACCGCTACACGTCCGACCGCCGCATTCGCCATAACGACAGCTACACGCCGAACAACGAGGGCGACAAGCGGCCCGACCGCGCCGTCATCGTCTATTCGCAGCGCTGCCGCGAGGCCTATCGCGACGTGCCGATCGTGCTCGGCGGCATCGAGGCTTCGCTTCGCCGCATCGCCCATTACGACTACTGGTCGGACAAGGTGCGCCGGTCGATCCTGGTCGATTCCAAGGCCGACATCCTGCTCTACGGCAATGCCGAGCGGGCCATCGTCGAGGTGGCGCATCGCATCGCCCGGGGGGGCGATCCGCAGACCTTCGACGACGTGCGCGGCGTGGCGCTGATGAAACACGCCGTTCCCGACGGCTGGACCGAGGCGCATGCCGACGACATCGACAGCGCCGACGAGGGCGCCCGCCAGCT
>JAGSYU010000084.1 GCA_018262575.1 Pseudomonadota bacterium | reverse complement strand
GGCCTTCAGCGGACCGGCGTCCACCCCCACGCGCTTCACGACGAGGCCCTCGCCGTCGAACACCACCAGATCGAGCTTCAGCGCCGCAAAGGCCAACCCCGTGCCGCTCTTCTCGACCAGCGTCACCCGGCAATCGTCGCCAACACCGTCCAGACGGTTCAGCTCGAGCGACATGACGCCAGCAGCAGAGGGGGACGGAGATGACTGGGCAAAGGAGGGAACGGCCGACAAGGGGAAGGCCAGTGCCGACAGACAGACGAGCGCGCGCCGTAGCTGTTTTTGAACGAAAGCAATCATCGAATCGAACCCTGAATTCTGCGGAACGTCCGGGTCTGGCATTTCAAGACCGGCGGCTGAAGAGAGGTCGGCAGGCCCACTGGCGATCCGGAAATGGCGGCGCCAACTGATCTGCCTCAAAGACAACCCCGCCGCACTTATTGCAAACGCCTCGCAGTGTCAGTGCATTTTCAGGGCTGTCGGTATTCAACCCTATAAACTTGATTTATGCACTCATATTTTTTAGCGTCTGGTTGACGAGCAAACCATCGAATGGGAACGAGGCCATGGCGACCGACTTTCGGCCACAGATGACCAGCCGCATCTCTGGCATCACTGTGCGAGACGATCTTCGTTGGCGTGCCTGGAACGGCTGCGTCGCCGACCTCTGGGATGTCAGATGCGAGGCCGGTGCTTGCGGAGCCTACGTATCGCAAGCGCCGCGCCTGTTCGCCCTGCTCGGCGATGTCGGCGACGGCGGCCTCGACATCCGCGATGCGGCGGGCCGGCAGCACCGGCTCGACGGTGTCAGGCGATTCTGCTTCGTGCCGGCCGGCTACCCGATCGAAAGCTTCGTCGACCGGCTCGATGGGCTCAGGCATCTCGACCTGCATTTCGACATCGCCACGCTGGCCGCCCAATCGGGCGGACGCTTCCACCCCTGCCAGTTCCTCTCCCCCCGGCTCGGCTTCTCGGCACCGGGGCTTTCCGCCCTCGCCTCGCTGATCGCGGATGACTGCGCCGACGACCGGCGCGACGACCTCTACGGCGAAAGCCTGGTGCTGGCGCTACTGGTTGATCTGCTGGATCTGCGACAGGCCACCGGGTCGCAGACGGATGGCGGCCTGTCGCGCCGGCAAATGAACCGCGTTGTCGACTACGTGCGCGCCAACATCGTCCGCAACGTGTCACTGGCCGAGTTGGCGGCCTTGGTGGGGTTGTCTCCCGACCATTTCGGCGTGGCATTTCGGACGGCGGTCGGCAAGACACCGCATCAGTTCCTGCTGCACTGCCGGGTCGAGACGGCGAAGGACATGCTGGTCCGGGAAGAAGCCAGCCTGTCGGCGATCGCCGTCGATGTCGGCTTTTCGGATCAGGCGCATTTTACGCGGGTCTTCCGTCGGCAGACCGGCCAGACACCGGCGCTCTGGCGGCGCGAGCAGCGCATCCAGCATGGCCCCATCCGCATGGCGCCGGTGGAAAGAGCCGAACTCCATCCCGCTTTCATTCCAAGCGCCCCGGCTTCGTTCAATCGGCAGATCGCGACTTGACCTATCCAGTCGGTTCAGGAACGACCGCGGCGCCGTTTGCCGGGCCGGCGAAGGATGCGCCACGGTCGCCGTCACCGGAGAACCGATCGATGCCGAACGACCGCACCACCCTCGCCCTTGCCCTGGTGTTCGCCGCCCTGCCGCTCGCCGACGCGGCTCGCGCCCAATCGACCACGACCGACGTCGCGCTCGACGAGATCGTCGTCCATGGCGAGGGCGGGTCCGGGACGGCCCCGGTCAATGGCTACGTCGCCAGGGCCACCACGGCCGGCGCCAAGACCGACCTGCCGATCGAGAAGGTCCCGCAATCGGTATCGGTGATGGGACGCGAGGAGATCGACGCCCGCGCCGCCGACAAGGTCGACGAGGCGCTGCGCTACACACCGGGCGTCTTCACGCAGCCGTTTGGCGCCGACGGTGACACCAACTGGCTGTTTATCCGCGGCTTCCAGGCGACGCAGAGCGGCATCTATCTTGATGGGCTGCAAAACTACAGCTACGCCTTCGGCGGCTTCCTGATCGACAGCAACGATCTCGAGCGCATCGAGACGCTGCGCGGTGCCTCGTCCGTTCTTTACGGCGGCAGCAACCCCGGCGGCCTCGTCAACATGGTCTCCAAGCGGCCAACCGGCGAGCGCATCCGCAAGATCGAGACCGGCATCGACAATAACGGCAACGCCTCGCTCGGCTTCGACGTCGGCGACCGATTGTCCGACACCGTCGCTGCCCGTGTCAGCGGCCGCATCGCCGGTGGCGACGGTTCTACCGACTTCGAGGAGGATTTCCGCGGCACCGTGTCCCCGTCGCTGACGATCGACCTCAGCGACACCACCGAGCTGACGGTACTCGCCAACTACACCCACCTCGACGGCGTGCACAACGGCGGCGCCTTCCTGCCCTATGTCGGCACCGTGGTCTCTGCCCCATTCGGCACTATCGACCGCGACGCCAACTTCACCGAACCCGGCATCGACGACTACAGCCGCGAGCAGGGGGCGCTTGGCTACGAGTTGAAGCACGACTTCGGCAACGGTTGGAAAGCGACGCAGGCGACCCGCCTCGCCTACAGCGACGTCGAGGAGGCTTCGCTCTATCCTTACGGCTATTCCGGCTTCGCCGCCTCCCCGGCGGCAGGCACCGATACGCTCACCCGCATCAACTTCGCCCATCACAGCAAGACCTTCGCCATCAACACCGACAGTCGCATCGAAGGCAGCGTGGACACCGGACCGCTCGAGCACAAGCTGCTGCTCGGCACCGACTACCGCCTGTTCGACCTCGACCAGATGCAGGCGTCATCCTCCGGCACCGACATCTCGGCGACCAATCCGGTTTATGGATCGGCTCAGCCCACGCCGGTTCCCTACATCGACCAGACGCTGCGCCAGCATCAGCTCGGCTTCTACGCCCAGGACCAGATCGGCTTTGGCGACGGCTGGCTTGCCACACTGAACGGCCGCTACGACCACGTCTGGACCGACGCGGTCGGCACCCCCGCCTATTCCGGCGACCAGGGCGAATGGAGCGGTCGCGCCGGCCTCGCCTATGAGTTCGATAACGGCCTGACGCCCTATGCCAGCGTTTCGACCTTCTTCGCCCCGGTGCTCGGCGCCAACGGCAGTGGCGTGTTCGTGCCGGAGAGCGGCCATCAGTACGAGGCCGGGCTCAAGTACCGGCCCGACTGGATCGATGGCCTTTTCACGCTCTCCCTGTTCGACCTGACCAAGCAGAACGTGCTGACCGGCCCCTGGAACGCCCAGTCGCAGATCGGTGAAGTCAATTCAAAGGGCGTCGAGCTCGAGGCCAAGGTCAACCTGACCGAAAACTGGAAACTCACCGCCTCGGCCGCCGTCATGGACGTCGACATCACCGAGGACGCCGACGCGTCCATCGTCGGCAAGACGCCCTATGTCATTCCCGAAGCGATGGCGTCCGCCTGGCTCGACTACACCTTCTCCACCGGCGCCTTCGAGGGCTTCACGGTGGGTGGCGGCCTGCGCTACGTCGGCTCGTCCTGGGCCGACAACGAGAATACGCTGAAGGTGCCCGACGTGCTGCTGGCCGACGCCAGGATCGGCTACAGCCGCGACAACTGGGGCATCGACCTCAACGTCAACAACATCCTCGACACCGATTACGTCGCCTCCTGCCAGACAGCCTATTCCTGCGGCTATGGCGAAGGGCGGGTGATCAAACTCACTGGCCACTTCAGTTGGTGAGTCAGGGACAAAAGAGTCAACCGCTGCCCCCCGATAGACCTGGGCTGCGTGGCGGCGGATCGAAGAAAAGGTAGGCGGGGCGTGGATCACAGCGGATCGGATTTTGTGCTCGACGGCGCCGGCTTCTCGGTCGGCGACCGGACGATCCTCGCCCGCCTGAACCTTCGCCTCGCCGCCGACCGCCTCCATGCGCTGGTCGGCCCCAACGGCTCGGGCAAGAGCACCTTCCTGAAGCTGATCGCCCGCCAACTAACCCCTGATTCCGGCACCATCCGGCTCGGTGACCGCGACCTTGCGACCTTCGGCTCGCGCGCCTTCGCCCGCCAGGTGGCCTTCATGCCGCAGTTCACGCCGGCTACCGACGGCATGACGGTCAGGGAACTGGTGGCGCTCGGCCGCTTCGCCTGGCACGGCGCGCTGGGGCGGAGCTCGCCGAAGGATCGAGCGGCTGTGGCAGAGGCGATCGAGCGTTGCGATCTTGCCGCTTTCACCCAACGACCGGTCGACGAGTTGTCGGGCGGCGAGCGCCAGCGCGCCTGGATCGCCATGATGCTGGCCCAGGAAAGCCGCTGGCTGCTGCTTGACGAGCCGACCTCGGCGCTCGATGCCGGCCATCAGGTGGAGATTCTCGACCTGATCGCCGCGCTGACGCGCGAGCGCGGCGTCGGCGTCGTCGCCGTGCTGCACGACATCAACATGGCCGCCCGCGTCGCCGACGAGATCCTGGCGCTCGATCGTGGCACTCTCGTCTTGCGCGGTGGCCCCGCCGACGTCATGCGGCCGGAGGTGCTGACGCCGTTGTTCGGCCCGCGTGTCGACGTGCTCCCCGCCGAGGGCGCACGCCCCGCCCTTGCCTACATGCGCTGAGGTCGGGGATGCAACCGAACCGCCGCCAATTCCTCGCGCTTACGGCCGCGCTTGCCGCCTGTCCCGCCCGCGCTGCCGGCGGGATCGCCGTGGTCGACTGGGCGCTGCTCGAAACGGTGCTCGCTCTCGGCGTCACGCCGGTGGCAGCCGCCGAGCTCAGGCAATATGCCCGCGTGGTTGGCGAGCCGGCGGTGCCGGCGAGCGTGGTTGACATCGGCCTGCGCGGCAATCCCAACCTCGAGCTGCTGTCGACTCTGGCGCCCGACCTGATCGTCATCTCCAATTTTTACGACTACCGCCGCTTGAGCTCCGAGCGCATCGCCGAGGTGCTGTCGCTGCCGGTCTATCTTGCCGGCCAGCCCTGCCTGCCGCTGCTGCGTCAATCGACGCGGGACCTCGGCCGCCGCCTTGGGCATGCCGACCGGGCGGAAAGCCTCGTCACCGCGCTCGACGCCAGCATCGCGGCCGTGCGCCAAGCGCGACGGCCGGACGGTCGGCCGGCCATGGCGGTCAACCTCGGCGACCGGCGGCACGTTCGCCTGTTCGGTGCCGATACGCTGTTCGGTGGCGTGCTGACGGCGGCCGGCTACCGCAATGGCTTTGCCGACACCCGCTATTCCATGACGGCGCCGGCCGGCATCGAAGTGCTGGCGCGTGACGCTGACGCCGAGCTGTTCGTGATCGGGCCGCTACCGGCAGGTGGTGCCGATGCTCTTGCCGGCAACGCTCTCTGGCAAGCATTGCCGCAGGTAGCGGCCGGTCGCGTTCACGTATTGCCGTCGCTCGACCATTTCGGCGGCCTACCAACGGCCACACGCTTCGCAGCGCTGCTGGCCGCCGCGGGAGCGCCGGCCCGATGAAAGCTTTTCCGGGGTTCTGGTGGCTGGTCATAGCCGTTGTCGCCGTGGCTGCGCTGGCCCTCATCAACCACCTGATGCTGCTCGACGCCGTTTCAAACGAGGCGGCCGGCAACATGGCCTTCGCCGCCGTCTTCGTCGCGCGCGCCGAACTGCCGCGCCTCGCCATGGCCCTGGTGGCGGGCGCGGCGCTCGGCCTCGCCTCGGCCCTGATGCAACGGGTGTTGCGCAACCCGCTTGCCGAGCCGGCAACGCTTGGCCTGTCGGCGGGCGCCCAGCTTGCCATGGTCGCCGCCACCGTGGCGCTGCCGGCCGCCATGGCCTATCCGGCCGCCGTTGCTTTCGTCGGCGCAGCCGCCGCAGCGGCTCTCGTGCTGGTCGCCACCGCTCGACGCCGCTTCGAGCCGCTGTCGGTGATCCTCACCGGCATGATGGTGTCGCTCACCGCCACGGCCGGTGCTGCGGCCGTCATCCTGGCCAGCGGCGACTACATGACCGGGCTGTTCATCTGGGGCGGCGGCGACCTGACGCAGGACGGCTGGGCGCCGACGCTCCGCCTCACCGCCATCCTCGCCACCACCATTGGTGGCACGGTGCTGGCGCTTCGGCCGCTGGCCCTTCTGACGTTGGGCGATGCCGAAGCGAAGGCGGCCGGGCTGGCGGCCGGCACCCTGCGGTTTGCCATCATCGCGCTCGCCGTCTGGCTCGCCGCCGCCACCACCGCCGAAATCGGCATCGTCGGCTTCATCGGTCTCGCCGCGCCGTTCATCGCACGATTGACCGGTGTTCGTTCGTCGGCCGGCCGGCTGATGGCGGCGCCCATCGCCGGGGCGCTGTTGCTCGCGCTCGCCGATGGCGGGGTGCAACTCGCCGGCCACCTCACAGGCCTCAGGATTCCGACCGGCGCCGCAACGGCGCTGATCGGCGGACCGCTGATCCTCGCGCTGGTGCCGCGCATCGTCAGCCTGACCCGTCCCGACGTGCTGCCTTCGGCGGCCGTGTTGCCGCGACGGTCGGCCGGGCCGGTGCTTGTCACGCTAACCATCATCCTCGTCGCCACCATAGCCTTGGCGCTCACGGCGGGCCGGGGAGCCGAAGGTTGGCATGTCGATCTCGCCACGATCACCTGGCGGTCGGCCCGCGTCGGTCTTCTCGCCTCGGCCGGCGCGCTGATCGGCTTGGCCGGAACGGTGATCCAACGCCTCACCGGCAACCCGATGGCCAGTCCGGAAGTGTTGGGCGTCGGCGTCGGCGCGGGAGCCGGACTTGCCGTCATCCTGCTGGCCGTTCCCGTCGCAAGTCTCGGCGCCCAGGCGGGCGGCATGCTGGCCGGCGCCCTGATGACGCTGTTTGCCCTGCTGGCCTTCGTCCGGCGGCATGGCTTCGGTGCCGAGCGGCTGTTGATCGCCGGCATTGCTCTCGGCGCGCTGCTGTCGTCGCTGCTGACGTCGGTGATCGCGACGGGTAGCCCGGCCGGCTTCCTGTTGCTCGGCTGGATCAGCGGCGCGCTGATCGAACCATCTCCCGACTTTGCCGTCGCCACAGCGGCGATCCTCGCCGGCCTGACACCGCTTGCCCTGCTTCACGCCCGGGCGCTTGCCATTCTGCCGCTCGGCGAGACGGCGGCCCGATCGCTCGGCCTAGCCACGGCCCGGACGCGCGCCGATCTGGTGCTGATCGCCGGTGCTGCCACCGCCGCCTCGACGGTGGCCATCGGCCCGATGTCGTTCATCGGCCTGATCGCCCCGCATCTTGCGCGGTCGCTCGGTCTCAGGCGGCCGCTCTCCCACCTTGCCGGCGCCATGCTGGCCGGAGCGGCGCTGACCATCGCCGCCGACTGGCTTGCCCGCATGGTCGCCTTCCCCTACCAGCTGCCGCTCGGCTTGTTCGCGGCGCTGATCGGCGGCGGCTATCTCGTCATCCGCTTTGCCGGCGGCGCACGCGGCGGCCCCTGATCGGCCAGGACATGTCACCTTACTGGCAGACGTCGACCCAGATGGCGTCAACCAGTTCGGCCAGGCGCTCGCTGCCGATGCGCACGGCCGCGTTGGTGGCGCCGGCCGCCGGCAGCACTTCGGGAAAGCGGCGGAGCGACAGGTCGCAGTAGACCGGCAGTGGCGACTTCAGACCGAAGGGACAGACGCCGCCGATCGGATGTCCCGTCAGCTCGACGACCTCCTCGAGGCCAAGCATGCGCGCCTTGCCGCCGAAGGCCTCCCGAGCCTTGCGGTTATCAAGCCGGCTGGTGCCACCGGCCACCAGCAGCAGGACTTGCTCGCCAACCCTGAGGCAGATGGTCTTGGCGATCTCGGCCGGATCGACGCCATGGGCGGCGGCAGCCTCGGTGACGGTCGCCGACGACGCCTCGGTTTCGATCACCGCGATGTCGGGCGCCCGGTCGGCGAAGAACGCCTTGACGCTATGAAGGCTCATCTCACCACTCGCCGAGCTTGATGTCAGGCGTGTAGTCGACGCCATCGACCTCCTTGACCACCGGTTGTCCGCAGATGACACGCCCCTGCACGGGATCGAAGGTGAGAGCCGGTGAACCGGCGAGCTGCCACCCCTTGTTGAGCGCAGCGGTAACGCGGTGGCAGAAGGCCGCGTCGTCGGGGCCGGTCAGAAAACGGTAGAGCTTCATTAGCTGTTGTCCCCATAAAACGAGCGGATCGGTTCGAATAGCTTTGCCTGCCGAAGGCTTGTCAAGGCTGGGGCAGTGGCGCCAAAGTACGCTTCCACCGCTAATCCCTTTTAGCGATGCTGCCTACCGACAGGCTTAAAGAAGCGTTAAAGTTTGGAAGGCAGGCTTGACCATAGGAAGGTTCGGCCAAACTTGGCGGCCGACGCGGGAGTGAGTGTGCTGGCTACCCCTGTTTCGTCCATGCGTAGCTTCTGGGGGCTGCTGAGGGCCTATTGGGTCTCGGACAAGTGGCGCGAGGCTTGGGCGCTGACCATTGCCGTGGCGCTCCTGTCGGCAGCGGCCAGCAAGAGCGGCGTCTGGCTGGCGCAGGCGTCCGGCTCGTTCATCGCCACCATCGCCTCCTTCCACGACCTCGGCGCAGTGGCCGTCACCGAGGTGCTGATGGCGGCTGGGGCGCTGGTCGGCCTTGCCGTCCTGAAGTTTGCGGTTTTCCTTGGCTTCCGCCACTATTTTTCGACCACGCTGCATCGCAAGTGGCGCCAGTGGCTCGATGGCCAATTCAACGCGGCGCTGCTCTCCGACAAGCGCCCCTACTACCATCTCCTGGTGATGGGCGCGTCCGATGAAGGGGCCAACGTGCCCGACAACATCGACCAGCGAATCCAGGAATCGATCAAGGCGATGACCGGCAACGCGCTCGGCATGGCCATGGGCCTGATCTCGGTGGTGACGTCGGTGTATTTCGTCGGCGAGATGCTGCTCTCCACCTCGGTGGCCATCCATGGCCTCGACTTCCTTGGCGCCTATGCCAGCGCCGTGCTGGTTTTCGCTCTGGCCATCACCTACGTGCCCCTGTCGACGGCGGTCGCCCTGACGATCGGTCGCGCCATCCAGACGCTCAACATGGCCATGCTGCGCTATGAGGGCAGCTACCGCGCCGAGCTGGCGATGCTGGTGCGCCGTGTCCTACCGATCGCCGCCGCCCGGGGCGAGAAGGTGCAGGCGTCGATCCATCGCCGGCAATACCAGTCGATCGACCGCACCTGGAGCCTGCAGAACAAGGTGTCGGCCATCTTCCTCGCCTTCAACGGCAGCTACACCTACGTCACCCAGAGAGTTGTCGCCTACCTGCCGAACATGCCCGCCTACATGCAAGGCGGCATTTCCTTCCGCACCTACATCACCGGCTCGGAACTGGTCAGCGAACTGATCAGCGACTGCTCATGGGTGATCCAGGTGATGCCGGACATCGCCAACCTCCGCGCCAACGTCTACCGGGTGGTCGAGCTGGCCGACGCCATCGAGCGCGTGCAGGACGCCCAGGCCTTCTACCGCGAGACCGGCGTCTCGGAGTTCCGCTACGAGCAGCAGGCGCCGGAGCGGGGGCTCTCCATTCAGGGCCTCGAACTGATGTTTGCCGGCAAGGAGGCCCAGCCCTTCCTGCGCGTCGCCCGCCTGTCGGTCAAACCGGGACAGTGGATATTCGTGCGTGGTCCCTCAGGGTCCGGAAAATCCTGCCTGATCAAGGCACTCAACGGCCTTTGGCCGTATGGCCGCGGTCGGGTGATCATGCCCGAGGGGATGAAGTCACTTTATGCTTGCCAGGATACGCGCCTGCCGCAGGCCAGCCTCAAGCAGCTGATCGCCATGCCGGAGGACGAGCACGAGCATCGCGACCTTGAGGTCGCGGCCATCATGAGCGCGGTCGGTCTCGGCGAGTTCATTCCCTCGATGGGCAATCCCTACTATCGCGGACGACGCTGGGACGACGTGCTGTCCGGCGGCCAGAAGCAGAAGGTGGTGCTCGCCCGCATCCTGCTGCACACCCCGGACGTGCTGTTCCTCGACGAGGCGACCGCCGCCCTCGATCCCGAGGCGCGCACCGAGTTCCACCGCCTCGTCCGGCAGTATTGCCCGAAGGCGACGGTGCTGTCGGTGATGCATGAGCAGACGCCACCCGCCGACAGCCTCGGCCGCCCCTTCTACCACGCCATCCTCAACATCGAGAACGGACGCGCCGGCCTTGAGCCGGTGGTGATTCCGGCACCGCCGCCGCCCCGCTACATGCGCGGCGGCCTCCGCTCGGTGCTGTCAGGAATGCGCCATCTCTCCTGACCCCGGAGGGGCGACGAACAACCGCGGATATCCGGACATGAAAAAGGACAAGGACTTCATCGACGACTTGCTCGGCCGGATGACCCTTTCAGAGAAGATCGGTCAGCTTAATCTCGTCACCCCCGGTGGTGAGACGCTAACCGGCACCGTCGTCAACACCGACGTTGCCGACAAGATCAGAGCGGGCCATATCGGCGGCATCTTCGGCATCAAGTCGGCCGAGGCGGTGCGCGTATTCCAGGACCTGGCGCAGGAAACGCGTCTGAAGGTACCGCTGATGTTCGCCGAGGACGTCATCCACGGCCAGAAAACCATCTTCCCGCTGCCGCTGGCGCTCGCCGCCAGTTGGGACATGGACCTCGTCCGCGCGACCGCCCGCGTTGCCGCCCGGGAGGCGGCGTCGATCGGTATCGACCAGGTCTACTCGCCGATGGTCGACGTCTGCCGCGACCCGCGCTGGGGGCGCATCGCCGAGAGCCCCGGGGAAGACCCGTTCCTGGCCAGCCGCTTCGCCGAGGCGATGGTCGAAGGCTATCAGGGTGCGGACCTTTCCCGTCCCGATGCGGTGATGGCCTGCCTCAAGCACTTCTGCGGCTATGGCGGCGGCATGGGCGGCCGCGACTACGACGCGGTCGATCTGTCGCCCGCCACGCTGCACGACGTGGTGCTGCCGCCCTTCGTCGCCGGCATGCGGGCTGGCGCCGGCTCGATCATGGCGTCCTTCAACACGCTGAACGGCGTGCCGATGCACGCCAATCGCGCTGTGATCACCGAGCTGTTCCGCGAAAAGCTCGGCTATGGCGGCCTCGTCGTCGCCGACTATACCGGCATTCTCGAGCTGATCGCCCACAGCGTCGCGTCCGACCGGGCCGCCGCCGCCCGCCTCGGCCTCACGGCCGGCGTCGACATGGACATGGTGTCGGAGACTTATCTTGATACGCTGGAGGACAGCGTCATGGCCGGCCGCCTCGACGAGGCCGAGGTGACGGCCGCCTGCCGCCGCGTGCTCGAGGCCAAGCTGGCACTCGGCCTGTTCGACGACCCCTACCACCGGCTCGACTGGGGCCGCGCCGCTCAGCCCATCCTCACCGCTGCCAACCGGCAACTCGCCCGCCAGGCAGTTGCCGCCGTCACGGTTCTCCTCAAAAATGAAGGCGGGCTTTTGCCTCTGCCGGCACCGGACAGCGGCAAGATCGGCACGATCGCCCTCATCGGTCCGTTCGTCGAGGATCGCGTTAACATGAACGGCACCTGGGCCGTCGCAGGTTCGGCATCCACCGTCGTTCCCATCGCCGATGGCCTGCGCGAGGCGGCGGGCAATGCGCTGAGCATCCTGACAGCCAAAGGCGCCAACATCGTCGACGAGCCGTGGCTCGCCACCCGCCTCAACGTCCACGACTGGAAAGAGCTTTCCGTCGTCATCGACACGCGATCGCCCGAGGCGATGATCGCCGAGGCCGTCGCCGCCGTCTCGGTCGCCGACGTCGCGGTGGCCGTGGTCGGCGAGGCGCGCGAGTATTCGGGCGAATCCTCCTCGCGCACCGACCTTTCCATTCCCGAGCCGCAGAAGAAGCTGCTGCGGGCGCTGAAGGCGACGGGCAAGCCACTGGTCGTCGTGGTCATGACCGGCCGGCCGCTGGCGCTCGCCGAGGAAGCTCTGCTCGCCGATGCGCTGCTGGTCGCCTGGTTTGGAGGTACCGAGATCGGCCACGGCCTCGCCGACGTGCTGTTCGGCAAAGCCGAACCATCTGGCCGTCTTCCAGCAACTTTCCCCTATTGCCTCGGTCAGGTGCCGCTCACCTACGCCCATCGGCCGACCGGTCGCCCGACCCCCGGCCGCTTTGAGAAGTTCACCACGGGCTATGTCGACCGGCCCGACGATGTGCCGCAGAACGACGGCCTCTTCCCGTTCGGCTTCGGCCTCGGCTACGGCAAGGTGGCCTACACCCCGCCGCGCGCCGACCGGACCACACTCACCGGCGACGACAGGCTGGACGTGACGGTTACCGTCACCAACCTCGGTGATCGCCCGACCCTCGAGACGGTGCAGCTCTACATCGGCGATCCCGTGGCGAGCATCAGCCGGCCGGTGAAAGAGCTCAAGGCCTTCCGCAAGGTCGCGCTCGCCGCCCGCGCCACGGAAACGGTCAGTTTCACCGTCACCGTCGCCGACCTCGATTTTTCGATAGCCGAGACGGTCACCGATACCCGTCGGCGCTGGGAGGGCGGCGCCTTCGACATCCATGTCGGCCCCAACTCCTGTGACACCCAGGCGGTGCGCGTCGTCTGGGACGGGCCGCAGTTTGAAGGGAACCGGACATGACTTTCTCGTCCGCCGCCGTCGCGGCGATGAGCGATGACGCGTTGATGGACCTCGTGCAGCAGGCAACGCTTGGCTATTTCTGGGAGTATGGTCATCCGGTGAGCGGCATGGCGCGCGAGCGTGACAATGACGCCTTCGGCTACTCGCCCGACGACACCGTGACCACCGGCGGCACCGGCTTTGGCATGATGGCGTTGGTTGCCGGCGCCGAACGTGGCTTTGTTGTCCGCGACGAGGTCGTCGAACGTGTCGGCAAGATCATCAACTTCCTCGAGACCGCCGATCGCTTCCACGGCGTTTTCCCGCATTTCATCCATGGTGAAACCGGCAAGACCATACCGTTCGGCGGGAAGGATGACGGCGGCGACCTCGTCGAAACGTCCTTCCTGATGGCCGGCCTGCTGACTGTGCGCCAGTGGCTGATCCCGACGCGGCCGGACCTTGCCGCCCGCATCGACCGGCTGTGGCGCGGGGTTGAATGGAGCCATCACCTCAGAGCCGACGGCGCCCTGCTGTGGCACTGGAGTCCTGTGCACGGCTTTGCCATGAACCATGCCGTCACCGGCTGGAACGAGTGCCTGATCACCCACCTGCTGGCCGCCGCGTCGCCGACCCACAAGGTACCGGTCTCGACCTATCATCAATCCTGGGCCAAGGGCCGTGACTTCCTGAACGGTCGCAACTACGGCGGCGTGACGCTGCCGCTTGGCCCAGACTATGGCGGACCGCTGTTCTTCGCCCACTATTCCTTCATGGGCCTCGACCCACGCGGCCTGTCCGACGTTTATGCCGACTATTTCGCCCAGAACACCGCGCATGCGCTCATCAACCGGGCGCACTGCCTGACCAATCCCGGCGGCTTCCCGGGCTACGGCGCGGACTGTTGGGGCCTGACGGCGTCGGACACCTTCGATGGCTACAACGCCCATTCGCCGACCAACGACACCGGCGTGATCACGCCGACGGCGGCGCTCGCCTCGTTCCCTTACGTCCCCAAGGAGGCGATGACGGCACTGCGCGGCTTCCTGACAGCCATGGACGGGCGACTGTTCGGACCTTTCGGCTTTGCCGATGCCTTCTCGCCGAAGCGGGACTGGGTGGCATCGAGCCATCTCGCCATCGATCAGGGGCCGATCGCCGTGATGATCGAGAACCACCGGTCCGCGCTCCTGTGGACGCTGTTCATGTCGGCGCCGGAAGTGCTGGTTGGCCTTGCAAGGCTGGGCTTCTCCAGCCCGCATCTCGACAAGGCTGCCGTCGCGTGATGCCCGATGTCATCCCGCTCGGCACGTCGGACGATCCCGACGCCGCCGATGCCCGCATGGGCATCGAGCTGTGGCGCGGCGACGCGCCCTCGCCCCGCCTCGTCATCACCGCCCACGGACGCAATGGCGCGGCGCGGGCGCCACATATGCTGAAGCTGATCGACGCCTATCGGCAGCGGGACTACGTGGTGCTGTCGCCCGACTGCTGCGCCTCGGCCTGGAACGACAGCGCCGGCACCGAAGCCGACTTCCTGCTGGAGAACCATGTGCGCGACGTTCGCCGCACCGCCGACTGGGCCGTCGCTAATGCCGGCGAGATCGGCTGGAGCGGCGGGCACCTTGCGCTCAGCGGCCACTCGATGGGCGCCTATGCCGCCGCCCGCCTCGCCACCGGCGACTATGCCGGTCGGATCTCTCACTTGCTGCTGGTGTCGCCCTTCACCTCCGGCGTCCGCCAGATCGAGGCGCGCGAAAAATACCATCCGGACGGCATCGCCAACCTTCGCCGCGACGTGCCGCGCGCCCTCGACGAATGGCCGCGCCACGACATCTTCACGGTAATTGACCAACTGACGCTGCCAATCGCCGTGTTCGCCGGCGGCCTGGATATCGTGGCGCCGCCGGAAAACGTTCGCGAATTCGTGGACCGGCTGCCGGTGCCGCCGCACTATCGCCTGCTGCCCGAAGCCTCACACTGCCTCGAGGGCAGCGACTATCAGGCCGAACTTCTGAACGCCATCGACTGGCTCGACGCCGCCGGAAGTCCGTCGGCATCCGCCTAAAACACCTACCGATCCCGCTGATTCCGTCAGGCCACCGAGCGCCCTAGGCATATAGTCGTATTTACACCTAGGGCATTTCGTTTTCTCACGGACAGCCAAAGCGGCTCGCCCGGCCGCTTCACCGCGTTTT
This sequence comes from Pseudomonadota bacterium, assembly GCA_018262575.1. Taxonomy (GTDB): domain Bacteria; phylum Pseudomonadota; class Alphaproteobacteria; order Rhizobiales; family Pleomorphomonadaceae; genus Pleomorphomonas. The sequence continues at coordinate 1,558 of JAGSYU010000084.1, read as the reverse complement.
CAGGGTGGCGACCCGCCGACTTCCTGGAAACGCTCCGGACTTTATCGTTTTGCATCGGGGGGCGGGTGATTTGGCTTTGACGGCCCACCTCCGAGAAGGTACTTACGAGTCGGGCTTTTCCGGCCTCCTGACGTTGACGTTAACGTCAAGAAGTCACGCCGAGGGAGCATTCGACTCCCGCTTCATGAGGGAACATCATCCGATGGCCGACGCCCGCCTCGCGGCTTCCCGCCCGCTTTCGCCACATCTCCAGGTCTTCCGCTTCCTTCTGACCATGGCGATGTCGATCGTTCACCGCATGACTGGCGGCTTCCTCTACGTCGGCACGGTATTCGTCGCCGTCTGGCTGGTCGCGGCGGCGAGCGGCCCGGACTGGTTCGCCCGCGTCGACGGCGTCTACCAGAGCTGGATCGGCCGGTTGATCCTGCTGGGCCTCGTCTGGTCGCTGATCCACCACGCCATCGGGGGCGTCCGCCACTTCATCTGGGACCTCGGCTACGGCTTCGACAAGACGACCGCCGATCGCATGGCCCTGTTCAACCTGGTGGCCGGCATTGTCCTGACGGGTGTCGTCGCTATCGCCGCCTTCGTCTTCGCCTGAGGTTCGCCATGAGCAAGTCCTTTCGCTTCCAGACATCGCTGAAGCACGCCCGCGGCTTCGGCTCGGGCAAGTCCGGCACCGGACATTTCTGGCAGCAGCGGGTCACCGGCGTCGCCGCCTTGCTGCTGTCGCTGGTCTACGTCGTGCTGCTCGTCAAGCTGCAGGGCGACGACTACGGCACGGTGATGGCCACGCTCGGCAACCCCTTCGTCGCCGTGCTGATGCTCGCCTTTCTGGGCGTCAGCGTCTGGCACATGAAGATCGGCATGCAGGTCATCATCGAGGACTACGTCAATCAGCCGCTGCTCCGAGTGCTGGCGCTGATGGCCAATTCCTTCTTCTCGGCGCTGGTCGGCATCGCCTCGGCCGCAGCGCTCATCAAGATTACCTTCGGAGCCTGACCATGGCCGTTGCCTCAGAGAATGCCGGCGGCAAGCAGACCGCCTTCAACGTCGGCGGCCGTGCCTACCAGTTCATCGACCACACCTTTGACGTGGTGGTGGTGGGGGCCGGCGGTGCCGGTCTCCGGGCCGTCGTCGGCGCTTCCGAGGCCGGCCTTTCCACCGCCTGCATCACCAAGGTGTTTCCCACACGCTCGCATACCGTGGCCGCCCAGGGCGGCGTCGCCGCCTCGCTCGGCAACATGGGGCCGGACGACTGGCGCTGGCACATGTATGACACCGTCAAGGGGTCCGACTGGCTGGGCGACCAGGACGCCATCGAATATCTGGTGCGCAACGCGCCGGCCGCCGTCTACGAGCTGGAGCATTGGGGCGTACCCTTCTCCCGCACCGAGGAAGGCAAGATCTACCAGCGGCCGTTCGGCGGCATGACCACCAATTTCGGCGAAGGCATCGCCCAGCGCACCTGCGCCGCCGCCGACCGCACCGGCCACGCCATGCTGCACACCATGTATGGCCAGGCGCTCAGGCATTCGGCCGAGTTCTTCATCGAATA
>JAGSYU010000203.1 GCA_018262575.1 Pseudomonadota bacterium | reverse complement strand
TGAAGCTCACCCGCGCCAAGTTCGAGGCGCTGGTCGACGACCTCATCCAGAAGACCGTCGAGCCCTGCAAGGCCGCGCTGAAGGACGCCGGTCTCTCAGCCGGGCAGATCGACGAAGTGGTGCTGGTCGGTGGCATGACGCGCATGCCCAAGGTTCAGGAGACCGTCAAGCAGTTCTTCGGCCGCGAGCCGCACAAGGGCGTCAACCCGGACGAGGTGGTCGCCATCGGCGCCGCCATCCAGGCGGGCGTGCTGGCCGGTGAAGTCAAGGACGTGCTGCTGCTCGACGTGACGCCGCTGTCGCTCGGCATCGAGACGCTGGGCGGCGTGTTCACCCGCCTCATCGACCGCAACACCACCATCCCCACCAAGAAAGGCCAGGTGTTCTCGACCGCCGAGGACAGCCAGAGCGCGGTGACCATCCGCGTCTTCCAGGGCGAGCGCGAGATGGCCGCCGACAACAAGATGCTCGGCCAGTTCGACCTCGTCGGCCTGCCGCCGGCGCCGCGCGGCGTGCCGCAGATCGAGGTGACCTTCGACATCGACGCCAACGGCATCGTGCAAGTGTCGGCCAAGGACAAGGGCACCGGCAAGGAGCAGCAGATCCGCATCCAGGCGTCGGGCGGCCTTTCGGACGCCGACATCGACAAGATGGTGAAGGACGCCGAGGCCAACGCCTCCGCCGACAAGGCGCGCCGCGAGGCGGTTGAGGCAAGGAACCACGCCGAAGCGCTGGTCCACTCGACAGAGAAGTCGCTCGCCGACTATGGCGACAAGGTCTCCTCGTCGGACAAGTCGATCATCGAAAACGCGATTGCCGACCTCAAGGCGGTGATCGATTCGAACGACGCCGAGGACATCAAGGCCAAGACCAGCGCCCTTGCCCAGGCAGCCATGAAGCTTGGCGAGGCGATGTACGCCGCCCAGCAGCCGGGCAGCGCCGAGGAGAAGCCGGGCACTGAGGGCGACGACGTCATGGACGCCGACTTCGAGGAGGTCAAGGACGACAAGAAGAACGGTTAAGTCCGGGCTTCCTGCGTATCCGGCTCCCTGGTTTACACAGCCAGGGAGCCGTTCCCTGATGAAAACGGGCGGGAGGTACCGCCGCGGTTTCCTCCACCTCGGGACAGACGATGGCAAAACGCGATTATTACGACGTGCTGGGCGTTTCCCGCGACGCCGACGAGAAGGCGCTGAAGAGCGCCTTCCGCAAGCTCGCCATGCAATTGCATCCGGACAAGAATCCCGGAGACGACACCGCCGAAACCCGATTCAAGGAAGCCAACGAGGCCTATGAGGTTCTGAAAGATCCGCAGAAGAAGGCCGCCTACGACCGCTTCGGCCACGCCGCCTTCGAGAACGGCATGGGCGGGCGCGGTGGTGCGGACGCCGGCTTCGGCGCCTCGATGGCCGATATCTTCGACGACATCTTCGGCGAGTTCATGGGTGGCGGCCGCCGCAGCCGGCCCAACGGCCGCGAACGCGGCGCCGATCTTCGCTACAATCTCGACGTCACGCTGGAAGAGGCCTTCGTCGGCAAAACCGTCGAGATCCGCGTCCCCACCTCGATCACCTGCGTCAAATGCTCGGGTACCGGCGCCAAGCCCGGCACCAGCCCGCAGACCTGCCGCACCTGCGGCGGCAGCGGCAAGGTCAGGGCAAGCCAGGGTTTCTTCACCATCGAGCGCACCTGCCCCACCTGCCAGGGCCGAGGCGAGACCATCGCCAGCCCCTGCGAAGCCTGCTCGGGCAGCGGACGCACCACGCAGGAGCGGACGTTGTCGGTCAACATTCCGGCCGGCATCGAGGACGGGACCCGCATCCGTCTCTCAGGCGAGGGCGAAGCCGGCTTGAGAGGCGGTCCGGCTGGCGACCTCTACATCTTCATCTCGCTCCGGCCGCACGCCTTCTTCCAGCGCGACGGCGCCGATCTGCATTGCCGTGTGCCGATCTCCATGACCACGGCGGCGCTCGGCGGCGAATTCGAAGTGCCGACGATCGACGGCAGCAAGACCAAGGTGCGTGTGCCCGAGGGCACACAGACCGGCAAGCAGTTTCGCCTGAAGTCGAAGGGCATGCCGGTCTTGCGCGCGCGCGACGTTGGCGACATGTATATCAACGTCACCATAGAGACGCCGCAGCGCCTGACTCGCCGGCAGCGTGAACTGCTGGAAGAGTTCGAGCGCGAATCGTCTGGCGACAACAATCCCGAATCGGCTGGCTTCTTCGCCCGTGTTCGCGATTTTTTTGACAATCTGGGTAGCTGAGTCGACCGCGCCAAAATCCCGACATGCCGGCGGGCGAAGCTCCGGCCTGAGTGGTCTCGCAAGTCGAGCCGGAGGTGAGGGGGATGTTCGTGCATCGACTGCGGGACGAGGCGATCGCCGGAGCACAACGCGTGCGCTGCCAGTGTTCGGACGAGGTCAAGTTCCTGATGGGCTGGGCGTCCAAGCCGCTCACCACTGGCGCGATCAGCCCCTCGGGGCGCTGGCTCACCCGTGCCATGGCCGCCGCCGTCGACCCTGCCTGGGAGGGAACGGTGGTCGAGTTGGGTCCGGGAACCGGCGCGGTCACTGCTGCTCTGTTGGAACGCGGCATCGCGCCGGAGCGCCTTCTCGCCGTCGAATACAACCCCAAATTCGCCGAACATATCCGCACCCGCTTTCCGGGCGTACGAATCACAGTCGGCGACGCCTATGCCTTTGCCGACACGCTGCGGCGCGGCGGCGTCGGCAAGGTGGCCGCGGTCGTCTCATCGCTGCCTCTGTTCAACCAGCCACCGCTCCACCGCCGCCATCTCCTCGAGCAGGCGATGGCGGTCCTCGACCCGGGCCGGCCGTTCATCCAGTTTTCCTACGCGCTGGTACCGCCGGTTCCTGCCGAAGCGGGGCAATGGACGCTCGGCGTCAGCGGCTGGATCGTGCGCAACCTGCCGCCGGCCCGCGTTTGGACCTATCGCAAGGCGTGAAGCGGACGGAAACTCAGGCTTCTTCGCGCGTCGCAGATTCGTTGTCCGACGTATCGTCCGCCGCCGCAGGGCGCGCTTCGAAGCAACAATTGCAGTAAGCACGGGCGCACATCCGACAGATACGGCGACGATCGTGCCCGCGAGCGGCATGATCGTGCAGCATCCGGTCGACGAGCCGATCCAGAAGCTCGCGCTCCCCATCGGATAGCTTGGCGAGGAAATTGCGGCTCTCGGCGAGGCGCCGATCCTGCAAGGCATCCGCTCGGCGTCGGCCGGCCGACGTGATCTCGACCAGCACCTCCCGACCAACCCGGCGCTGGCGGTGCAACAGGCCGTCGGTTTCCAATCGATCGACAAGGCGGACGGTGGCCGAATGTGTGAGGCCGACGATAGCCGCCATTTCTCCGATGCTGGTCGGCGGAGTGTTGGCGGCTGTGATCAGTGCGGCGACCGCCGTTGGCGCAAGGTCATCATCTCCGGAAAGCGTTGCGTCCGTGACGGCCAGCGCCAGCGCGGCGAACTTGTTCGGCAGATGCATATCCACGTCTTTCCCGCCTTCCCGTGCATCCCCCGGCCGCCGTCTCCAGGCGACGCCCCGCCTTCAACTCTCCATCCATTTCGCATTGATAAACGAAGGCAGCCGCCGGCACCGCTCCTAAAAACACTTATCGCGTTCAGTGCATACGCCGTGCCGGACGCCGCCGCTGCAATGGCAATGCCGGAAAAGCTTGCCGCCGCCGGATGACGAGTGCTTGGCGGTTGCCCGGGGGAATGGTATCTAGCCGGCCATGACGACACAGCCGCTCTCCCATATTCGCAACTTCGCCATCATCGCTCACATCGATCACGGCAAGTCGACGCTCGCCGACCGCCTGATCCAGACGACGGGTGCCGTCGCCCAGCGCGACATGAAGGAACAGATCCTCGACTCGATGGATATCGAGCGTGAGCGCGGCATCACCATCAAAGCGCAGACCGTCCGCCTCTCCTACAAGGCGAAGGACGGCGAGACCTACACGCTCAATCTGATGGACACGCCTGGTCACGTCGACTTCGCCTATGAGGTCAGCCGGTCGCTCGCCGCCTGTGAGGGATCCCTTCTCGTCGTCGACGCGAGCCAGGGCGTCGAGGCGCAGACGCTCGCCAACGTCTATCAGGCGCTCGACAACAACCATGAGATCGTGCCGATCCTCAACAAGGTTGACCTGCCAGCCGCCGAGCCGGAGCGAATCAAGGGCCAGATCGAGGACGTGATCGGCCTTGATGCCTCGGATGCCGTGGAGATCTCGGCCAAGACCGGCCTCAACATCGACGGCGTGCTGGAAGCCATCGTCAAGCGCCTGCCACCGCCCAAGGGCGATCCGGACGCGCCGCTGAAAGCCCTCTTGGTCGACAGCTGGTATGATGCCTACCTCGGCGTCATCGTGCTGGTCCGCGTCGTTGACGGCGTGCTCCAGAAGGGCATGAAGGTTCGGATGATGCGCGCCGGGGCCGTCTACGAAGTCGAGCGGGTCGGCTACATGACGCCGAAGCTCGAGCTCTGCGACAGGCTGGAGACCGGCGAGGTCGGCGTCATCACCGCGTCGATCAAGGAAGTCGCCGATACCGCCGTCGGTGACACCATCACCGACGAGCGCCGGCAGACCGCCGAACCGCTGCCCGGCTTCCGTCCGGCGCAGCCGGTGGTGTTCTGCGGCCTGTTCCCGGTCGACGCGGCCGATTTCGAAGATCTGCGCGCCGCCGTCGGAAAGCTGCGCCTCAACGACGCCAGCTTCTCCTTCGAAATGGAAACCTCGGCGGCCCTCGGTTTCGGCTTCCGATGCGGCTTCCTCGGCCTCTTGCACCTCGAGATCATCCAGGAGCGGCTCGAGCGCGAGTTCAATCTCGACCTGATCGCCACGGCACCGTCGGTCATCTACAAGATGCGCCTCAGCGACGGCACGGACATCGAACTGCACAACCCTGCGGACATGCCGGAGGTCACACGCATCGTCGAGATCGCCGAGCCGTGGATCCGCGCCTCGATCATGACGCCGGACGACTATCTCGGCGCCATCCTGAAGCTCTGCCAGGATCGGCGCGGCATCCAGATCGACCTCTCCTACGTCGGCAGCCGCGCCATCGTGCAATACGACCTGCCGCTCAATGAGGTGGTGTTCGATTTCTACGATCGGCTGAAGTCGATCTCCAAGGGTTACGCCTCTTTCGACTATCACGTCAGCGACTACCGCGAGGGTGACCTCGTCAAGATGCAGATCCTCGTCAACGCCGAGCCGGTCGACGCGCTCTCGGTGCTCGTCCACCGCAGCCAGGCGGACCGGCGGGGCCGGGCGATGTGCGAAAAGCTGAAGGACCTCATTCCGCAGCACATGTTCCAGATCCCGATCCAGGCGGCGCTCGGCGGCAAGATCATCGCCCGCGAGACCATACGGGCGCTCCG
>JAGSYU010000202.1 GCA_018262575.1 Pseudomonadota bacterium | reverse complement strand
TCGTTTTTCCGTCGCCTTGCCACCGTCCGGGGTGCTAGGAGATGTCCCCTATTCTTGAGGGGCGGACGGCATGGAAAAGACGATTGTGACCCTTCCCGGCGACATGCCGGGCCTCAGCTACTCCCTGACGGTGCTGCGCTTTGCCGGCACGGATCCCAAGGCGCCCAAGGCCTATCTGCAGGCGGCGCTGCACGGCAACGAGCTGCCGGGCGTCGCGGCGCTGCACGTGCTGATCCCCAGGCTGATGGCGGCGGAGGCGGAGGGCCGTCTCAAGGGTTCGGTCACCGTCGTGCCGTTCGCCAACCCGATCGGCCTCAACCAGTTCCAGTGGGACGACCACCAGGGTCGCTTCTTCTATGGCAGCCGCGTCAACTTCAACCGCGCCTTCGCACTGCTCGACCGGCCGGACCCGGCGCTGCTGACCGACGACGCCGATGGCGTCGCCGTCGACCGCCGCCTGAAGGCGACGCTGCAGAGGCTGTCGCTCGACGCCGATCTGGTGCTCGACCTTCACTGCGACAACGAGGGACCGAACTATCTCTACATGCCCTCGGAGCTGTGGCCGCACAGCGCCGATCTCGCCGCCGCGCTCGATTGCGGCGCCGTGCTGACCTTCGAGGGTGGCACCGACGCCTCCTTCGACGAGGCGGCCTTCCGGCCGCACCTCAAGGCCGGAGGCTTCGAGCGCCGCGTCGTGGCGACGGTGGAGCTGAAGGGCGTTCACGACGTCGGGCCGGTGACGGCGCAAGAGGATGGCGATGGCCTCTATCGCTTTCTGGTCGGGCGCGGGGTGATCACCGACAAGGCAGCGCTGCCGGTCGGACCGTTTACCGGCCGGGGCGTGCCGCAATCCTATGTCGAGATGATCCGCGCGCCGGTCGGTGGCATGGCCTTCTTCCACGTCAAGCCGGGCGACGTGGTGACGGCGGGGCAACTGGTGGCCGAGATGATCCCGGTGCCGGGCGACCTCTCGGCCGTGGTGCCGGTGCATGCGATGGCGCCGGGCCTGGTGCTGACGCGCGTGCTCGCCCGTGCCATCCGGGTCGGCGATGATCTCCTGAAGATCGTCGGCGACACGCGTTCGGTGACGGCCAAGGATGGCGGCGCGCTGGAGAGTTAATATCGCCTGATATATGCCGCTCGCACTCTCGTCCCGAGGTCCTGCGCCTGCGCGCAGGAAGACAGATTTATATAATAAGAACAAATAGATAATCTGCTATTGTCCGCGAAGGAAAGCCATCTCGGGCAGGAAAGAGCGCCTGATAGCGGCGTTGCGCTTCATTCGGCCTGAGGTCCTACGCCTTCGCGTAGGATGACACTCTATGGATGCGCTATCTATCTGTTTCATATATATAAATTACCTGTCATCCTACGCGAAGGCGTAGGACCTCAGGAAGAAAGAGGCGAGGGGCATCTATAGGGCTTCCCAAGCCGTCATAGTCCACATGAGAAGGGCCGTCTCGGGTCGAAGGGGGCACCCCCATTCTGCCACCTTACTCGATTGATCCCATCGGGCGGCTTGCAATCGCCGGGCTTATCTGGTTAGGCCCGCATTCCAGCCACGAGGGGACACCGCCATGGTCGCACAGATTATCGATGGCTTTGCCATCGCCGCCGAGCTCCGCCGGGATATCGCCGTCCGCGCCGCCGAGATGAAAGACAAGCATGGCGTCGTTCCCGGTCTGGCGGTGGTGCTGGTCGGCGACGATCCGGCCAGCGGCGTCTACGTGCGCAACAAGCTGAAGGCGACGGCCGAATGCGGCCTCAAGAGCTTCGAGCACATCCTGCCGGCCGACACGTCGGAAGCGGACGTGCTGGCGCTGGTCGGCCGGCTCAACGCCGACCCGGCGGTGCACGGCATCCTGGTGCAGTTGCCGCTGCCCAAGCAGATCGACGCCGACAAGGTGCTCGGCCTGATCGATCCCGACAAGGACGTCGACGGCTTCCACCCGGTCAACGCCGGGCGCCTCTCCATCGGCCTGCCGGGCTTTGTGCCCTGCACGCCGCGCGGCGCGGCGATGCTGATCGACCGCCTGCTGCCCAACCTTGCCGGCAAGCATGCGGTGGTGATCGGCCGCTCCAACATCGTCGGCAAGCCGATGGCGCAGCTGCTTCTTCAGAAGAATGCCACTGTCACCATCGCCCACTCCAAGACCGCCGACCTGTCGGCGCTCTGCCGCACCGCCGACGTGCTGGTGGCCGCCGTCGGCCGGGCGCAGATGGTCAAAGGCGACTGGGTGAAGCCCGGCGCCGTGGTGATCGACGTCGGCATCAACCGCATCGAGGTCGACGGCAAGGGCAAGCTGGTCGGCGACGTCGACTTCGCCTCCGCCGCCGAGGTGGCCGGCTTCATCACGCCGGTGCCGAAGGGCGTGGGGCCGATGACCATCGCCTGCCTGATGCTGAACACGCTGGACTCGGCGGCCCGCCGCATCGCCGGCTGACGCCTACCGCTCTTTGAGCCAGTCCATCAGGCCGCGCGCCGCCGCGCGGCCGGTGGCAAAGCAGCCGGTCAGCAGGTAGCCGCCGGTTGGCGCCTCCCAGTCGAGCATTTCCCCGGCGACGAAGACGCCCGGCCGCGCCGTCAGCATGAAATGCTCGTCGAGGGCGGTGAAGCGGACGCCGCCGGCCGAGGAGATCGCCTCCTCGATCGGCCGGATGCGGCGGAGCGGGATCGGCAGCGCCTTGAGGCGGGCGGCCAGACGGGCCGGGTCGCGCCGTTCCTCCTCCGAGGAGAACAGCCGCACCAGCGTCGCCTTGACGCCGTCGAGGCCGGCTCCCTTGCGCAGACGATTGCTGAACGACGCCTTGGCGCCCTGTTTGGCCAGGTCGTGGGCGAGGCGCTCGGCGCTGCGGCCGGGTGCCAGATCGATCACCAGGTCCGCTTTGCCCGTGCGCTCGAGGCGATCGCGCAAGGCGGCCGAATGGGCGTAGACGAGGCTGCCCTCGATGCCGTGGCCGGAGATGACGAATTCGCCGGGCAGCGTGCCGGCGTCGGAGGTCGCCGTCACCGATTTGACCGGCGTGCCGGCAAAGCGCTCGATGAAGGGCGCGTCCCAATCGACGTCGAAGCCGGCGTTGGCAGGCTTGAGGTCGGCGATGTCGACGCCGATCGCCCTGAGAGGCGCCACCCAGGCGGCGTCCGAGCCGAGGCGCGGCCAGGAGGCGCCGCCGAGGGCGAACAGCGCGGCGTCGGCGGTGACCTCGACGGCACCGTCCGGCGTTTCGAAGGTGAGGCCGGTTTCGGAAAAGCCGGTCCAGCGGTGGCGCATCTGCACCGTCACGCCAAGCTCGCCGAGCCGTTTCAGCCAGGCACGCAGCAGCGGCGACGCTTTCATCGCCTTGGGAAACACCCGGCCGGACGAGCCGACGAAGGTTTCGGCGCCGAGGCCGTTGGCCCAGGCGATGAGGGCGTCGGGGCGGAAGGCGTCGAGCGCCGCCGTCAGCGCCGGTGACGCCGGGCGATACCGGGTGACGAAGCGCTCGTAGGGCTCGGCATGGGTGAGGTTGAGGCCGCTCTTGCCGGCCAGCAGCAGCTTGCGGGCAAGGCTTGGCAGGCCGTCGTAGACGGTGATGCGGTGGCCGGCCGTTGCCAGGACCTCCGCCGCCATCAGGCCGGCCGGGCCGCCGCCGACGATCACCACATTTGCCATCACTATCTCCGCCGCATTTGAATGCGAGCATGTGCGGGCTCGAGCTGTCAGGCGCAAGCGGAATCTGTGCGGGCCAACTGCCACTTGGTCGGGCAACTGCCGCGCGGCTGTGCTTTAAAAAAGGGGACAATTGGGCTAAAGTATACGTACTGCGGCCGTTTGCGGGGTGTCCATGGGATATACGAGCGCAAGGGCCGTCTATATCGAGGGGGCAAGCGCCCTGTTTCGAAACGCCGGTCTCCTCAACAAGGCCGTCAACACGCTGCCGCGCCACGCCATTTGCGGCTGTGCCCTGCATATCTACGCCCGCCACGCCTTCGATCCTGCCGCGCCGGAACTGACGCTTACCCGGCTGCAGAAGCTGTCGGCGGAGAATGGCGGCCTCAGTCCGGGACGAGTGGCGGCACAGACGCTGCTGCTGCGCAAGCTCGGCCTTCTCGAGACCCGGCCGGCAACCGACCGCCGCCAGCGCATTCTTGTTCCGACCGACAGGATGATCGGCGAGGACCACCGCTGGCTGATGGCGCAGCTGGCACCGCTGGCGCCGCTCGGCCTGTTCGAGCTGACCGAGGAGGAACGGGCGACGCCCGACTTCGTGCTGGCCTTCCGCGTCGTCTGGGCGGTGATGCCCGTCGAGATGGCCGATTTCCTTGGGCGCCACCCAACCATCACCTTCTTCATCATGCGCGACGGCGGCTATTCGATGTTGCTGGAACTGCTGCGGCAATGGCAGAAAAGCGGATCGACGAGCGTCGCCTTCGACGTCATGGCAACCGCCGCCGCCTTCTGCGTATCGAAGAGCCAGATCTGGAACTTGCTGCAGGCCGCCCAAGCGCAAGGCCTGCTTTCGGCTGAGGCACCGGCCTGGCGACAGTTGAGTCTCACCGATCGACTGTTGGCCGATTTCGATGCCTGGTTCGCCGAGATGGCGCGTGAATTTGCCGCCGCCGCCGTGCGTGCCCGCGCTTTCTGGGCAGAGCATCGGCAAAAATAAAAGCCGGAACAAAATTGTCCCGGCTTTTTCCGAAATATTGCCTAAAATATAAGTGCTCGCTCGGGGCGCTTAGCTTTACGTCATGAAAAATGAACTTGCGTATCGTTCTTTTCTGTTTCGTGCAGCCTAGGGCGTTTCCTGAACGGCTTCTTATTTTATATGTCGATACCATCGCCTAAAAGTTCACCATGGCTTAATATTAGCGGCAAACACGGTGAGACACAAAGGGGATTCGCCCGGCGGCGGTTTATTTTTTGGTGTTTTCCCTATTCGTTGTTTTACGTGGTCGTCGCCTCTGCCTATGAGGAGGCCAGTCGCGGTGGCTCGTCGTACCTGCTGGGCCACCGATCAAGCTGTCACCGGCGTTTCCTCGCCGGGGCAAATCTGGTAACGGCAAGCCATGATGGACGTTTTGAAGCCGATCTTCTCCTACCGCAAACATTGGGCCGCCCGCTTTGGGACGGCGCCGTTCCTGCCGCAGAGCCGTGCCGAGATGGACACGCTCGGCTGGGATAGCTGCGACGTGATCGTCGTCACCGGCGACGCCCAACCTGTTCTGGGGGGTGACCTCCGGCAACATGGATTCGATGGTCAACCGCTACACGTCCGACCGCCGCATTCGCCACAACGACAGCTATACGCCGGGCGGGGAGGGCGACAAGCGGCCCGACCGCGCCGTCATCGTCTATTCGCAGCGCTGCCGCGAGGCCTTTCGCGACGTGCCGGTGGTGCTCGGCGGCATCGAGGCGTCGCTGAGGCGCATCGCCCATTACGACTACTGGTCGGACAAGGTGCGGCGGTCGGTCCTGGTCGATTCCAAGGCCGACATCCTGCTCTACGGCAACGCCGAGCGGGCCATCGTCGAGGTGGCCCACCGCATCGCCAAGGGTGGTGATCCGCAGACCTTCGACGACATGCGCGGCGTGGCGCTGATGAAGCACGCCGTTCCCGATGGCTGGACCGAGGCGCATGCCGACGACATCGACAGCGCCGACGAGGGCGCCCGCCAGCTTGGGCCGGGCACGGTGCTGCGCCTGCCGGCCTTCGAGCAGGTGGAGGCCGATGCCGAGACCTATGCGCGGGCGAGCCGCGTCCTCCACCGCGAGAGCAACCCCGGCAACGCCCGGCCGCTCGTCCAGCGGCACGGCGACCGCGAACTGTGGGTGACGCCGCCGCCGATCCCGCTCACCACCGAGGAGATGGACGGCGTTTACGAGCTGCCCTACGCCCGGGCGCCGCACCCCGCCTATGGCGAGGCGAAGATTCCGGCCTGGGAGATGATCCGCTTCTCGGTGACCATCATGCGCGGCTGCTTTGGCGGCTGTTCCTTCTGCTCGATCACCGAGCATGAGGGGCGGGTGATCCAGAACCGCTCGGAAGACTCGATCGTCAAGGAGATCGAGAAGATCCGCGACCGCACCGAGGGCTTCACCGGCATCATCTCGGACATCGGCGGCCCCACCGCCAACATGTACCGGATCGCCTGCAAGGACGAGACCATCCAGAACGCCTGCCGCAAGCCGTCCTGCGTCTATCCGGACATCTGTCCCAACCTCAACACCAGCCACGAGGCGCTGATCCAGCTCTATCGCAAGGTGCGGGCGGTGCCGGGCATCAAGAAGGTGATGGTCGCCTCCGGCGTCCGCTACGACCTCGCCGTCAAGAGCCCGACCTACATCAAGGAGCTGGTACGCCACCACGTCGGCGGCTACCTGAAGATCGCCCCCGAGCATACCGAGGCCGGGCCGCTGTCCAAGATGATGAAGCCGGGCATCGGCGCCTATGACCGCTTCAAGCAGCTGTTCGACGCGGCGGCGACTGAGGCCGGCAAGAAGTATTTCCTGATCCCCTATTTCATCGCCGCCCATCCGGGCACGTCCGACGAGGACATGATGAATCTGGCCATCTGGCTGAAGAAGAACGGCTATCG
>JAGSYU010000083.1 GCA_018262575.1 Pseudomonadota bacterium | reverse complement strand
GACGCCCATCATGCCGAGTGTCATCACCAGTGGCGGAATGCGCAGGTAGGTGACGCCGAGGCCATTGACGACGCCGATCAGGAAGCCGGCGCAGCAGGCTGCGCCGAAGGCTAGCGGGATCGCCGCGTCAGAGCCGCTCATCACGTTGCCGGCGATGACGGCGCCAAGCGAAATGACGGCGCCGATGGAGAGGTCGATGCCCTCCCGGCCGCCGAGGATGACGAGGTTCTGTCCGGCGGCGGCAATGCCGAGGATGGCCGACACCGTCAGCAGGCGGACGATCTGGTCGCCACGCGCAAAGCCCGGCGAGACCAGTTCGCCAATGACCAGCAGCGCCAGGATGGCAGCGGAGGAGATCAGCAGCGGGTTCTTCGCAAGGTCAACGAAGCGGTTCATGGCTTTCTCCTCCTCAGCGTCGCGTGACGAGGACGCCGCCGGCCAGCGCGGCGAGAATGATCAGGCCCTGCACCAGCGTCTGGTACTCGAATGGCAGGCCGGCGAAGAAGATGACGGAACCGATCATGCCGACCACCCAGGCGCCGAGCACCGAGCCGAGCACGCCGCCGACGCCACCGGCCAGCGCCGTGCCGCCAAGCACCACCGCCGAGATGGCCGACATGGCCAGGCTCTGGCCCATCAGCGGATCGCCGCTTGCCGTCTCGCCGGTCAGGCAGAGGCTGGCAAAGGCACCGAACAGACCGGACAGCACGAAGGCGGAAACCCTGAGCTTGCCGAGATCGACGCCGGTCTGGAATGCAGCGGTACGCTGGCCGCCGACCGCCTTGAGGCGCGTCATGAACGGCCGAGCGGCCAGGAAGGCGGCCAACAGGAAGGCAACGAGATAAATGACGTAGACGGTGGGCAGGCCGAGGATCGTGCCGGCATAGGTGCGCCAATACGGTTCCGGCACCGGCAGGCCGGCTTGCGGCAGCACCCAAAGCGCCAGACCGGAGAAGACGATCGATGTCGCAAAGGTCGTGACGATCGGCTGGAAGCGCAGGCCGGCGATGATCAGGCCGTTGATGAGGCCGCAGCCGGCACCGACCCCCATGCCGGCCAGAAGGCCGAGCCCGACGGCCATGCCGTCGCCACCGAGGGAGGCGATCACCGTCACCGTGACGACGTTGACGAGCGCCACGATGGCGCCGACCGACAGATCGATATCGCCGCCGAGGATAACGTAGGTCTGGCCGATCGCCACCAGCACCAACGGCAGGAACGTGGTGAGGTTGGACTGGACGACCGACGGCTCCAGAAAGTTATGCTGGAGCAAGGTATTGACGACCAGAAGAACGATCAGCGCCGCCGCCGTGACGATCCAGGTGCGACCACCGAGTTTGCTGAAGCCGGTCATGCCGCGTCTCCGTAGGAGGCGCGCGTCAGGTCAAACGGCGTCAGCCGGTCGCCGGAGAGGTCGGCGGTGACAACACCGCCGTTCAGCACCAGCACGCGGTCGCAGAGCGAAAGGAGTTCGCTGTCCTCGGAGGAATAAATGATCACGGCCGCCCCTTCGTCGGCAAGCTTGCGCGCCAGGAGGTAGAAGTCGCCCTTGGCACCGAGGTCGATACCTTTGGTCGGATCGTCGAGCAACAGCAGGCCCGGCGACGGCGACAGCCAGCGCGAGATGAATACCTTCTGCTGGTTGCCACCCGACAGCGAGCCAATCGGCGCGTCGAGGCCGGCGTAGCGCGTATTGAGCCCGGCCAGCACGTTGGAGAAGCGCTCGCGAAACACAGCGCCGGGAATGACATGCCGCCGCTCGCGCACCAGGCTGGCGATGGCGGTATTCTCGAAGATCGAGCGACCGGGTAGCGCGCTATCGCGCGCCCGATCGCCGGAAACGTAAGCAATGCGGTGGGCCATGGCGTCGACCGGCCGGCGGGCGGTGACGTCGACACCGTCAAGAACAACGCGGCCGGATTGGAATGGCTCGGCACCAAACAGGCCCGATAGCAGCGCCTTCTGCCCCTGCCCCTGCAACCCACCGAGGCCGAGGATCTCGCCGCGCTGTGCCGTGAACGACACCGGCCCGAGCCGGGCCGCCCGGGCGGCCTCGACCGAGAGGCGGACATCGCCCTTGAGTGGCGCGTGATCACGCACCGAAGCAGCGATGGCACCCGTCTCCCCCACCATGGCGTAGACGACGGCATAGCGGTCGGTCTCAGCGGCGGCGAACTCGGCCACCGTCTGGCCGTTGCGCATCACGGTGATGCGGTCGGCGATGGCAAACACCTCGTCCATGCGGTGCGAGATGAAGATTGACGAGATACCTTCGGCCCTCAGCTCGCGCAGGATGTCGAAGAACACCTCCACCTGCCGACGGTCGAGCGTTGCCGTCGCCTCATCGAAGATGATGATCTTCGGCTTGCGGGCGAGCACTTTCAGGATCTCGGCAAGCTGGCGCTGATCGGGAGAAAGATCGGCAACGCGGGCGTCCGGCGTGAAACCCTTTCCGGCCACCGCGGCGACGCGGGCGATCAGCGCCTCGGTTGCGCGGACAATGGCAGCCCGGTCGGTGAAGCCGAGCGCCGTGCGCGGCTCGCGGCCGAGGAAAATGTTGTCGCCGACCGAGAGCTGCGGCACCAGCGACAGTTCCTGATAGAACAGCGCCACGCCCTGCTCTTCGGCAAGCCGTGGCGAACCGAGCGCCGCCGCCTGCCCGTCGATCAGCACCTCGCCCGTATCGCGGCCGACGGTGCCAGCAATGATTTTGCACAGCGTCGACTTGCCGCAGCCATTGGCACCGAGCAGAGCGTGGATCTCGCCGCGCTCCACCGTCAGGCGGGCCTTATCGAGCGCCTGCACGGCGCCGAAGCTCTTGGATATGTCGGTGGCGCGAAGGACTGGGGGCATCGGACGCATCCGGGTTCGGATCGGCAACAGACGTCCCTCGCACGCATTTGCAGCGCACGCCGGACGGAAGAAAAGGACGGGCCGGCTCCGGGAGGAAGATAGAGCCGGCCCGCTCAGAGGTTTACTTGAAGAACTTTGCCGCGTCGTCGATCGACACGACGTCGGTCACCGACCAATAACCCGGCTTGCCGTCGGCTTCCTTAAGCTTCTCGGCAAGGTTGTCATTGGCGACGAACGGGATCGGGATGTAGATGGCATTGCCATAGACACCGCCGAAGATGCCGTCCTTGAACTCCTTGCCCTGCAGCTTGAGCACCGCGACGTTGAGCGCCGAGGCCATGACGCCCGGCGGATTGACGGAGGCGCCCGACGTCAGGCCTTCCTTCGACCACAGGTCCATGAAGTCCTTGCGGATCTCGCCGGTGGCGACGATCGACTTCTGCTTATCGGCGGCCATGATCGCCCGCCACGTGCCGGCGGCCATGCCATCCTGCACCCAGATGCCGTTGACATCGGGATAGGTGGCAAGCAGCGTCTGCGCCGTCTGCTGGCCCTGCGCCTGGTCCCAGTTGGCGTTGGCTTCGTTGAGGATCTTGATATCCGGGAACTTCTTGAAGACCTCGGTGTAACCGTCGACGCGCATCTGGTTGGCCGGATGGCCGGCGACGCCGTTGATGGTAACGACATTGCCCTTGCCGCCGAGCGTGTTGGCCAGCCACTCGGCCGACTTCATCGCCCAGCCCTTCTGGTCGATGCCGACGTAGATGGCGTCCTTGGACGACACTTCGGCGTCGGTGGCGACGACCAGAATGCCCTTGGCCTTGGCCTGGGCGAAGATCGGATCGAACGCCGTCGGGCTGTTCGGGTTGATGATGATGGCGTTGACGCCCTGATTGATGAAGTTGCGGACGTTGCCGATCTGGCCCTGCACGTCGACGTTGGCCGACTGCACGACGACGTTGACGGTGACGCCCTTATCGGCCCAAGCCTTGGCGGCGGCCTGCGCCTCCTCGATCATCTGGGTGCGCCACTCGCTGCCGACCCAGCCGTTCGACAGGCCGATGGTGAAGGTCTCGGCCGCCGACGCCGCACCGACCGCGGCTACGGCGATGCCGGCCGCCAACAGAACTGATTTCATTGTCGCCTCCCTGACGCGCCGCGAACCGGCCCTCCGGCCCGCCGGACTGTCACTTGGTGTCGTTTCCTCCGGGATCCCGCTCTCCGGCACCCGCCCTCGGGCGGAATGATCCCATGGGCATCTAGCGCCCGAACGGGATAATGTAACCGGTTACATTGCCCGTCAATAAGCCCTTTCGCCTATAGTCAGCATAGATCGGACAACCGAAGGAGGTGCGCTGCAGTCAGTCCCGCTCAACCGAGCGCGGCCTCGAGATCGGCGATGATGTCGTCAGCACTCTCGAGGCCGACCGACAGGCGGAAGGTGCCATCGCCCGTCCAGTCGCGATAGGCGGCCGCGTCGTCGCCCTTGAGGTGGAAGGACGAGGCGATCAGGTCGTCGGCCGGAATGTAAAACAGCAGGCTGCGTGTCTTGCCGAGCGACACGGCGTAGGCGACCGTCCTGAGCCGGTCGGCGAATTGCCTCGCCAGCGTCGGTCCGTCGTTGGCCACGAAAGAGACCATGCCCGAGAAATTCCGCATCTGGCGAACGGCAAGGTCGTGCTGCGGATGGCTTTTGGCGCCGGGCCAGTAGACGCGCTTGACGCGGGGGTGGTTCTCGAGAAAGGCGGTGACGGCGCGGGCATTCTCCTCATGCGCTCGCATGCGGATTGGCAGCGTCTCGAGACCGCGCAGAATCAGCCAGGCGGCGAAGGGATTGAGGGCGGCGCCGAGGTGGATCAGCGACGTCTTGCGCAGATCGGCCATGGCGGCAGCCGAGCCAATCACCGCCCCACCCAGCGCATCGCCGTGGCCGCAGGCGTATTTGGTCAGAGAATGGACGACGAAATCGGCCCTGAGTTCCAGTGGTTTGGTCGCCACCGGCGTCGCCATGGTCGAATCGACGGAGAGCTCTGCACCAGCCGCGTGGACGATGCCGGCGATGGCCGAGATGTCGGACAGGCGGAGAATCGGGTTGGCGGGCGTTTCGATGTGGACAAGTCTGGTCTCCGGCCGGATCGCCGCCGCCACCTTTGCGAGGTCGCTGGTGTCGACCGCCGTCACCGCAATGCCGAGTCTCGACAGCCCGTCATGGGCGAATTCGGCGACGCCAGCGTAGCAGACGTTGGAGACGACGAGATGGTCGCCCGCCTTGAGCCGGTTGAGGAACAGGCCGGTTACTGCCGACATGCCGCTGGCAAAGGTCAGCGCCGCCTCGCCGCCGTCAAGCGTGGCGAGCCGCGCCTCCAGCGCCGCCGCCGTCGGGTTGCTCCAGCGCGTGTAAAAATGTGGCGCCTGGTCGCTGAGTTCGTTGGCCGAAAAGCCGATGTCGTCGGGATGGGCATAGAAGCTTGAGGCCGGCACCAGCGGGCTCAGGACGGGTTCGCCCGAGCGGGCAGCCGGCAGGCCGGCATGGATGGACAGGGTCTCGATCTTCATGGCGCCTCTCTCTGATATCGGCGCACTGCTGCGATGCGGCGGTGCGCCTGTCCCACACATTAGCCCCACCTCCGCACCGTTCTAAGGAATTCGGTTTCTCGGTTCCCCCATCCCACGCATTTTCATTCCGTCTGTCGTTGCCGAATGGCCGAAGTCACGTCGCGCTCTTGTCGGCACTCAGATAGGGGTATATACCCGCGTTATGGACTCACCTTGTTATTGCGATCTCCTCAGGACGGCGGCGCGCAAAACGACTGCCATTTACGACCGCCATCTGGCGGCGGTCGAGCTGACGCTTGCGCAATACCGGCTGCTCAAGAGGATCAGTCGCACCGGCAAACTTTCGATCACCGAACTCGCTTCCCTCTGCGATCTCGACCGTTCGACGGTCGGCCGCAACGTTCAGGTGCTGGTTCGGCACGAACTCGTCGAGGAAACCAGTTGCGGTGACGGACGACGCAGCATGTTGAGCCTCAGCGAAACAGGGCGGCAGCGGCTGGCCGCCGCTGTTCCGCTCTGGCATGCGGCGCAGACCGAGATCGAAGCAACGCTCGGCCCGGATAAAATTGCGGCCATCACCGGTCTCTCCGGCGCGCTCTAGCCATTCCTTAGTCCCTTTTCCCTCCTCCTTCAGCGAAAGCCCGCCGATGACGACTTCCGCCCTCCCCACCTATTTTGCCCGCCGCGACATTCACTACGGCTGGGTGGTAGCTGCCGTCACGTTCGTCACCATGCTGGCAACAGCGGGCGCCCTCGGGGCGCCCGGGGTCATGTTGCGGCCGCTCGAAGCGGAGTTTGGCTGGAAGAATTCGGATATCTCGACGGCTTTCGCCGTCCGCCTGGTGCTGTTCGGCCTGATGGGACCATTTTCGGCGGCGCTGATGAACCGCTTCGGCGTCCGCCGGGTCGTGGTCACCGCCCTGCTGCTGATCATCGCCGGCTTCGGCTTCTCCGTTACGATGACCAGCCTGTGGCAGCTGATGCTGTTCTGGGGTGTCGTCATCGGCTTCGGCACCGGCATGACGGCAACGGTGCTCGGCGCTACGGTGGCGACGCGCTGGTTTGTCAACCGTCGGGGCGTCGTCATCGGCCTGCTCACCGCCTCCAACGCCACCGGACAGCTCATCTTCCTGCCGGTCATCGCCGCCGCCACGGAGGCCTGGGGCTGGCGCGCCGCCCTGGGTCTGGTGGTCGCCCTGCTGACGATCGCGCTCCTCGGCGTGCTCTTGCTGATGCGCGACCGGCCAGCCGATGTCGGCATCAGCCCCTACGGCGGCAGCTTCCAGCCGGCGCCGGCCCGCACGGTCGGCCTGCTGACGCTGGTGTCGGCGCCGCTCCTGGGACTGCGCGACGCCGCCCGTTCCTATGTCTTCTGGGCACTGGCCGCGACCTTCTTCGTCTGCGGCCTGTCCACCAATGGCCTCATCCAGACGCACTGGGTGACGATTTGCGGCGACTACGGCGTGGCGCCGGTCAGCGCCGCCGGCCTGCTGGCCTTCATCGGCGTATTCGACTTCTTCGGCACGCTGCTATCCGGCTGGCTGTCCGACCGCTACGACAATCGCTGGCTGCTGTTCTGGTACTACGGCCTGCGCGGCCTGTCGCTGCTCTACCTGCCGCTGACCGGCTTCGATCCGCTTTTGCTGGCCGGCTTCGCCGTCTTCTACGGCCTCGACTGGATCGCCACGGTGCCGCCGACGGTGAAGCTGGCCGCGGAGCGCTTCGGCGCCGAGAAAGCCGGCCTCGTCTTCGGTTGGATATTCACCGCCCATCAGCTCGGCGCCGCCACCGCTGCCTATGGCGCCGGCTGGAGCCGGACCGACCTCGAAAGCTACGTGCCGGCGCTGCTGGTGGCCGGCGCTTTCTGCCTCGCGGCAGCGGCGCTCTGCCTCACCATCGAGCGCAAGCGCGAGCCGGCCGCACCGCTACCCCAGACGGCGTGACGGTGGCTGCGTGCCGGTTCCGTCACAGGCGGGCCGGCATGCGGAACATGCGGCGGACGACTGCGTCGCGACAGCGGTCGCTTCCGAGCAGCGACAGCACCCGGAGCATGATCCGGGCGGCGCGCGGCGCCGTGTAGGACGCATGGGGGCGGCGGGCGGTGGCGGCACGCGCAACCACATCGGCGATGGCCGACGGCTCGCCGGCCATCCTCTCCACCCGTTCGCTGGCGAATATCTCCTCGGCCAACTTGATCATCGACGCGTAGGCGCCGTTTCCCGACGTCTTCCTGAAATTCTCGAGCGCAATGCCCGCCCACTCGGACTTGATGGCACCCGGCCGGATCAGTACCACGTCCACCCCGAATGGCCTGAGTTCCTGCCTGAGGCTCGACGATAGGCCCTCGACGGCGAATTTGGTGGCATGGTACCAACCGCCGAAGGGAAAGGCGCGGACGCCGCCGATCGATGTGATGTTGATCACCCTGCCCCAGCGCTGTCGCCGCATGTGCGGCGCTGCAAGCCGGATGAGCGCGGCAAGGCCGAACACGTTGACCTCGAACTGGCGGCGCGCCTCCTCAAGCGGCACATCCTCGACGGCGCCATAGGAGCCATAGCCAGCGTTGTTGACCAGCACGTCGATGCCGTCGCTTTCCGCTTCGATGGCGGCCACCGCCGCCTTGATCGACGCCTCGTCGGTGACATCAAGCGGCAAGACTCGGATGCCCTTCGCCTTCAGATGCTCCATGCGGTCGAGCCGACGCGCCGCGGCGTAGACACGGAAGCCTTCCGCCGCGAGCCTCACGGCGATCGCTTCGCCGATGCCGGCCGAAGCCCCGGTAACCAATGCCGTCCTTGTCATGATGGGACCTTCCCGTGTGCTCGCTGCCCGTTCCGGCCCTGTCGCCGTCACCGGGGTGTCACGCCATTCAAAAACACGCCGAATCCCCTGTCGATCAGGGCGTCGAGCGCCGTGCCGGTCACTTCGCCCTCACGAGCGAGCGCGATCACGACATCGGCCTCTGCCTCGGCCAGCCGGGCGAAATGATAAAAGCCAATCGCCACCAGTGCGCCACGCGCCATTTCCGTCTCGATGAAACGACTTAAGTCAATGAAAGCCTGCTCGCCTTCGGCGACAGCGGCGGGCGAAACCGCGCCACCGCCTTTGAGGAGGTGCATGACCTGATGCCGACTGGGGGTCGACACCGCCCAGAGAACATAGCTTCGCCAGGCGTCGCCCATCGCGGCAACGAAGTCGCCGCCGACAACGTCCAGCTTGCCGAAGACCGTCGCCATCTCCCCCTTGAGCGTGACGTAGACCCGGTCGAGCAGCGCCTGCTTGGTCGGGAAGAGGTTGAATAGCGTGCCGTTGGCGACCGCGGCCTCTCGGGCGATGCGCGACGTCGGAACGCCAAGCCCTTCCTTGGCAAGGAGGCCGATGGTGACCTCTAGAATGTGGCGTGTTCTGTCGTCCATGGCCGGAAGATAGGCACGACTGACTGGTCAGTCAAGATCGTTGAGCAAGGATGACAGGGAATTGATGGTCGACTCCGGTCGGATGTCGCCGCCGGGAGCCGCCAGCGATTGGTTGGCGACGAAGGGCCTCCCACCGCGGCTGGATGACCATCAGAGTATCAAAGTCACCACGATCATCAGAACGAGGACCAGTCCGCCGATGATGGCGACGACCGGCCGGCCAGCCGGCGCTCGATTGCCGGCCGTGCCGCCCGCCGCCCGGGCGGCCTCGGCCTTCTTGCGCGCTTCGTGCGCCTTCTTGTCGAGCTTGACGACGTCGCCCATGCTTCCCTCCGTCTTCCCTTGATCCCGCTTCTCAGCCGGCGATGCCGTCGAGGGCGGCGGTGGCGCGGATTTCGCCGACCGTATCGCCCGCCCAGGTCTTCACCCTGGGGGTGGCGAGGTCCCACATCTCGTCATAACCCGGATCGTCGGGGGTGAGTTTCAGCAGATCGATCAGAATATGGGCCATCGCCGCCTCGGAGGCTCGACCGGCGCCGTCGTCGATCTTGAGCGCGATGCCAAGGCCGAGCTCCTTGATCGCCCCGATGAACACGCCTTCGGCGCCCGTCTTGACCAGGACGCGGTCACCCAGCGCCGTCATCGCCCGCGTGCAGAAGCGGCCGCTACCGGCAACCATGAACGGCTCGGCGGCGGCGGCGAGTCTCAGCCGCTCGGCAGCGCGGGCCCGAGAGGCCGAAAGGCCGACGCCGGTCACGAAACGGGCGAACCCGTGGGCGAGCGCCCGTGGCGCCACGGCGAAGGTGGGGATCGAGCAGCCATCGGTGCCACAGATATCGGTGGCATGCGGCGTGCCGGTCATCGAGGCACCAGCGGCGATCACCTCGCGCATCACCGGATGCTGGGCCTTCTCATAGCCACGTGGATCGGTGCCAGTGACGACGCAGGTGCAGAGGAAGCCGGTGTGCTTGCCCGAGCAGTTGTTGTGAATGCGGCCGGGCTTTTCGCCGCGGCGGTGCAACTCGCCCTGGTCGGCGTGTCGGCCCGGCCAGTGCGGACCGCAGGCAAGGCAGCTTTCATCCAGACCGGCCGCCGCGAGCATCGCCCTGATGGTCTCGACGTGGCGGGACTCGGCATTGTGCGAGGCCATGGCGAGCGCCAGCTCCGCATCGCCAAATCCGAAGCGGTCGGCGCCGCCGCTCTCGATGAACGGCAGTGCCTGGAACGGCTTCACTGCCGAGCGCGGGAAGCTCGGCCGCTCGATGTCGCCAGCGCCGAACACCAGGCGGCCGTCGCCATCGACAATGGCCACCGATCCCCGATGAAAACTCTCGACGATGGGGCCGCGCGTCACCTCGACCAGAACCGGATTTTCCATTGAAATTCACTGTCCCTGTGTGTCGATCCAGGCGGCGAGGCGGACGACGGCCTCGTCCAGCACCGCGTCGCGCTTGCAGAAGCAGAAGCGGATGAAGCGCTTCGGCGGATCGGAAACGTAGAAGGCCGATACCGGTACCGCCGCGACGCCCGCCTCGCGCGTCATCCTGAGGCAAGCTTCGGCGTCGTCGTCGATGCCGAGCGGTCCGGTGTCAGTAACGATGAAATAAGTGCCGGCCGACGGCAAAACCGAAAAACCGAGCGCCGCAAGGCCGCTTGCGAGGCGGTCGCGCTTGCCCTGCAGATCGGCGATGACGCCGTCGAAGTAACCATCGCCAAAGGCAAGGCCGTGCGCCACCGCCGTCTGCAGGGCCGGCGGCGTGGTGAAGGTAACGAACTGATGCGCCTTGGCGATCGGCTCCATCAGGGCAGGTGCCGCCGTGACGTAGCCCACCTTCCAGCCGGTCAGCGAGAAGGTCTTGCCGGCCGAGCCGATGCGGACGACCCGGTCGCGCATGCCGGGAAGCTGCATCGGCGACATGTGCCGCCGGCCATCGAACACCAGATGCTCGTAGACCTCATCGGAAATCACCACCGCGTCATGCTTCAGGCAGAGGCCGGCGATCAGCTCCAACTCTGACCGAGAGAACACCTTGCCGGCCGGGTTCATCGGCGTGTTGATCAGGATCGCCTTGGTACGGTCGGAGAAGGCGGCGGCCAGCGCGTCGGGGTCGAGCTCCCAGTTCGGCGGGGCGATGCGCACCGGCTTGGGGATGCCGCCGGCCTGGCGGACGATCGGCAGGTAGCTGTCATACAGCGGCTCGATCAGCACCACCTCGTCGCCGGGACGAACGAGGCCTAGGATGGCGTCGCCGAGCGCCTCCGTGGCGCCGGAGGTGACCATCACCTCGGTGCTCCAATCAACGTCGAGATCATAAAATCGCTTGTTGATGGTCGCGACGGCCTGTCGCAGCACGGGCAGTCCCATCATTGGCGGATACTGATTGGGCCCCTTGAGGAAGGCCTCGGCGGCGACGCGGCGCACCTCTTCCGGCCCGTCGACGTCGGGAAAGCCCTGGCCGAGGTTGATGGCCCCTGTCTCGCGGGCAAGGCCGGACATCACCTCGAAGATGGTGGTGGGAAGGCCGGTGAAGATGGGATTTGTTGGTTTCATCTCGCAATCAATCGCTCTAAACCCGGCGACCCTAGTGGAGCCTCGCCAGCCGGACAAGCGGTTTGCCATTGAGCTTCCCGTCCGACGCATGGCTCGCCGTCTCAGGTCGAGGTCTTTTCCTATGGCGCGGCCAAATCCATCCGGCTAAGCTTGCGACATCTCACGGGGTGCCCCAGCCGGGGCTGAGAGGAGTTTCTCCAACCCGACGAACCTGATCCGGGTCATGCCGGCGGAGGGATAGAGCCATGCAGACATCCGCCTGACGCGTTCCGCCGCCCGCAATCCTCAACGACGGCCGAACGACGATGATTCTCGACGAACGCACCTACACCATCGAGCCGGCACATGTCAGCGCCTATCTCGACCTCTATGTCGCCGAGGGCATGGCCATCCAGACCCGCCATCTCGGCAGGCTGATCGGCTGGTTCACGCAGGATATCGGCGCCGTCAATGACGTCGTCCACATCTGGCAATATGACGATCTCGCCGATCGCGACCGCCGCCGCGCCGCCATGGAGGCCGACCCGGCCTGGAAGGCCTTCCGGGCCAAGGCGGCGCCTCTCGTACGGGCCATGCGGAGCCGCATCCTGAAGCCGACCTGGTTCTCGCCGCTCGGCGGTACTGGGGTCCAACCGTGAAGGCCGCCGCGGAAAGGCTCGTCGACGCGATCGACCGCCTGCTCGCCGGCCTCCTGGCGATCATCCTGGCAGCGCTGCTTGGTCTGGTGTTCAGCGCCACACTGCTGCGCTACGTCTTCTCCACCGGCTTCGTCGCCACCGAGGATCTCGGGATCTTCCTGCACACGGCGTTGGTGTTCCTCGGCCTGCCGCTCTGCGCCACCGGGCCGCTTGCCATGCGCATCGACGTGGCAACCCGCCACCTCGGTCCGCGCGCCCGCGCCGTTGCCGACACAGCATCGGACGCCGTCACGCTTGCAGCGGCGCTGGTGCTGATGCTCGGCGCCGGCAAGGTGGCGGCGTTGATCGGCGGTACGTCGCCCACTCTCGGCATACCCGAGAGCTGGCGCTTCTGGCCGGTGGCGACCGGTGGCGCGCTGGCGGCTGTGCAATTGATCCTGATGTCTGTCGCCCGCCGCTCGTGGCCGACCACCCTGGCGATTTTTGCCGGCGGTGCCGCCCTCGCCGGTCTGCCCCACCTGCCGGTGCTGTTGCCGGTCGAGCTGCCGAGCCTCGTTGCCTGTGCGGTCACCTGCCTTGCACTGGCGTCGGGAGCCCCCTTCGTCCATTCGCTGATTGTCGGCCTCGCCGCAGCGGTACCCTTCGGTGCCCGCCTGCCGGAAGCCGCCATCGTGCAGCAGACGGTGTCGGGCACGGGCAAATTCCTGCTGCTTGCCATTCCCTTCTTCCTGCTGGCCGGCATGCTGATGAATGTCGGCGGCCTCGCCCACCGCCTCGTCCGGCTTGCCTCGGCACTGGTCGGTCACCGACGCGGCGGCATGGCGCAGGCGACGCTGGTCACCAACCTGATGTTCTCCGGCGTCTCCGGCTCGTCGATCGCCGATGCCGCCTTCGGCGCCAAGGTTCTGGCACCGGCTCTCGTCGCCGACGGCATCAAGCCAGAAAAGGCGGCGGCCATCGTCGCCGCCACGGCGGTACTGCCCAACATCATTCCACCGTCGATCGCCTTCCTGCTGCTCGCCTCGGCCACCGGCCTGTCGGTCAGCGCGTTGTTCGAGGGCGGCCTCATCGCCGGTCTGATCCTGGCGGCGGCCATGGCAGCCATGCTGCACTGGTCCGCCGACACGCCGGCCCGGCCAGCGACCGATCGACGCGCACGTCTCGCCGCACTGGGCGCGGCGACACCGGTGTTCGGCCTGGCGCTGGTGGTGTTCTTCGGCATTCGCCTTGGCGTCGCCACCCCGACCGAAGCCGCCGCCGTCGCCTCGGTCTACGCGCTTGTCGCCGTGCTTGGCGCACGTGGTGGTCGAAACGCTGCCCTCGCCGCCTTTTTCCAGGCGGGACGAGAGACGGCAGCGATCGGCCTCCTCGTCGCCTCCTCGGCGCCGCTCGTCTTCCTGCTGGCCATCGACGGCCTGCCACAGGCGCTGGCCGGCTGGGTGACAGCGCTCGGCGGCAACCCGCTGGCGGTGATGCTCGTCGCCAATCTGATCCTGCTCGCCGTCGGCGGCCCGCTCGACGTCGGCCCCGGCATCCTGCTGTTCGCGCCGCTGCTCATGCCATCCATTATCGCCGCTGGCATCGACCCGGTAGCCTTTGGCGTCATCCTCACGGTCAACCTGATGATCGGCGGCCTGACGCCACCGGTCGGCGTGCTGGTGTTCGTTGCTGCCGGTATTTCGGGCCTCTCCACCAGCGCCGTTTTCCGCGCCGTGCTGCCGCTCACCCTCGCCCTCATCGCCGCCACTGCGCTGATGGCGCTCGCCGCCGCCCTCTGGGCGCTCCTATGACCCCGACCTTCGGAGGAAATGCCATGCCTGCCCTCACCCGTCGCGCCTTTACCGCCAGCCTTTCGGCCCTCGCCCTCCCCGCCATCATCCGGCCGGCGCGCGCCGCACCGCAGGCACTGACCGTTGCCTCGCTGCTCGGCGAGGACAAGCCCGAGACGAAGATCTGGATGAAGGTGCGCGATCTCGTGGAAGCGAAATTGCCCGGCCGCTTCGATTTCCGCATCGTTGGCAACGCGGCGCTGGGTGGGGAGAAGGAGGTGGCCGAGGGAATCCGCCTCGATTCCATCCAGGCCAGCCTGTCCACCCTGTCGGCGCTGTCGGCCTGGGTGCCGGAAACGCAGCTCTTCGACCTGCCCTTCGTCTTCCGCGACCGCGACCACGTTCGCCGCGCCACCACCGGTTCCATCGGCGAGGAATTCAAGGCGAAGCTGACCGATCAGGGCTTCGTCACCCTCGGCTTCATCAACTATGGCGCTCGCCATTTGCTGGCCAAGGAACCGGTGACGACGCCGGAAGGCGTAGCCGGAAAACGCATTCGCGTCATCCAGAGCCCGCTGCACGTCGAGCTGTGGACGGCCTACGGCGCACTGCCGACACCGATCCCCATCACCGAAACCTACAACGCTCTGAAGACCGGCGTCGTCGACATGATGGATCTCACCAAGTCCGCCTACGCCGGCTTCCGGCTGTACGAGGTGGTGCCCTATCTGATCGAAACCGCCCATATCTGGGCCACCGGCGCCGTCTATCTGTCGGCCGGTTTCTGGAACGGCCTCACCGATGAGGAGAAGACGGTGTTCACGGCGGCGATCGCCGAGGCCTCGATCTATTTCGACGGGCTGATGCAGGCCGACGAAGCAACCTCGATGGAGACCGCAAAGGCGGCCGGCGGCAAGATGATCGCACCGGAAAACCGCGGCGCCTGGGCGAAGGGCGCCGAGGTCGTATGGACAGCCTTGGCACCGAAGGTTGGCGGCATGGAAAAAATCAAGTCCCTGACTGCTCTTTAGGGCCAACGAAAAAGCCGGCACGCCTCATGGCGGCCGGCTTTTTCCAATTCAGACGAACCTGATTTTCACACCAGCCGGCTCTGCTCCACGGCCGCTTCGATGAAGCTGGCGAATAGCGGATGCGGCTCGAACGGCCGACTCTTCAGCTCAGGGTGATATTGCACGCCGATGAACCAGGGATGACCTGGAATTTCCACCGTTTCCGGCAGCACGCCATCCGGCGACATGCCGGCGAACGACAGGCCGCAGGCCTCCAGTCGGTCGCGATAGTCGATGTTGACCTCGTAGCGATGGCGATGGCGCTCGTGGATG
This sequence comes from Pseudomonadota bacterium, assembly GCA_018262575.1. Taxonomy (GTDB): domain Bacteria; phylum Pseudomonadota; class Alphaproteobacteria; order Rhizobiales; family Pleomorphomonadaceae; genus Pleomorphomonas. Next base: position 1,290 of record JAGSYU010000083.1, on the reverse strand, counting down.
ATCTCCGAGCCATAGATCTCGGCGATCTTCGAGCCCTTGGCGAGATGCGCCTCGTAGGAGCCTAGGCGCAGCGTGCCGCCCATGTCACCGCCAGCCCGGCGCTTCTCGAGGGCGTTGCCCTTCAGCCACTCGGTCATCAAGCCGACCACCGGCTGCGGGGTCGGCCCGAACTCCGACGACGACGCTTCCGCGACGCCAGCCAGCGCCCGAGCGGCCTCGATCACCGCCATTTGCATGCCGAAGCAGATGCCGAAATAGGGCACGCTGTGCTGGCGGGCGAAGCGGGCGGCGAGAATCTTGCCCTCCGAACCGCGTTCGCCGAAACCGCCCGGCACCAGAATGCCATGTACGTGGTCGAGATAGGGGGTGGGATCCTCCTTCTCGAACACTTCGCTCTCGATCCACTCGATCTTGACGCGGACGTTGTTGGCGATGCCGCCGTGCACCAGCGCCTCGATCAGCGACTTGTAGGCGTCTTTGAGCACCGTGTACTTGCCGACGACGGCGATATTGACCTCGCCCTCGGGGTTCTTGATTCGATTGACGATACCCTGCCAACGGTCAAGCTTCGGGGCCGGCGCCGCGTCGATGCCGAAGGCGGCCAGCACCTCGTCGTCGAAGCCTTCCTTGTGATAGGCGAGCGGCACCTCGTAGATGGTGCCGACGTCGAGACCAGGGATGACCGCCGACTGGCGAACGTTGCAGAACAGCGACAGCTTCTTGCGCTCGCCCTCGGGGATCGGCCGATCGCAGCGGACGAGCAGGATGTCCGGCTGAATGCCGATCGAGCGCAGCTCCTTCACCGAATGCTGCGTCGGCTTGGTCTTCAACTCACCCGCCGAGGGGATATAGGGCATCAGCGTCAGGTGGATGTAGACGCAGTGCCGGCGCGGCAACTCGTTGCCGAGCTGGCGAATCGCCTCAAGGAAGGGCATCGCCTCGATGTCGCCCACCGTGCCGCCGATCTCGCACAGCACGAAGTCGTAGTCCTCGTTGCCGTCGAGGATGAACGCCTTGATCGCATCGGTGACGTGCGGGATCACCTGAACCGTGCCGCCGAGGTAGTCACCGTGCCGCTCGCGGGCGATGATCTCCTGGTAGATGCGGCCGGTGGTGATGTTGTCCTGCTTGTTGGCCGGGCGCCCCGTGAAGCGCTCATAGTGGCCAAGATCAAGATCGGTCTCCGCGCCATCGTCGGTCACGAAAACTTCGCCGTGCTGATACGGAGACATCGTCCCCGGATCGACGTTCAGATAGGGGTCGAGCTTACGGAGACGAACCTTGTAGCCA
>JAGSYU010000082.1 GCA_018262575.1 Pseudomonadota bacterium | reverse complement strand
AGGCGCCGGCCACCTTCTTGAGGCGGCGCTTGAGGCCGCTGTCGTCGTAACCGATCTCGCGCAGCGACCGTTCCATGTCTTCAATGAACAGCTCGCTGACATCGCGCGCCATCTCCCGACCAGTGACGTCCTGGGACAGGCGATGGACGACGAGACCGACATGCAGCATCAGCATCTCGAGCCGGCCCTCAACGCTGTCGGCAACGCCGAGCTCGGCATAGAACACCGGCTGCCGCGCGGCGCGCATCAGGTCCTCGTAGAACGCTGCCGCGCGAGGGGGCGCCTTTCGCCGGATGAGGCCGAACACCATAGTTTTGCCGTTTCCTTCCCCGAAGACCACGTTCCGGCACGGCATTCGATAGGAAACCGCGCCGGGCGCGCGAATTGACGTTGCCTCGTGACCTAGCGCAAGGTAACCAAGTTGCCAAGTGTGTGTGGTTGGGAGTGCCGGGAGGCTCATGTGAAGTTTAGCCGGAGTGAACGCCCGTCGGGCATGATGTTTGGTCTGAAGGGCGCGGCAATCGTCCTGCTGACGGCCGTCTCCTTGTCGGCCTGCGGTACGCCGCCGATTCAGCACGGCTATGTGCTGTCCGAGGAAGCTTTGGCGCAGGTGCCGGTCGGCTCGTCCCGCGAGCAGGTCCTGCTGGTGCTCGGCTCGCCGTCGACCACCTCGGCGCTGGCCGGGGACAGCTTCTATTACATTTCCCAGACCATCGATGAAAACCCGATCATGGGTCGTTCGATTACCGAACAGCGCGTGCTCGCCGTCTATTTCGATGAAAAGGGTCTGGTCAAGCAGATCTCCAACTACGGTCTGCAGGACGGCAAGGTGTTCGACTTCATCCAACGCAAGACCCGGACCGGTGGCGCCGACCTCAACCTGATCAGCCAGATCATCAAGGGTGTCGGCAACGTCAACCCGCTCGGCAACCTCTAGTCAGCCACGACGATCAGCATTCAGGGCGCGGCTTTGGTCGCGCCCTTTTTCATGGCCGCATTTCAAGCTACGCCTTGCGGCCGGAGAACATCGTCGCCGTATAGACCACCAGCGCCGCCCAGATGAACAGGAAGGCAATGAGCTTGCCGACCGAGAACGGCTCGCGGAATACGAAGACGGCGATCAGGAAGACCATCGATGGCGCGATATACTGCATGAGACCGATGGTCGAGTATCGCAAAAGCCGCGCTCCATAGACGAACAGGATGAGCGGCACCGCCGTGACGAGGCCAGACGCGGCCAGCAGTAGCGTGTCGGAACCGGTGGTCGTCGTGCCGGTGCCCCAGAAATGGCCGCTGCCGGTGGCCGCCAGCCAGACGATATAGGCGAGCGCCAGCGGCGAGATCATCACCACCTCCAGAAGGAAGCCCTGCGTCGGCCCGATCGGCAGGGTTTTCTTGAGATAGCCATAGACACCGAAGGTCAGCGCCAGGGCCAGCGACACCCACGGCAGGCCGCCGCTTTCCACCGTCATCAGCCCGACGCCGAAGATGGCGAGCGCCACGGCAAACATCTGGGCGCGGCTGAGCCGCTCGCCGAGAAAGATCGTGCCGAGGGCGACGTTGACCAGAGGATTGATGAAATAGCCGAGCGCCGACTCAAGCGCCCGCCCCGAGCCGATCGCCCAGACATAGATCGCCCAGTTCACCGAAATGAGGCTGGCGGTGACAAGCCCCATGATGAGCATGCGCGGCTGCCGGAACACCGCCAGGAAACTCGAGAAGCCGCCCAGCGTCGCCAGAATCGCCGCGGTGAGCGGCACCGACCACAACACGCGGTGCGCCACCACCTCGTAGGGAGACATGTGGGCGACGGCCTTCATGTAGAACGGCAGAAACCCCCACAGGAGGTAGGCCGAGAAGGCGAAGGCGAAGCCGCGATAGCGGCCGGGGTCGGCCGGCGCAACGGCGTGGGTGGAGGTCATGAGCATGGTTCCGGACAATGGCCGGCAGCACCAGATGGCGCCACCCGAAAACGCCGAAGCGGCGGCCGGTTGCCCGACCGCCGCTCCGTTCAGTCGTAATACTGACTTGGGTCTATCAGCTGTGGGCAAGAACCGCCAGCAGCAGCAGAGCCACGATGTTGGTGATCTTGATGGCCGGGTTGACGGCCGGACCAGCGGTGTCCTTGTAGGGATCGCCGACGGTATCGCCGGTCACCGAGGCCTTGTGGGCATCGGAACCCTTGAAGTGCTTGACGCCGTCCTTGTCGACAAAGCCGTCTTCAAAGCTCTTCTTGGCATTGTCCCAGGCGCCACCGCCCGAGGTCATCGAGATGGCGACGAACAGGCCGTTGACGATCACGCCGAGCAGCGAGGCGCCGAGGGCGGCGAAGGCGTTGGCCTTCGAACCCGAGGCGGCAAGCACGCCGAAGTAGACGATCAGCGGCGACAGCACCGGCAGCAGCGACGGGATGATCATTTCCTTGATCGCCGCCTTGGTCAGCATGTCGACGGCGCGGCCGTAGTCCGGACGCTCCGTACCGGCCATGATGCCCGGCTTTTCCTTGAACTGACGACGCACTTCCTCAACCACTGAGCCGGCAGCCCGGCCGACGGCGGTCATGGCGATGCCGCCGAACAGGTAGGGAATGAGGCCGCCGAAGATCAGGCCCGCCACCACGTAGGGGTTGGACAGCGACAGGTCGATGTTGCCGATACCCTGGAAGTAAGGCACGCCGCTTTCAGCGAAGTGCTTGATGTCGTTCGTGTAGGCGGCGAACAGCACCAGGGCGCCGAGGCCGGCCGAACCGATGGCATAACCCTTGGTGACGGCCTTGGTGGTGTTGCCGACGGCGTCGAGCGCGTCGGTGGTGTGACGGACGTCCTTGGGCAGGCCAGCCATCTCGGCAATGCCACCGGCGTTGTCGGTCACCGGGCCGAAGGCGTCGAGCGCCACGATCATGCCGGCGAGGCCGAGCATGGTGGTGACGGCGATCGCCGTGCCGAACAGGCCGCCGAGCTGGTAGGTCGCGATGATGCCGGCAACGATGACCAGCGCCGGCAGGGCGGTCGACTCGAGCGACACGGCCAGACCCTGGATGACGTTGGTGCCGTGGCCGGTAACCGACGCCTGGGCGATCGACACCACCGGGCGCTTGCCGGTGCCGGTGTAGTACTCGGTGATCCAGACGATCAGGCCGGTGACGACGAGGCCGAGGATGCCGCAGACGAACAGCTTGGTGCCGGTCAGCATGATGCCGTCGATGGCGCCAATCTCACCCCAGCCGATGGTCAGCGACGTGGCGGCGCCGAGGCCGACGATCGACAGCAGCGACGAGGCCCACAGCCCCTTGTAGAGGGCGCCCATGATCGAATTGTTGGCGCCAAGCTTCACAAAGAAGGTGCCGATGATCGAGGTGATGATGCAGGTGCCGCAGATCAGCAGCGGATAAAGCATCGCCTTGACCAGAAGGACCTGATCGGCAGCAAAGAAGATCGAGGCAAGCACCATGGTGGCAACCACGGTCACCGCGTAGGTCTCGAACAGGTCGGCCGCCATGCCGGCGCAGTCGCCGACATTGTCACCGACGTTGTCGGCGATGGTCGCCGGATTGCGCGGATCATCCTCGGGAATACCGGCCTCTACCTTGCCCACCAGGTCGGCGCCGACGTCGGCGCCCTTGGTGAAGATGCCGCCGCCGAGACGGGCGAAGATGGAGATCAGCGAAGCGCCGAAGCCGAGGGCGACGAGAGCGTCGATGACGGTGCGGTCATTGACCGCATAGCCCAGCGGCCCGGTCAGCACCCAGAAGTAGACGGCGACGCCGAGGAGCGCCAGACCGGCCACAAACAGGCCAGTCACGGCACCAGCCTTGAAGGCGATGTTGAGGCCGCCGGCCAGCGACTGCATGGCAGCCGCGGCGGTGCGAACGTTGGCGCGCACCGACACATTCATGCCGATGAAGCCGGCGAGGCCCGACAGAACAGCACCGACCAGGAAGCCGATGGCGACCGTCACACCCAGCAGCCACGCGATCACGACAAGGATCACCACGCCGACGATGGCGATCGTGGTGTACTGGCGCTTGAGATAGGCCTTGGCACCCTCAGCGACAGCCCCTGAGATTTCCTGCATGCGGGCGCTGCCCGCGTCCGATGCCATGACGGACTTGGTGGCCCATACGCCGTAGGCGATGGCCAGCAGTCCGCAGATGATCGCGATGTAAAGAACGTACATGATCCCTCCGCAGTGCCGGACGCTTGAGGGTCCGGCCTTGGCGCCACGAACCGAAGGCGAACGCCCCTTGGGAGCCTTGCGGTTCCCGTGCCCGTTCGCCTTGGGAGCGACCCTCTTTTCTTCCGCCTTGAAGGGCGCGCCGACATACGAACGCGATCCCGTTCTGTGGACAGATACGAGGGCGGGACTACCGATATAGCCTCGATTGGTGGCGTCAAGGGCGTGAAAGCCCGAAGCAGACGATTTTATGGATTTGTCCCCATTCGGGGCAAAATCGCTGCCAGTCTGCTCGCCCGGCGCCGCAGCCGGGGCGTCGACGCGGCCTCAGACGACGTAGCGCGCCGCGACAAAGCCGCCGACGATGACGATCAAAAGCCCCCACATCACCGCATCGAGCCGCCGCTCGATGAAGGTGCGCACCGGCTCGCCAAACTTGCGCAGCAGAAGGGCGACAAGAAAGAAGCGAACGCCGCGCGTGATGACGCAGAGCGCGACGAACAGCGGGAAGTGATAGGCCGCAAAGCCCGAAGCGATGGTGACCAGCTTGAAGGGGATCGGCGTCAGACCTTTGATCAGGATAATCCACGCGCCGTATTCGGCGTAGGCAGCGCGGAAGTCATCAAAGCTCTGACCATAGCCATAGACGCGGATCAGCCAGGCGCCAACGCTGTCAAACAGGAACAGGCCGATGGAATAGCCAAGAATGCCGCCCAGCACCGATGCAATGGTGCAGATCAGCGCATAGGTGAAAGCCTTGTCGCGCCGGGCCAGCACCATCGGCACCAGCATCACGTCGGGGGGAATGGGGAAGAACGAGCTTTCCGCAAAAGAAACGGCGGCGAGCCAGGTGCCGGCCTTGCGGCTGCCGGCCAGCGACATGGTCCAATCGTAGAGCTTGCGGAACATCGGCCCTCCGGAAAGTGCAAAAGAAAAAGACTGGCGGGGAAAACGGTTGGCGGTCGCCCCAAAAACAGGGCCCTGCCGAGGTCTACCGGCTCGCCCCTGACGACGCAAGCCGGACACCGGCCTCTGCATCCGCCTGATCGAAAAAGCCGGCAACTTTTCGACCGATGCCTCAGAAATGTCGATAAGAGCCCGAGCCGAGGTTGGCGAGCGCCGGATGATCGCCGCGAACCGCCACACCCTCCCCCACTCTCACCCGCCCGATCGGCGCAGCGCCGATACCGGCCGCCGCCGCGGTGGCCAGGAAAGCACCAACCCTCGCTTCTGGAATGGACAGCGCCAACTCGTAGTCGTCACCGCCGGTCAACGCCACGGAGAAGAGGTCCGGATCGGCAGTGACCGCCGCCAGGGCGGCGCCCGATAGCGGCACGCGGTCGGCGTCAATATCGATGCCGACGCCGGAGGCCGCCGCCATCTTGCCGAGGTCGCCGATGAGACCATCGGAAATATCCATGCCGCCGGAGGCGCAGTCGACCACCGCCGTCACGAGCGCGCCGCGCGGCTGCGGCAGGAGGTACCGGTCGAGAAGGTGGCTGCGGTGAGCGTCCGACAATCCGAGCCGGTCGGACAGTCCGGGATCAAGGCGCAGCCTCAGCCCGAGCGCTGCGTCGCCGATCGTGCCGGTGACGACGATGGTCTCGCCGACTCGCGCGCCGCCGCGCCGCACCATGCCGCCCTCCTTGACCTCGCCGATCGCCGTCACCGACAGCGTCAAACCGGCCGGAGAGCGCACCGTGTCGCCGCCGTACAGCGAGATGCCGTAGGCCGCCTGATCGGCGGCAAGGCCGGCGCCCAGCGCGTCGATCTCTTCAAGGGTGAAATCCTTTGGCAGGCCGAGCGCCAGGAGATAGCCGATCGGCGTCGCCCCCTTGGCGGCGAGATCGGACAGGTTGACGCGCAGCGCCTTGCGGGCCACCGCGTCCCAAGGATCATCGGCGAAAAAATGAACGCCGCTCACCACCTCGTCCTTGGTCAGCACCAGGTCGCGACCGGGGCGCGGGCGATAGAAGGCGGCGTCGTCGGTCAGCCCGAGGGCACCGTCGGCAGCGAGCGGCGCGAACACGCGGGCGATCAGCTCGAATTCACCGATGCTGCCCGCCGTCATCTCACGCCCCCTCTTTGGGGAACTCGTCGGGACGGTTCTCGTGGGCGATGCGGTCGAGCACGCCATTGACGAGGCGCGGCTCGTCATCCTCGAAGAAGGCGCGGGCGACGTCGATATATTCGGAGATGATCACCCGGCCCGGCACGTCGCCGCGCTTCAGAAGTTCGTAGGTGCCGCAGCGCAAGATGGCGCGGAGCGTCGCATCGACGCGCTTCAGCGGCCAGTCCTCGACCAGCGCCGTGTGCACCATGGGATCGATCGTCCGCTGATCGGTAACCACACCGCTGACAATGTCGCGGAACCAGCCAGCGTCGGCCTGCCGATACTCGAAACCGTCGATCTCCTTGCCGAGCCGGAAGGCCTCGAACTCCTGCACGACTTCCAGAAGGTCGCCGCCGCCGATCTCGAGCTGGTAAAGCGCCTGTACCGCGGCGAGGCGAGCGGCGCCACGCTGGTTGGCCGGGCGCGGCTCGGGTTTGGCGCCGGATCGGTCGTCGGTCATGGTCCCACTATCTCCCAGGGCGGCGGAGATTGACCAGAGCTGGCTCCGGAACCTCGTCCGCGCTGAATCGTCGTTTCAGAACGCCGCCACGCTCCGGACTGACCGATGCGAAGGCGCCGCCATCCGGCGGCCGATCCTGATGTTGTTGTGGCGGGGCAAAGACCACGGAACCGCTGGTTTGTCCAGCGGAAAACGGCGCTTTCGCCGGCAACGGGATCAGCGAAGTCCCTTTTCCGTCTTCCAGCGCCGGAGACGCTTGCGGGCGTTATCGAAGGGCGAAGCCGTGTTGAACTGGATCATGCGGCCGAAGGTGTAGGCTTCATACCAGGGCTTGCCATAGAGGTCGGCGTTGTCGGTGGCAGCGATGACGGCGACGATGCGATCCTTGACGGAGGCAAGGCGGTCGAGCAGCGCCGGATAGGACACCTCGGCATGGTCGAGGTAGAACTTTTGCGCCAGCCGGCCGAGCTCATTCCACTTGTAGCCGGTCTCCGGAAAGTCCACCGGCTCTCCAGCGCTTCTGCCGGCGTGCCACTTGAGCACCAGTTCGCCCCAGCCGACGAGATAGGCGACGAGATCATGCACGCTCATCAGCGTGCCCTTGGCGTGCCCCTCCAGCGTCGGCTCGCCGCTGATCGCCTCCGGTACGCCGTCAAGATCGGCACGAAGTTTCTGGTAGTTGGCGCCGATGGCATCGAGAAGCTCAATCTTGTTGGCGGGGATGGCCACGTCTTTCCCTCCCTGATTCTGCCGACCGGCCGTTCGCCCCCTTTCGGTGCCGTCGCTTTTCTGGCAGAGCAACGGGCAACTTCCGAAACGGCGGACAGGCCATGCCGATCGACTATATTCTCAATGCTTTCGCGACACTTTTCGTCACCATCGACCCGGTGGGTCTGGCGCCCCTCGTGCTGGCGCTGACGGCCGGTGCCCGCCCCGACATGCGCCGCGCCGTGGCCGTCCGTGCCTCGGTCATCGCCTTCCTGGTGCTGATCGCCTTCGCCTTCGTCGGCGCCGGCATCCTCACCTTCCTCGGCATCTCCATGCCGGCCTTCCGCATCGCCGGCGGCCTGCTCTTGTTCTGGATCGCCTTCGAGATGGTGTTCGAGAAGCCCAAGTCGAGCGGCGGTGACACGGGCGGTCACGCCGATGTCGCCGTTGGTCACCCGCAGCCGATCGGCGAGGACATTCGGCACCTCGCGGTGTTTCCGATTGCCATTCCCTTCCTCGCCGGCCCCGGCGCCATCTCGGCCACCATTCTCCTGGCCGCCGACGCGCATGACGCACTGACCATGGCGACGCTGGTGCTGATCATCGCCGCCATCATCGGGCTGTCCTTCGGCATTTTCCTCGCCGCCGACCGCATCGACCGCTATCTCGGCGACACCGGCCGCAACGTGCTGACGCGGCTGCTCGGCGTGCTGCTGGCGTCGCTCGCCGTGCAGTTCGTGGCCGACGGCATCAAGGCGATCATGGCCTGACGACGCAAAACCGCCGGACCGGATCCGGCGGGGCAATTTTCCATCGGGCGGGGTTATTTCGTCGCGAAGGCAGCGGAGACGGTGGCGCGGATCGCCTTGTCTTGCTCGGCCGTGAACTTCGAGCGCGACGGGGCGTCGAAGCTGTCGCCCTCGAACTGCGACATGGCCTCGTCGGCAGCCTTGCGGCACCGATCGATCATGGAACTGCGATTGATACCGTCAACCCGGTACTGGGTGTTGACGCAATAGTCGAGGAACTTGCGCGACAGCGTGTCGCGGGAGATCGTATCGGCGCTGGCCGGCAGCGCGCCCACCACGCCGACGGCAAGCACCACGGCGACAACCGTACCGGAAATAACCCGCATTATGGCCTCGTTGTGTAAGAATCGACAGGGCCACGCCGCGCAGCCCGAAACGGCGGTGTCTTAAGGCATTTCGCGATCGGATGGAATCACTTGTCCGAAAAGAAAACGCCTCAAATTCAAATCCTTGAGCGTGTCCTTACAGCGAGGATAGCTTCAGTCCGGGCCGAAAGTGGCTCAAAGCATCCACCGGTTGAATTCGCAGCGTTCGCTGATCGCCCAGATAAGTCCACCGGGTCGGCGAACACTCCAGGGCAGGCCATCGGTTCCCGCGACCGGTTTCCACCGGCCCCACCGCTGTCCGGTCAGCCCCTTTTGCACGGGTTACAGTTTTCTGAGCCAGACCTTGGTGTCGTGGAAGGCCACGCCGCCATAGGGTGCGATCTCGTCCGACCCGGTCAGCGTGTTGATGCCGGCCCCACCCCGATGCGCCCGGTTCGCCCAGATACCCTCGGCGACCACCACGCCCGGCTTCAGCCCCGCGAACAGCCCAGCGTTCAACTCGACGCTGCCGCGATGATTGCCGATCACCACCGCATCGCCATCGGCAATGCCGAGCCGGGCGGCGTCATCGGGCCGCACCTTCAGCGTCGGCCGCCCCTCGCGCCCCACTGAGGTCGGCGTCTCGCCAAAGGAGGTGTTGAGGAAATTGCGCGCCGGTGCCGTGACCAGTCGGAAGGGGTGGGTCTCGTCAGCCTCCTCCACCACGGGCCAGTAGTCGGGCAGCGACGGCATGTCCCGCCACGGCCCCATCGGGCCGATGTTGGAGGATTTGACGTTGGCCCAATCGGGCTTGAAGCGGAACTTGCCGTCCGGATAGGCGAAGCCATTCACATAGTGGGCGGTCTCGAAGTCCGGTTGCAGGTCAAGAAAGCGCTTCTCCTCGAGTTCGGCGAGCGTGCCGAGGCCCGAGTGCTGCAGCATCCAGTCGACGTGCTGGCGGGCCGTCATCTCAAAGCCCGGATGCTCGGCGCCAAGCCGCTTCGCCAACTCATTGACGACGAAGATATTCTCGCGCGGTCCGTCCGGCGGCTCGACGAGCTTCGGCCCGAACAGGATGCTCTGCTGCCCGCCGGCCTTGTAGATGTCGTCATGCTCGAGGAACATGGTGGCCGGCAGCACGATGTCGGCCATCTTCGCCGTATCGGTCATGAACTGCTCGTGCACGCAGACGAACAGGTCGTCGCGAGAAAAGCCGCGCCGCACCTTGTCCTGCTCGGGCGTCACCGCCATCGGGTTGCAGTTCTGGATGATCATCGCCTTGACCGGCGGCCCGCCCTTCAGCGCCTCGGCCTCGCCGACCAACACTGGACCAACGCGGGAATGATCGAGATGGCGGACGCTGTCGTCTTCGACGTCGCCGCCCTCGATCATCGTCTTGTCGAGGCGGTAGATGGCGCCGTTGTTGTGGAAGGCCCCTGCCCCCTCACGCGGCCAGAGGCCGAGCACGGTGGCGATCGACTGCGCGGCGTGCATGGAGACGACGCCGTTGCGCGACCGCGTGAAACCATAGCCGAGGCGGAAATAGCTACGCGGCGTCGTGCCGACCAATTTGCCGAAGGCTTCGATCTCGGCGACCGTCAGACCGGTGATCGATGCCGCCCACTCCGGCGTCCGCGATTTGAGATGCGCCTCGAGTTCGGCCGGCGCATCGGCGTATTGTGCCATGTAGGCGCGGTCGGCATAGCCGTCGCGAAAGGCGATATGCATGACGGCGCAGGCGAGCGCCGCATCCGAACCGGGCCGCAGCACCAGCCCCAGGTCGGCCTGCCGCACCGTCTCGGTCTCGTAGACGTCAACGACAACGATCTTCGCCCCGCGGCTCTTGCGGGCGCGGATGGCGTGGGTCATCACGTTGACCTGCGTCGCCACCGCGTTGGTGCCCCAGATAACAATGCAGTCCGAGACGGCCATCTCGCGCGGGTCCGGCCCGGCGAGGCGACCGGTGCCGGCGATCCAGCCCGTCCAGGCCGGCGTCACGCAGATGGTTTCGTGGCTGCGCGAATATGTCTTGACGTGCCTCAGTCGATCGAGGCTTTCGCGCTGCACCAGACCCATGGTGCCGGCGTATTTGTAGGGCCAGACGCTTTCGGCGCCAAACTGGCGCTCGGCGCCAAGAAAGGCGTCGGCGACGCGGTCGAGCGCCTCATCCCAGGAGATTTCCTGGAACCTGCCCTCCCCCTTGGCGCCAACATTGAGAAGCGGCTTCAAGAGCCGGTCGGGATGATACAGCCGCTCCGCATAGCGGCCGACCTTGGCGCAGATGACGCCGGCCGTATAGCTGTTGTCCTCCGAGCCGCGCAGCCGGCCGATGCGGCCATCCGGCGTCAGCTCGACGTCGAGTGCGCAGGTCGACGGGCAGTCGTGCGGGCAAGCGGAGTGAGCAAGGCCTGGGCGGAGCGTGACATTCATGGCGAAGCGATCCGGTGGAAACGGACCATCAGGTTACAGGCTGCGGCCATCAAGGTCGCGCTCTTTTTGAAGAGCGCCTTCAGGTTCGAAGCCGCTCCGCCCTGCATGGCCGGTCAGCGAACGTGCCTCCCCATGGCGATCACCAGCTTTTGCCGGCGGAAAACACCCGCAAGACGACTGAGGCCTGCCAAACCGTGCCCAACACCGAAAATGCTCATGTTAATTTTGGCGCATATTTTCGCAATCCCAGGGCAGAATGTCAGCACAAAGCACCCACAACGGGGGATTCCAATCTTCCATAATGGAGAGTGGCAACAGAATCGGCAAGTTTATGCCGAAATCATGTGCAGTCGCCGCCATTTAACCAAAGCTAAACCCCAGAAAGACTCCATATCGACTTATGCGAGCAAGTTAGCCCCCCATTAATCAACCGAAAGTCTACTAGAGCCATAACAAGCAGGGGGTTTGGCATGTTGTTTCATTCAAAGTCGGCTGGCCCGCGCCGCTCTCGTGGCGGGCTGTCCATCCGCCTCAAGGTCGCTTCGCTTTCCCTCGTCTGGCTGGCCGGTCTGGCTGTCGTCTCGGGGACCGGCGGCTATGCCGTGGTGTCCATGCGCTCGCTGGAGGAAACGTCGTCAGCGGCGGCCGATCTGTCGCTGCTGTCCGAGCAGACCCAGAGTCTGGCCAACAAGCTCGCCGCCAGGGAACGGTTGTTCATGGTCGCCCCGACGCCCGACCGGGTGGGCGAGATCGACAGCCTGATCGGTGAGACGCGCGACACCATCCAACGCCTCGGGGCGGCGGCCGGCGCGGTTGGCGCGGCCACCGCCGAAGCCGGCCAGCTCGCGTCCCTGCTCGACAAGATCGCCGGCCAGTTCGCCGAAGTGAAGGGTGGGCAGGCAAAGCTCGGCTTCGGCGACGGCAGCGGCATCCACGGCGACATGGAAACCGCCTTTCAGGCGCTTCGTACCGACGTCAACAAAGCCTCGAAAAGTGGCCAGAACCCCGACACCGTGCGCGTCGTGCAAGCCTTCGCCCAGCTCAATCAGGCGCGCGCCGAATTCATGCTGCGCCACGATCAGGTGAGTTCCGGCGCCTTCGACGCCGCCATCGGCCGCTTCACCCGCGAACTCGACAAGACACCGCTCGCTTCAGAGGTCAAAACCACACTCAAGGCGCAACTTGCCGCCTACTCGTCAGCCTTCTCCACCTATGTCGAAGTCTACACTGCTTGGGTGAAGGTGGCCGATCAGACGTCGTTGTCCTTCGATCTCGCCGAGCCGCTGACCAGCGCCATCAAGCGCGCCGCCAGCGATCTCAACGGTTCGACAACCCAGGCCTTCACCGACGGCACCGCATTTGCGCTGCGCCTCATCTTCGTCATCGTGCCCGTGACATTGCTGGCTGGCGGTCTGATCAGCTGGCAGATCAGCCGATCGATCACCGGCCCGCTCGGCCGCATCCGCGCCACCATGGAGGTGCTGTCGCGCGGCGAGGAGGCAGTCGTCGCCGACACCGACCGCGCCGACGAGATCGGCGCCATGGCCCGCACGCTGGCCGTCTTCCAGGCAAATCAGGCCGAGAAGGCCCGCCTCGAGGCCGGCCAGCACGCCGACGCCGAGGAGCGGCTCACCCGCCAGCAGGCCTTTGAGGCGGCCGTACGCGACTTCCGCTCGGTGGCCGGCGAACTGACCGGCGCCGTCACCGACACCATGGCCGGCATGCAGAGTGCCGCCGACGACTTGTTGGGCGAGGCCGGCCGTACCCGGACGCAAGCCGAAAGCGCGTCGACCGCTTCAAAGGGCGCCTCGGAAAAGGTCACCGTCGTCGCCGGCGCCGCCGAGGAGCTCGCCTCTTCGATCAGCGAGGTGGTGAGCCACGTCAGCCGTACGACGACGGTCATCGGCAGCGCCACCGAGGGCGCCCGCCGCACCAACGAGCAGGTCTCGGGCCTCGCCGAAGCCGCCAGCCGCGTCGGACAGGTGGTGACGCTGATCCGTTCTATCGCCGAGCAGACCAACCTTCTGGCGCTCAATGCCACCATCGAAGCGGCCCGGGCCGGTGAAGCGGGCAAGGGGTTTGCCGTCGTCGCCGCCGAGGTGAAGGGGCTGTCCGACCAGACCTCGCGCGCCACCGAGCAGATCGCCGCCCAGATCTCCGAAATGCAGGCTTCGACGGCCGAGGCGGTGGACTCGATCCGCGCCATCGCCGTCACCATGGAGGAGGTGAACCGCGCCACGCTCGGCATCGCCTCGGCGGTGGAACAGCAGGAGGCATCGACCAACGAGATCAGCCGCAACGTCAGTGAGGCCTCCGGCAACACGGTCACCGTGTCCGAAAGCGTCGGCCATGTTGTCGAGGCGATCGGCAAGACCTCCGATACCGCCCGTCACGTCGAAAAGGCCGCCGAACTGGTGCTCAGCCAGACCCGCGATCTCGAGCAGGCCATCGACGAGTTCCTGCAGCGGGTCGCGGTATAGATCTAGCCGGCGGAGCTTGTGCCGGGCTGGCCGTCACTTGTCGTGGTGAGAAATACGCACCGCTCCCCCGGCATATTTCTCTATCGTCATGTCAAGATCAGTGACGGAGATCTGGTCCATGCCGGTGTTGATCACCAGATTGCGACACAGCCAACTGCCAAAGACGGCCAACAGGCGAAAGCGAGACACCAACCGGATGAAATCCCTGTCTCGGGCCCGGAAGACGAATCTATGCGCCACCAGTCGTCGCTCGGCGAACATACTTTCATCCGACCACAAACTGCGCCGCTCTATTTCCTCGATCTCATCCCAGGGCAACAACCGATGAAACAAGACGCCTGTTGAAGCGACCCCCACCCGACTGAATACAAAATCGGCGCGATCGTCTCACATGCGGCCAAGGCGAAGCAGCAGGGTTGCCAGATAGGACACGCCCGCGCCAAATGCCACCGGCCCGCGGACCGGGAGCGGCAACAACAGGAAAAATCGCCAGAGGAGCACTATCCATGCTCCTTTGCCGTGGGCTCGAACATGCGATGTGCCGGTCGGCGGGAACAGGGTAGCGTATTCGATGTAGACGATCAGCATGGCCTGACCGACGAGACTGAGCAACGCCTGCGACGTCGGCCGCATGTAGAATCTCGTCGCGTCGGCATCGCCGATGCCAAGGTCGGACGTGTCCGGCTTTTCCACCATTGCCCCGCAGCATGAGCCGGACGCGAGGATACAAGGAGTTAGCGATAAAACAACCGGAAGGCGCATTGCCATTCGAAGTCCGGCAAATGGCGGGACTGAATATCTTTCCCCCCGGCTGCCAACTGAAAAGGCCCGGAATCGTTCCGGGCCTTCGCATTTCACAACCTCACAGGACCGTCGTTCAGTCCTCGAGAAGTGCCCGCTTGACGTCCGGCGGCACGATCTCCGCCTTGACCATGGTCAGCGCCTCATCGAGCGACATCGACTTCGGATACTGCGAGCCGAGAGTGCGGACGTTGACCGACTGCTCCTCCGCCTCCTTGCGACCGCAAACGAAGATCAGCGGGATCTTGGCCAGCGAATGCTCGCGGACCTTGTAGTTGATCTTCTCGTTGCGGATGTCGATATCGGCCCGCACACCGGCCTTGAGCAGCTTGCGGTAGACCTCCTGAGCGTAGTCATCGGCCTCCGAGGTGATGGTGGTGACCATCACCTGCGCCGGCGCGAACCACAGCGGGAAGTGGCCGGCGAAGTTCTCGATCAGGATGCCGAGGAAACGCTCCATCGAGCCGCAGATGGCGCGATGAATCATCACCGGCGTCTTCTTGGAGCCATCGGCGTCAACGTAGAAGGCGCCGAAGCGCTCCGGCAGGTTGAAGTCCACCTGCGTGGTGCCGCACTGCCACTCGCGGCCGATGGCGTCCCGCAGCGTGTATTCGAACTTCGGGCCGTAGAAGGCACCCTCGCCCGGATTGATGCCGGTCTTGATGCGGCCGCCCGACTTGGCGGCGATCTCGCCGAGCACGCGGGTCATCACCTCTTCGGCGTGATCCCACAGGTCGTCGGAGCCGACGCGCTTGTCCGGCCGGGTCGACAGCTTCACCGTGATCTCTTCGAAGCCGAAGTCCTCGTAGACCGACAGGATCAGGTCGTTGATCTTGAGGCATTCGGCGGCCATGTCGGCCTCGGTGCAGAAGATGTGGGCGTCGTCCTGCGTGAAGCCGCGCACCCGCATCAGCCCGTGCATGGCGCCCGACGGCTCATAGCGATGCACGGCGCCAAACTCGGCGAGGCGCATCGGCAGGTCGCGGTAGCTCTTGAGGCCGTGCTTGAAGATCTGGATGTGGCCGGGGCAGTTCATCGGCTTCAGCGCGAAGATGCGCTTGTCCTCGGCCTCATCGCCGGCCGACTGCACCGCGAACATGTTCTCCTTGTACCAGCCCCAGTGGCCGGAGGTCTCCCACAGCACCTTGTCGAGGATCTGTGGCGCGTTGACCTCCTGGTAGTCGCCCTTGAGCCGCCGCCGCATGTAGGCGGTGAGCTCCTGGAACAGCGCCCAGCCCTTCTGGTGCCAGAAGACGACGCCCGGCCCTTCCTCCTGGAAGTGGAACAGGTCCATCTCGCGGCCGAGCCGGCGGTGGTCGCGCTTCTCGGCCTCCTCCAGCATGGTCAGGTAGGCCTTGAGGTCTTCTTCGGTATGCCAGGCGGTGGCGTAGATGCGCGTCAGCATGTCGCGGTCGGAATCGCCGCGCCAATAGGCGCCGGCCACCTTCATCAGCTTGAAGGCGTTGCCGATCTTGCCGGTCGAGGTCATGTGCGGGCCGCGGCAGAGGTCCATCCAGTCACCCTGCGCGTACATCTTGATCCTCTGGTCGGCCGGAATGGCGTCGACCAGTTCGACCTTGAACGCCTCGCCCTTCTTCTCGAACCAGTCCTTGGCCTCGTCGCGGCTCCACACCTGCTTGGTGAACGGCTTGTCGCGGCCGATGATCTCCCGCATCTTCGCTTCGATCTTCGGCAGGTCGTCGGTGGTGAACGGGCCTTCCGGACGGAAGAAGTCGTAGTAGAAGCCGTTATCGATCACCGGGCCGATGGTCACCTGCGTGCCGGGAAACAGCTCCTGCACCGCTTCGGCCATCACGTGCGCCGCGTCGTGGCGGATCAGCTCAAGGGCGCGCGGGTCGTCGCGCGTCACGATCTCAAGCCGGGCATCGGTGACGATGGGGTCGTTGAGGTCCGAAAGCACGCCGTCAAGCGCCATGGCGACGGCCTTCTTGGACAGCGACTTGGAAATCTGGGCGGCGATCTCGGCGCCGGTGGTCCCCGGAGCGTATTCGCGCTGCGAACCGTCGGGGAAAGTCACGTGGATCATGATCGGTCCTCTTCTCGCTCACTCCCGCAGACAACGCAGGTAAGCGGCTTGCTTGAACGGCAAAGGCTTTACCGGCTCGGATGCCGGTTTGTCCAGTGCGCGCCT
>JAGSYU010000201.1 GCA_018262575.1 Pseudomonadota bacterium | reverse complement strand
CAACAAATCTGTGTGCATTATTTTACATTTTGAAACCTAGACGAGTTCCAAAGCCAGGTTCTGACCCTAGACTTGCCCGGTCGGTGGTCATCGCCACGCGGGAAGCTGGTCAAAAACGGTGGCGATCTGCGACCCGCCGAGATACGGCGGGTTCACCCCCGCGCCTGCGGCGCGCCAATCCAGGTGCCGCAGGTTTTACCTAGGCCGTAAACTCATAAATTCGCTTGGCGTTTGTGGGGTCGCATGATTCAAGGCTTCCGAAATGGGAAACCTTGATGACTCGTCGCCGGTACGAACTCACCGACCATGAATGGGCGATCCTGTCGCCATTGTTGCCCAACAAGCCGCGTGGCGTTGCTCGCGTCGATGATCGTCGTGTGATGAACGGCATCCTTTGGCGCTTCCGGACAGAATCGCCTTGGGCGGAAGTCCCCGAGCGCTACGGCCCGCCGACCACTTGCTACAATCGCTTCGTTCGCTGGCGGAAGGCCGGCGTCTGGGATCGGCTTCTTGAAGCAGTTTCCTCCGCCTACGACGGCGACATCGTCATGATCGACTCGACCTGTGTCCGCGTTCACCAGCACGCCGCCACGGGAAAAAGGGGATGGAAACGATGGCGGCATGGGCGGAGCAGACAAAGGTTCCGGTGATCTGCAAGATCGCTGGAATGGCTGCGTAGGGCGTTCCCGCGGTGGACTTACGAGCAAAATCCACGCGCTCGTCGACGCTGAAGGGCGCCCTGTCACCCTCCGTCTGACGGGAGGACAGGTTGCCGACTGCACCGAAGCCGACGCCCTGATCGATGACCTCGGCGAAGGCGACATTCTACTGGCCGACAAGGGGTATGACAGCAATGCCATCCGAGCCAAAGCGGCTGAGCGGAAGGCTTGGGCCAACATTCCGCCGAAGGCTAATCGCAAGGGCACCCTCTCGTTCTCGCGCTGGGTCTACCGGCAGCGAAACCTCGTAGAGCGCTTCTTCAATCGGATCAAACAGTTCCGGGGCATCGCAACGCGTTACGACAAGCGGCCAGAAAACTACCTCGCCGCTGTTAAGCTCGTCGCAGCGAGGATCTGGTGCCTCAGCTTATGAGTCTACGGCCTAGTGCACTGCTGCAGCCCATAGAAGGTGCCGTCGACTGCCACGGCGGGGGGACACATCTGCAGCCCACATCTCGGCGAACCGGCGAGATTGGCCGATTGCCGCCCTTTTTTCTTCGGCACATAGCCCGAAACACGTCAGACGGCAGGCCTTCCGACTGTGCCCTTGGACA
The DNA here is from genome assembly GCA_018262575.1 of Pseudomonadota bacterium. Lineage (GTDB taxonomy): Bacteria > Pseudomonadota > Alphaproteobacteria > Rhizobiales > Pleomorphomonadaceae > Pleomorphomonas. The sequence goes on along the minus strand of JAGSYU010000201.1, from coordinate 7,565 downwards.
GAACGTCCCGCTCAGGGCCCGGTTCCTCAGTCGCGCCACCCAGGCCGCCGCATGTCGCCGCTACCGAAGCTGGCCGCATCGTGGCGGCCCTGATTGCCAGCAGGAAACCAAGCTGAGCCCAGGTTCGCGAGAATGCCGCCACGGACCGGAACTCGGGTCGCCAGAGTGCCCATCGATTGCTCGATATTTCCGCAATCGGATTCAAAACGATCATTAATTCACAAAATTTCTGATTGACATTGATCGTTATCTGGGCCCTAATCCGACGTACGATCACAAAGGATCAAACCATGAAGGACGACCGCCTCTCGGCCATCCGCCATTACCTGTTCGAAAAGACCTCTGCATCGATCCACGAGATCGCCGAGGCGGTTGGCGCTTCGCTGCCGACCGTGCGGCGCGACCTGCTGACCCTCGAGACGGAAGGGGCGGTCCGCCGCACCCATGGCGGCGCCCGTATTGCCGATTCCGCCGGCATCGAGGCAGCCTTCGAGGTGCGGGAGCAAACCTGCATCGCCGCCAAGCGGGCGATCGGTCTTGCCGCCTATACCGACCTCAGTCCGGACATGTCGGTGTTTCTCGATGCCGGGACCACCGTGCTGCAGGTCGCCCGCCGCATTCGGATGAACCCGCTGCCGCTGTCCGTGTTCACCAACTGCCTGGCGGTGGCGCAGGTGCTGACCGACATCCGCGACGTCTCGGTGACGCTGCTCGGTGGCCGCCTCCGCTCGCGCAATGCCTCGGTGCTCGGGGCCCTGGCCGAAAGAATGCTGGAGCAGTTGTGGTTCGACCAGCTGTTCCTCGGCGCCAGCACCATCGGCGACGACGGCTGCACCTATACGATGGACGAGGACGAAGCGCGGCTCAACGAGACGATGATCACCCGGGCGGCCCGCCAGGTGACGCGGCTCGACGAGCGGCTCGATCTGATCACCGACGACAGCCTCGCCGCCCCCTGGCTGGACAAGCTGGCCCAAGCCGGCTGCCAGACGCGAACGGTCAGCCTCGACCCAGAGGAAGCCGCCGAACAGGGCGAGGACGCGGCATGAGCGGCCTGGTCCTCGGAGTCGACAGCGGCGGCACAAAAACCATCGCGGCCCTCGTGGCGCCAGATGCCGGGCTCGTCGCGCTGCAGCGCCTGCCAAGCCTTGATCCCACCGCCGATGGCGATTGGGCGGCCGTCCTCGCCACTCTCGCCTCCGACATCGGCGATGTCGACCTCCAGGCGTCGGTGTTCGGCCTACCGTTCCATGGCGAGGTCGATGACTATAGCGCGGCACAGATTGCCGCCGTGCGCCGCCACTTTCCCCGCAACGCCGTCGTCGAGAATGACGTCCGTATCGCCTTCGACGGCGCCTTTGCCGGTGGTGCCGGCGCCCTCATCCTGGCCGGCACCGGCTCGATGGCTTGGGCCAGTCTTGGCCAGCCCGACAGTCCGCACGTTCGGGTCGGTGGCTGGGGCGACATCTTCGGCGACGAGGGCAGCGCCTACTGGCTCGGCCGCGAGGCACTCACCATGCTGTCGCGCCATGTCGACGGCCGCGAACCGTCGCCGACGTTCGCAGGGCGGATGTTCGCCGCCATGGGCATCGCGCCCGATCAATTGATGGCCTGGTGCTACGGGCTCGACAGCCGCCGTGCCGGCATCGCCGGTCTTGCCCGTCCCGTGGCGGCCCTCGCCGCCGACGGTGACGACATGGCCGGCCGACTGATCGAGCGGGCAGCGGCCGAACTGTCCGAACAACTCGTCACCGCCTGGCGGCGCTGCGGCGGCACGGCACCGATCCGCTGGAGCTATGCCGGCGGCGTGTTCAACACCGCTGCCGTCCCAAACCACATGGCGACGCGCCTCGGCGTGTCGCCATCGGCGCCGCGCCTGCCGCCGGTCGGCGGAGCGACGCTCAGGGCTGCCCGGCTGGCCGGCTGGGCCGTCGACGACGTGTGGATCGACCGCCTGGGCGCCGCTCTCCAGGTGGCGCTCGCCTAAGAAGACGCCTGACCAAGAAGGGGAACGATAATGAAAAGACGCGATTTTCTTGTTTCAGCACTGACCCTGCCACTGTTCGCCTCCATCGCCGGCAACGCACTTGCCGCCGATACGCTCACCGTGCTGCTGCCCCCCTGGGGCACGCTGCCCAAGGAGATGACCGACCGCTTCGCCACGGAGGCCGGCGTGACGCTCGACGCGCAAACGCTTGGCTGGGACGACATCCGCACCAAGATCATCACCTCGATGGTGGCTGGTACGGCGCCCGCCGACGCTACGGAGGTGGACTGGTCGTGGGTCGGTCAGTTCGGTGCCGCCGGCTGGTATGAGCCGCTCGACGGCAAGATCGATCAGGCGGTGATCGATGACATCCCGACAGCCTCGATCTTTCGCTATGACGGCAAGCTGTTGGCCGTGCCCTACAACAACGACTTCCGCATCCTGATCTACAACAAGGCTCACCTCGACAAGGCCGGCATCAAGGCGGCGCCGACGACGCCCGACGAAATGCTGGCCGCCGCCAAGGCGGTGAAGGCCGCCGGCATCGCTGATTATCCGATCGGCCTGCCGCTGTCGTCGACCGAGGGCGCCTCGACCGCCTGGTATCTCCTGACCAAAGCCTTCGGCGGCGACCTGTTCGACAAGGACTTCAAGCCGCTGTTCACGGCCAAAGACTCCGGCGGCTACAAGGCGTTGGCGTTCGAGATCGGGGCATTGAAGGACGGGCTGATCGATCCAGCCTCGACCGGGCTTAAGGATGTCGAGGTGCAGGAGCTGTTCAAGGCCGGCAAGATTACCTTCGACGTCGCCGGCTGGGCCGGCAACCTCGCCCTCTACAGCGACCCGGCCAAGTCTCAGGTGTCGGGTGACGTTGCTGCGGCGCTGATGCCGTCGGTCACCGGCAAGTCGCGCACCATCGGCCTGCCCGAAGCGGTCGGTATTCCGACCGGCGCCGCCAATGGCAAGGCCGCAGAAGCCTTCATTGCCTGGGTGACCAAGCCGGAGAATGAGATCGCCGGCTATGAGACGCTCGGCAATCTGCCGCCGCGCCTGTCGGTGCTGAAAATGCTCAACGAGCAAGGCAAGCTGAAGCAGGGCGACGTGCTGCTCGCTCAGGCGGCCGTCGTCGAGCCGCTGATCGCCCAGGGCACGCCCGGCTGGTATCCGCAGTTCTCGACGGCTGTGGCGAGCACCATCAACCAGGCGGCCAAGGGACAACTCAGCGTCGATGACGCCGTGGCGGCGATCGCCAAGGCAGCAGAAGACGCGCAGAAGGACTAACCGACCGAGGTCCGACCGCCGCCCGGCTTAGGCTGGGTGGCGGAAGCCGGCCATCTACCGCTGCATCATCAGGTCGGCGCCCCTGCCCGCCGCTTCCTTTCCTGCCACGGCGACGCCAGACGCTTGGGATGCGATCCCGCCGGCGCTTGACAGCCGCCCGAACCACGCAGAGTTCCGATGCCCTCCTCCTCCCCCAGACGAAGCCGCAAGCCGGGTGAGCTTGTCCTCGCCGCCGCGCTCGTCGTGCCCATTGTCGCCATCATGGGCGGCCTGGTGTTCTGGCCACTCGCCACGTCGGTGCTCGACAGCTTCTACCGCGTCGATCCGATGCGGCCGGGCACGCCCTTTGTCGGACTCGCCAACTACTCAGGTCTCCTCGCCGATGGCAATGTGCAGACGGCCTGGCTCAATACCTTCGCCTATGTGGCGATGGCGGTGGTGCTGGAGACGATTGGCGGCATGGGCGCGGCGCTGCTGCTCAACCGCGTAAAGCACGGTCGGCAGTGGCTGTTGGCCATCACGGTGCTGCCCTGGTGCCTGCCGCCGGTGGTCAACGCCATCGTCTGGATGTGGATCTTCAATCCAAGCTACGGTCTGCTGAACCACGCGCTGCTGTGGCTCGGCGTCATCGATGCGCGCAAGGTGTGGTTCAACGACCAGGCGACAGCGCTGTTCCTGGTGTCGCTGGTGCACGTCTGGCGGATGATGCCGCTGACGGCGGTGATCCTCCTGGCAGCCCTGCAGAGCATCCCGCGCGATCTTTACGAGGCAGCAAGGCTCGACGGGGCCGGCCCGATCAAGAGCTTTCGCCTGGTGACGCTGCCGCTGATCGCCGGTGGCATCGCCATCGCGCTCAGCCAGTCGACGGTGTTCGCCTTCAACCTGTTCGACGAGGCGTGGATCCTGTCCGGCTCGAGCCTCGATACGCGCTCGGTGATCATCCAGGTCTACCTGACGGCCTTCCAGAACCTGCGCTTTTCGAGCGGCATGGCGCTATCGATCCTGGCCATGATCGCCTCACTGCTGGTGTCGCTGATCTATGTGCTGAGGGTCTATCGCGAAACGAGGTACGACTGACATGCGCAGCCTGATATCAACGCTGCCTGGGCGGGTCGGCACCGTCCTTGCCGTGATCCTTTTGGTCGCCTGGTCTCTGGGGCCGATCTACTGGTCGCTGGTCACTTCGCTGACGCCGCCGCTGCACCTGTTGGGCGCTCCGTCCCTCTGGCCGCACCAAATCACCTTCGAGCACTATGCCAAGCTGTTCGGCGCCACCAGCCTGTCGCAGGGCAACGCCGTCCAGTCGGTCTGGCCGCAGTTCTCGGCGGCGCTGGCCAACAGCCTGATCACCTCGGTGCTGGCGACCGTGGTGACGGTGGCGATCGCCGCCTTTGGCGCCTATGCCTTTGTGCGGCTTGAGTTTCCCGGCCGCGACCTGTTGTTCGTGGCGGTGGTGGCGACGCTTGCCATCCCCGCCTACACGGTGATGATCCCGCTCTACCGGCTGATGATCTCGCTGAAGCTGATCGACACCTATACCGGCATCACGCTGATCTACGTGTCGGCCTTTCTGCCGCTGGCGCTCTGGCTGATGCGGTCGGTCTACCAGGCGATGCCGATATCGCTGGAGGAAGCCGCCTGGCTCGACGGCGCCGGACGCGTCTACACGCTGGTGCACATCGTGCTGCCGCTGGCGGCGCCCGGATTGATCGCCAGCGCCATCCTCACCTTCCTGAACGCCTGGGGCCAGTTCATGGTGCCGCTGGTGTTCTCGCCGACGCTCGCCACCAAGCCGCTGACGGTGCTGATCCCGGAGTTCGTGACACGCAATTACATCGACTTCGGCCTGATGAACGCCGCCGGCATCCTCGCCATCATCCCGCCCGTTCTGCTCGTGCTGTTCCTCAACCGCTACCTCGTCAGCGGGCTGATGGCCGGTGCGACCAAGTGACCCTCCCAGACTAGCCAAGGACATCTTTCATGAACACCACCGAACGCGTCATCGTCGAGCAGTTCCCCTTCTGGGATAAGGCGATCGATATCGCGCTGCCGACCGTCGAGGCCACCACCTACGTCTTCGTCGGCTGCGGCACCTCCTATTATGTCGCCATGAGTCTGGCCGTCGCCTTCAACGAGAACGGCAAGCGCGCCATCGCTGTCGCCGGCTCGGAATGGGCGTTGCGTCACCGCTCCTACCTGTCCGACATCGCTGGCGCCGTGGTGGTCGGCATCTCGCGCAGCGGCGAGTCGACCGAAGTTGTGCAGGCGGTGCGGGCAAGCCACGCGCTGGGTATCCCCACGCTGGCGATTACCTGCGAGAAAGACAGCTCGATGGCCAAGGCGGCCGATATCATCGCCTTCGCGCCGACCCATCCCGACGAAGGCATCGTCATGTCGTCGTCGGCGAGCCTGATGCTGTTGATGGGCCTGCGCATGGCCGGCGTAAAGGTGGAACCGGCGGTGGTGGCCGGTGCCCGCGCTGCGGTGGCGGTGATGGGCGAGACGGCGCCGGCCGTGGCGGCCGGGCGGTACAAGTTCGTCGTACTCGGCGGCGGCGTTTATTTCGGTGTTGCCTCCGAAGGGGCCTTGAAGCTGCAGGAAATGAGCATTTCGGTGTCGCAACCGTTCCACACCATGGAATACCGGCACGGGCCGATCAGCCTTGCCGACGAGGACATGCTGGCGGTGATGCTTTACAGCGAGGACCAGCCGGACGAGGAAGCGAAGCTCGTCGCTGAACTCAGGGCGAAGGGCGCCAAGGTGATCGGTCTTGGCGGACCAGGCGATCTGACGGTGCCGGTCGCCACCCACGGCCTCCAGCGCTCGCTGGAAATGCTGGCGGCGCTGCAGATCCTCGGCGAGCGGATCGCCAATTCCAAGCACATCGACAGTACCCAGCCGCGCCATCTTTCCAAGGTGGTGGTGCTCGGCTGAGCCGCATCCGGGCCGTCGGCAACCGGCGGCCCGCCCTCGTCAAGCGCTACGGCGCCGAGGAGGTGATCCACGGCATAGACCTGTCGATCCGCGACGGCGAGTTCATCTCGCTGATCGGCGCGTCCGGCTGCGGCAAGTCGACCCTCTTGCGGATGATCGCCGGCCTTGAGGACATCTCCGGCGGCACCATCTCGATCGATGGCCGCGAGGTCAACAACGTGGCGCCGAAGAACCGCGACATCGCCATGGTGTTCCAGAACTACGCGCTCTACCCGCATCTGACGGTGGCCGACAACATGGGCTTCAGCCTGAAGCTCCGCGACGTGCCAAAGCCGGAGATCGTGCGAGCGGTAAGGGAGGCGGCAGACCTGTTGGGACTCACGCCCTATCTCAACCGCATGCCGAAGGCGCTGTCGGGCGGCCAGCGCCAGCGCGTCGCCATGGGGCGAGCGATCGTTCGCAAGCCGCGGGTGTTTCTGTTCGACGAGCCGCTTTCCAACCTCGATGCCAAGCTCCGAGTGCAGATGCGCACCGAGATCAAGGCGTTGCAGCGGCGGCTCGGCACCACCTCGATCTACGTCACCCACGACCAGATCGAGGCGATGACCATGTCGGACCGCATCGTCATCCTGAACGGCGGCCGCGTCGAGCAGGAGGGAGCGCCGCTCGACGTCTACGACCGGCCGGCCAACCTGTTCGTCGCCACCTTCATCGGCTCGCCAGCCATGAACCTCATCGAAGCGACTGTGCGACGCGACGGTGACCGGCTCTTTGCCGAGACCGATGATGGCTTGCGCTTGCCGCTCGCCAATGCCCCGGTAGCCGAAGGAACGGCTGTAACCGTCGGCGTCAGGCCCGAACATCTCAATTTCGTCTCCAGCGACGCGGCCGGCGCCCTGCCCTTCGCCATCGACCTGATCGAGCCGACCGGCCACGAGACCCACGTCTTCGGGCGCCTAGGCCGTCATCAGGTCGTGGCCATCCACGCCAAGCGGATCGCCGAAACGTCAAGCGCCTTCGTCACCATCGCCCCCGGCGGCGTCCATCTGTTCGATCGGGCCAGCGGCCAGCGTATCGAGAGGATCTGATCATCATGGCCACGAACCCACTCAGCGACATTGCCAGCTGGCGCTTCCGCCCGTCCGGCCTGCGCGGCATCCCGTCGATCTGCTCGGCCCACCCGGTGGTGATCGAGGCGGCCATGCGCCGCGCCGCCGCCCTCGGCCTGCCGGTGCTGATCGAGGCGACCTGCAACCAGGTCCACCAGGACGGCGGCTATACCGGCATGACGCCGCAGGATTTCCGCGACTTCGTTCAGAAGATCGCCAAGCGCGTCGGCTTTGCCTTCGACAAGGTCATCCTT
>JAGSYU010000081.1 GCA_018262575.1 Pseudomonadota bacterium | reverse complement strand
GTGATATCTCGTGGCGTCACGCCAGTGGACGCGCCGGAATTGCTCGCGGGTTGTCGCAAGCTCGATGCTGTTCAAGCCGAGGGGGCGGCAGATGATGTCCTCGACAAGAGATGCGAAGCTTTGACCAGAGGCGCCCTCGATCCGCTCCCGCGCCAGCATGTAGCCGATGTTGGAATAGGACCAGCCTTCGCCGGGCGCGAACAGGAGGCCCTTTGCCAGCCCAGCGCCGAGAAGCTTATCGCGCGGCCAGGGCGCTTCGTCGGCCGCAACGGCCTTGTGGTAGTCGGCGAGAACGCAATAGTCCGGCAGTCCGGCTGTATGGTTCAGCAACTGCCGAAGCGTATAGGGCTCGCCGTCAAGCGGGGCGTCTAGATCGATTTCGCCGCGCTCGCTGAGCTTCAGAGCGCAGAGGGCGATGACGGCTTTGGTGAAACTCCAATAGGGGAAAAGCCGGGAAGCGTCGCCACGCGCGCCCGTCGGCGGAAATCCAGAAGGAATGCGTGCTGACCGTCTGCATGCCGCATTCGTACCATCCGACCCAGACGTCGGGTAGCCCGCCCACGCCGGGTTGATGGTGACCGGCCTACCGCACCAGTGCTTCCAGGCTGATCTGTCCCTCAAGGCATTCGCCTGGGCGCAGCGGCACCAGCCCACCCATCCCCGCCATCCGGAATCCGTCCACCGTGTGCGTCATCGGTTCGAAGCAGAACCAGTCACCGGTATAGGCGGGGTCGCGGGTGGTGTCCGGACGGTAGACGACGTAGCGGGAGAAGATGGGGCCGGTGTTGATCGTCAGGGTCAGGCCACGCTCGGGCCAGTCGATGCGAGCGCAACCGTTCCAGTCCTCGAAGCCGTTGTTGATCCAGCGGTCGGGCAGCGGCGCGGCTTTTCGGAAATCGAGATCGGCGGGGAGTGGCACTTCCTCGGTTGGCAGATGATCGGCGCCTTCCAGCCAGAGAGAGGAGGCGGGCGCGATGAGCCGCGTGCGCGGGGTCAGTGGGAAATAGGGATGCCAACCGAGGCCGAAGGGCAGGGCATCATGGCCGGTATTATCAACTGATAGCGTCAGCGTCAGCCGGCGGCCATCGAGCGCAGCCGTCTGCCGGGCAAGATAGTCCCAGGGGGCGGCGGCATCGGCCACATGACGCAGGGCAAGCGTTGCACTGCTGCCGGTCGCCGTCTCGACGGCCCAGTCGGACAGCCAGCCGTCGCCGTGCAGGTGGTAGCGATCGCCGGCATTGGGCGTCAGCCGATAGTCGCGGCCGGCGAAGGCGAAGGCGTTGCCGCCGACGCGGTTGCCGTAGGGCACCAGCGGGAAGGCGGCCGTCTCATCCGGCACGCCGTTGCCGCCGTGGCGAGCCGGACGCAGCAGGGGAAGACGACCGGTGCTTGTGTCAAGGTTCCAGCCGAGGACGGCAGCGCCTCGTGTCGACAGCGTCAGCTCGGCGACATCCGTCCGAAGGCGCAGCGTGTCCATGTGGGGCCTCCTCAGCGATTGGGAAGATCGCCGAGGAGGTCGGCGGCGAGCGCGTGGTTGGGGTCCAGCTTCAGGGCTGTCTGAAGATGCTCGCGGCCGGTTGCGGGGTCGCCGAGACCAATGGCCGCTTCGGCGAGCATGACATGGCTGGAGACGCGCCGGCGCAGTTGCAGGTCATCATCGAACAGCAGCATGGTCGGCAACGAGGTGGCGAAATAGTCGATCTTGGCGGGGCTTGCCATCGTCTCCTCGGCATAGGCGCGGAGTTCCCCAAGCAGCGTCTCCGCGTCCTCCCGGCGGCCGAGCGCATCGAGCGACAGCGCCGAGAAGAAGGTCTTTTCCGAATAGGCGCGCACCTCCATGCCGAGAAAGTCACCGGCGAATTCGGCGGCCAGCGTCAGCCAGCGCTTCGCCTCGGCATGGCGGCCGGCAGTGGCCAGCGCCTTGCCGAGCCAATAGTGCAGGTCGCTCTGGTTGGCGAGCAGATGCCGCGCTTCGCCGAGGGAGGGCGGCGGGTTGAGGGCGGCTTCGAACTCGACAACTGCCTCGTTGATGCGACCGGCGGCCAGTGCGCGACGGCCAAGGCTGAGGTGGCTGCGCACCCACTGGTCGAGGGCGAGACCTTCGCCACCCTCCCAGGGCTGGAAGGCGCGGCTGGCAATCAGCGGTGCCGATTTGTCCGGCCGGCCGAGCTGGTTGTAGAGGGCGGACAGTTCGACGCTGAGGTCGTCGCGGCTCGCCACGAGGTCGAGCCGGCTTTCCAGCTCGGCAAGCCGCTCGGCCGGCGCTCGGCCGATGCGCTTCCAGAGCTGATCGCGCTCGAACAGCAGGCGGGCATCGCGTGGGTTGGCAGCGAGCGCATTGTCGTAGGCGGCGACGGCTTTCTCAGCCCGGCCCTCGATATTGAAGTAACCGATACCGAGATTGCGCCAGGGGATCGACCACGAGGGATCGGCGGCGACCGACCTTTCCCACATGGTGATCGCCTCGGCATGGCGGCGGCGATCGTAGAGGAGGTTGCCGAGATAGCAGGGCGCACGACCATCGGCCGGGTTGGCGACAATCGCCGCTTCCAGTGCGGCGATGTCCTCGATGCGGGCCGGGAAGCAGTAGTCGGGCGACGCCTTGGCGGCGGCGGCGAGATGTCGCTCAGCCGGCTGGCCGAGGCGGAGGGCCAGGGCGGCGGCGTGATAGTGGAGGAGTGGCGAGGCGGTGGCGCCGACGGCGGCGATGCGGGCGTCGATGAGCGCCAGCGCCTCGGCGACGAAGCCGCCGCGTGCCGTCTCGATGGCAATGTCGAGGTGGAGTTGATCGTCGCCGTCGAGCGACAGGCCTTTCAGCGCACGGGCGCGGGCGTCGAGCGGGTCGCGAGCCAGTGTCTCGGCGAGCAGAACGTCGGCTTCCGTTGTCCGGCCGAGCTTGAGGAGCAGCGCCGCCCTGAGATTGCGGGCGAGCGAGTTCTCGACGTCGTGGCGAAGCGATTCCTCGACATGGGCAAGAGCATCGCCAAGGGCGCCGCGCGTGCTGTCGATCTCCGCAAGGGCCAGATGTGCCGGGCCGCGCCAGGCGGCATTCCAGGTCGCCTTGTAGAGAGCGTCATAGGCGGCGTCCGGCCGGCCGAGATAGCGTAGCGCGATGCCGAGGTGATAGTGCGCCTCGCCGGTCGACGGGTTGGGATTGCGGCGGGTCAGCCGCTCGATCGCCGTGCGGAAGCAGGCTTCCGCCGCCGTAAACTCGCCACGCCGCAGATGCCAGATGCCGAGCGCGGTGTTGCACCTGATGTCGCCGGGGTCGCGGCGCAGCGCCTCGCGCCAATAGATGTCGGCCGGGCGTGTCGCGTGGCGGTACTGGTCGAGGTGGACACCGGTCATCCAGAGTTCATCGGCGCTGTCGATCTCCTCCGGCGGCGGCGGTTCGGTAGCCGGCGGCGGGACGATCACGTCGCCCTGGTCGGCCGGTCGGCGCTCGACCAGCAGGGCGTCATCCTTTGTGACGACGACGCGGATGTCGTCGCGGCCGATACCGTCGGCGATGTCGATGGCGAGGAGGAGCGGGGCGGCCGGATCGAGGTCCGCCACTCTGTCGGTCAGCACCGTGTCACCGGCGGAGACGATGATGCGGGCGCCGGCAACGACCTCGGTTGCCTGCACGCCAACCGTCAGCCTGACGCCGTCGAGCTTCAGGCCGACCGCGGCCTTGAGGGTCGCCGCCGCGGCGGCGCCGATCGCACGGATCGGATACCAATATTGCGAGAAGGTCTTGGTCTCGCCGGGGGCGAGGAAGGAGAAGTCGGGCTGGTTGTCGGTGTAGACGCCGGCCATGATCTCGATATACGGCCAATAGACGCCATTCTCATCCGGTTCGGTCAGGTTCCGGTCCCAGGCATAGCCGAAATCGTGGTTGCCCCACGTCCACTGCTTCTTGCCGGGGGATATGTGATGGTTGGCGACATGGACGATTCCCGCGTCGACGGCGTGGTCATAGCCGCCGAAGAAATCGTGGCGTGACCCGAGGCACATGTAGCTGGTCGGCACGGGGATATTGGCATACCAGCGGAGATCGTTGGGGGAGTAGCCACGCTTCGGCACGAATTGCGCCGGTGTCTCCTCGGGCGGCAGGCGATGAAGTGCACGTCCTCGGGGAAAAAGCTCTGGTAATCCTCGTGCACCTCGGTGGCGACGTTGGCCCACCACAGGAAACTCTGGGTCAGCTCCGTACGATTGTGCAGGCGCACGGCAAGCTCCAGGCAGGCCTTGCCGGGACTGAGGCGCACGCCATGCATGCCCTTCATGCGGTTCATCGGCTCGTGCTCTGACAGCCAGATAACGCGAGACCCGTCGGCTTCCTCGACGATTTCCCAGGCCGTGGGCATGTAGGTACTGGGACGGTGGTGCTGCGGCCAGTTGAACTCGATGCCGCCGGACAGCCAGGGGCCGGCGAGACCGACCAGAGCCGGCTTGATGGCGCGGTTGCGATAGACGAGGTCGTAGCCGTTGATCTTGTCGACGACGGCATAGATGCGGCCGCCGAGTTCCGGCAGCACGGTGACGCGCAGATAGTCGTTCTCGATGTGCAGCGCCGTCCAGCTTTTCTGAAGCAGCTCCGAGCCGATGCGATCAAAGAAGGGCAGCGGGTAGACGCGACCGCTCGATCCCTGGAAGACGCGCTTTTCGAGAAACATCGGATTGCGGTCGGCTGGTGCCGGTTCGTAGGTGGGCAGAACGACGGGCTCGGACCATGCCTTGACCGGCCCGGCAAGCGTCTTCGGCGCTGCGGGGAGTTCGACTTGTTTCATGGCGCGTTCCTTCCCATCCCGGAGCCGGGGATTTGTCATTGTCCGAACGCTAGGCGCCGTCCTCCCTGGCGTGAATAGCGGGAACGATGGACATCATGGAGGATCCTCTGATAGCATCGCCGTATGACAGAGGACGGGGAACAGCGGATCAAGGAGGGCTTTCCGGGGCAGCGGTCGATCGTGCTGCCGCGACCGGTGGTGTCGGGCTGGCTGGAAGGACGACCGCTGATCGAGCTCTTGCCGAGCGACGTCGGCCACTATCCGCGCGCCCAATGGCACTTCGTCGAGCGGCCCGAGGGCATTTCACAATGGGTGTTGATCTATTGCACCGACGGCGGTGGCTGGGCGCGGGTCGGCGATGCGAGCCTGCGCATCCGTCCCGGTCAGGCACTGGTGGCGCCGGCCGGCACGCCGCATGCCTATGGTGCCGACCCCGACGAGCCATGGACGATTTACTGGGTGCATCTCGACGGCGCCAAGGTGGCGATGCTCCCCGATCTGCTGGAGCTCGACCCCGACGAGCCGCTGTTGCATCCGGGACGCGATCCGGCCATTCCGACGCTGTTTGAGAAGATGCTGTCGATCCTTGGCCGTGGCTACACGCCGGACAACCTGTTGTCGGCGTCGATGGCACTCGGCCAACTCGTCACCCATCTCGTGGTGCTGCGTCATCGATCGCCCAACCGCGACGACAATCTCGACCAGCGCATCCGCAGGGTAATCGACGTGATGCAGGGCAATCTCGCCCGCTCGCTGAAGGTCGACGAGTTGGCCCGCGAGGCCAACCTGTCGTCGTCGCATCTGGCGGCGGTGTTCAAGAAGCGCACCGGCTTTACGGTTCTCGACTTCTTCATCCGCCTGAAAATCCAACGCGCCTGCTTCCTGCTCGACACCACCGACCAGTCGGTGAAGGCGATCGCTGCCGATCTCGGCTTCGACGATCCGCTGTATTTCTCGCGCTGCTTCCGACGCGTCCACGACAGTTCGCCAACCCAATATAGGGCGTTGCGCAAGGGCTGAGGATCGGTGGCCGCTTCAGGGGGCAAAGCGCGATCTCAGGAAGGTGGTCAGTTCCCCGACGAAGAGCGAGAGAAGGCGGGACTGTGTCCGGCTGACCGGATGGATGGCGAAAAAGGAAACGGGCTCCGGTTCGAAGGCGTCGAGCACCGTGACGAGCCGCCCATCGTCGAGATAGTCCTGAACCTCCCACAAGGATTTCTGCGTCAGCCCCAGTCCCGCCGCCGCCCAGGTCAGCGGCAGCTCTGAGCTGGTGGTCGCCAATCGCGACGACACCCTGACGATGCGGCTGTCGTCGCCACGTCCGAACCGCCAATCAGCGTGGAAATGGCCGCCGCCGTTGAACACCAGGCAGGCATGCGCCGCCAGGTCTTCGGGACGTTCGGGCGCCCCCTCTGCCTGAACATAGCCGGGGCTGGCGACGATGACGCGGCGCGTCGAGACCAACAGGCGGCCGCTGAACTCCGACTCGACGGCGGGGCCGCCACGGATGGCGATGTCGAAACCTTCCCCGACGATGTCGACGTAACGATCCTCGAGTACCAGCTGGAGGCGGATATCCGGGTAGCGGGCGATGAACTCGCCGACAAAAGGGGCGATCCAGCGGCGGCCGATTGGCAGCGGCGCAGATATCCGGAGAGTGCCCTGGGGGGTGGACGACAGGTCGCGGACGCGGGTTTCGAGCGCGTCGATGGCCGTGAGGATCGGTTCCATCTCCGCCAGATAAAGGCGGCCAGCCTCGGTCAAGGATTGGCGCCGCGTCGTTCGGGCGATCAAGCGCACGCCGAGGCGGCTTTCGAGGTTGTTCAGCCGGTCCGCCAACACGGACACCGACAGGCCGAGGTGTCGTGACGCGGCCGACAGGCTGCCGTGTCGCACGATGGCCGCCAGCGTTGCCATCTCCTGATCCGTTCGCATCGCTGTTTCCGGTTTTTCCGAAAGGTCCCTCCGAGACCTTATGTTTATTCGCGGCGAAATCAAACCTAGGCTGCAAGGCGACAGTTCGATTCCGCGACAACCGCGTGATCGCCAGCCCGATTGGTCCTCATGCGCATGACTGCCAAGACATCCTTGTTCACCGCTGCGACCATTGCCGAGTTCGCGCTGGCGATCGGCGCCTTTGCCATTGGCACCGGCGAATTCGCCGCCATGGGCTTTCTGCCCGATGTCGCCGAGGGTTGGCAGGTCACGGTGCCGGCAGCCGGCCGGATCATCAGCGCCTACGCACTCGGCGTGGTGGTCGGAGCGCCACTGATCGCCGTCATCGGCGCCCGATTGTCGCGGCGTTATCTGCTGCTGATCCTGATGGGAATTTTCACCCTGGGAAACCTCGCCAGCGCGCTGGCGCCGAGTTTTGCCAGCCTCGTGGCTCTCAGGTTTGTCACCGCCTTGCCGCATGGCGCCTATTTCGGCGTGGCGGCGCTGGTGGCGGCCGGCATGGCCGCGCCGGACGGACGAGCCCGCGCCGTCGGCCGCGTCATGCTCGGCCTGACGGTGGCGACGCTTGCCGGCACGCCGCTCGCCACATGGGCGGGGCAGGCGCTCGGCTGGCGCGTCGCCTTTGCCGTGGTTGGGGTGCTGGGCCTTATGACCGTGGCGCTCGTCGCCGTTTGCGTTCCGCGCGATCGGCCGGAGCCCGGCGCCAGCCCCTTGCGGGAGTTGGGCGCGTTGCGCGAGGTGCAGGTCTGGCTGACTCTGGCCATTGGCGCCACCGGATTCGGCGGCATGTTCGCCGTCTTCAGCTATATCACCCCGACGCTCGTCAACGTGTCGCACATTCCCGAAAGCGCCGTGCCCTTCGTTCTCAGCGTGTTCGGCGCCGGCATGATCGCCGGCAACATCGTCGGGCCGAAACTGGCCGATCGGGCGCTGTTGCCGACGATCGCCGGCCTGCTCGCCTGGAACGTGCTGGTGCTGGTGCTGTTCACCGTGGCGGTGCGACAGCCGGTGACCGCCGTGGTCGTCGTCTTTCTCATCGGGACCGGTTTTGCGGTGGTGCCGACGCTGCAGACCCGCCTGATGGACGTCGGCAAGGAGGCGCAGACGCTGGCCGCCGCCCTCAACCACTGCGCCTTCAACATCGCCAACGCGCTCGGCGCCTGGCTCGGTGGAGTCTCGATCGCCGCCGGCTACGGCTGGGCTTCGACCGGCTGGGTCGGTGCGCTGCTCGGTCTGGTCGGCTCGGCCGTGTTCGTCGTCTCACTGCTTCTCGACAGGAGGGGGCGGACCGGCGACGGACGACCTCGCCAGCCGGCGGCCTGAACGGGGCTCCCGCCTTACCTATCGTATTGTTTTCACACGGTCACCCGCCCGAAATCCAAGTTTTCGGACGGGTGAACTGGCGCATGTCGAGGTCGACGCCGGGCGGTCGTGATCAAACCGAGCTCCGACGTCGACTTTTTATTCGCCGAATGAGACAACACGCTTGCTTCCTGCTCGATACTCCCGACCAGTCGGTGACGGTGATCGCCGCCGATCTCCGGTTCGGCGATCCGATGTGCTTCTCGCGTTGCATCCGACGCGTGCAGACAGGTCATCGACCCAATATAGATAGGGTGTTGCACCAGGGCTAAGGGGCGGCGCCGCAGGGAGGAGTTCCGATGACTGACCAGCAACAGGCTACTGGTGTGCCCGATGAGGCCCGCTTCCATCTTGACTGTCTATGGCAGCCGACGGAAAGCGACCCGGCGGGTCGTCTGGTCTTTGAGCTCAGCAATATGGGTACCGAGCCGGTTGAGGGCTTCCGCCTCGCGTTCACCACGCTGCGCTTCGTCGAGCGCGACCCGGCTGCCGACAATGTGCGCCTCATCGACCGGCGCGGCTATTTCCACGAGGTCGCCCCTCCCGAGGGTGTCCAGATCGCACCCGGCGGCGTCTGGCGTTTCTCGCTCGGCGGCATCACCGGCGTGCCGCAGCATCGCGGGGAGGGGATCGTCTCGGCCTATCTGACGCCAGTGGATGGGAACCGGCAGGCGGTGACGGTTGGTGATCTCCGGCGTCAGGCGTCTGGCGAGACTCGCGCGACGGTCGCGGCGGGGCCGGCCCGTTACGCGCTGACGCCCTGGCCTGTTGAGGCCGAGCTCACGCCGTCGGATCGTCTTTCCGGCTACATCGTGCCAGCCGATGGCACGACCGCCGAGGAGTTGTCGACCGTCTCGACGGTGACGGCATTGTTCCGCCGCCTGTTCCCATTGGAGCCGGCGCCCTTCTCCTTGATGGCGCTACCGGGCGATCGTCTGGTGCGGTTTGCCTCCGGTGCCGGGCTCGGGCGGGAGGGGTATCGGCTTGATTTCCAGGACGACGAGATCCTCGTTACCGCCGCCAGCGCTGCCGGCCGGCAATATGCGCTGACGGCGCTCGGGCAGCTGCTGCGCGGCGCCCGTGCCGGCGGCGATTTCCGCTTTCCGGCGCGTGGTCATATTCTTGACCGGCCACGCTTTGCCTGGCGCGGGTGCCATCTCGACACCGCCCGCCGTTTCTTCCTGACGGGCGACATCGCCCGCTTTCTCGACAGCCTTGCCTATCTCCGGCTCAACGTCTTCCACTGGCATCTGACCGATGACGAGGCCTGGCGGCTGGAAATTCGCGGCTTTCCGGAGTTGACGGCCGTCGGCGCGTATCGCGGGCCGGAGGCGGCGCTGCCGCCGCAGCTTGGCGACGGTCTCCATCCGAGCAGCGGCTCCTATAGCCACGCCGACGTGCGGGCACTGGTTGCTCATGCCGCCCGTCTTGCCATCGAGATCGTGCCGGAGATCGACATCCCCGGCCACAGTACTGCCGCGCTCGCTGCGCTGCCGGCGCTCGTCGATCCGGACGAGGCGGCCGGTTCCTATGCGTCGGTGCAAGGCTTTGCCAACAACGCCCTCAACCCGGCCGTCGAACTCACCTGGACCATGCTCGAGGCGGTGTTCGACGACCTCATCGAATTGTTCCCGTCGGCTTATCTGCACGTCGGTGGCGACGAGGTGGCCGAGGGGGCGTGGCTGTCCTCGCCGCTGACAGTGCGGCTGATGAAAGATCTCGGCCTCGACGACGCGGAGGCGCTGCAGTCGCACTTCATGCGCCGGGTCCAGGCCAGGCTGACGCGGCGCGGCCGCCAGCTCGCCGGCTGGAACGAGGTGGGTAACGGCGTCGGCGTCGAGCCAGAGGGCACGCTTCTCACCGTCTGGCAGAAGGCGGCGATCGGCGCCGGCCTCGCTCAACGCGGCTACGACATCGTCATGGCGCCGGCCGAGGCCTATTATCTCGATATTGCTCATGCTGACGGCTGGGACGAGATCGGCATGAGCTGGGCCGGCGCCACCTCACTGGAGGCGACCTATGCCTATGAGGTGGGCGACGACATTCCATCCGACCTGTTGCCGAGACTGAAGGGTATTCAGGCCTGCATCTGGACCGAGCTGATCGACAGCCGCGCCCACTTCAACCATCTGGTGTTCCCGCGCCTCGCCGCCGTTGCCGAGGCGGGCTGGACGCTTCCGGCACGCAAGGATTGGTCGCGATTTCGCGAGCTTTCCGCCTTCTGCCCGACGTTGTAGGCCCTAACGGGCGGACTCGGTCACCAGCGGGTCGAGCAGGCCGGAATAGACGCTGGCGTCCGAGCCGGGGATCGGGATGGCGCCGACGGCGCGGGCGTAGAAGTCCACCGGCCCGGCCCAGCCGATGGCGGCGTAGCCGTAGCCGCGCTCGCGCATGGCAAGAAGCGTGCGGAGGAGCAACGCTCGGCCGATACCGAGGCCGCGTGCCTCTTCGTCGACGCCGGTCGGGCCAAAGAAGCCGAGGGCGATGGCGTCATAACAGGCAAAGCCCAGCAGCTTGCCGTCCTTGACGGCGATCAGGCAGGCGTTGGGATCGCGCGTAAAGGCGACCTGCGCCTCGCTTACCCAGCCGGGACTGAAGCGGGGGGCGATCCAGGCGCGGACGGTGTCGAGTTCGGGCGCCAGCGCCCGGCGGATGACGACGCCGTTTTCCTTCAGCCGGCGATCGAGATCGGCGTC
Source organism: Pseudomonadota bacterium (assembly GCA_018262575.1). Taxonomy (GTDB): domain Bacteria; phylum Pseudomonadota; class Alphaproteobacteria; order Rhizobiales; family Pleomorphomonadaceae; genus Pleomorphomonas. The sequence goes on along the minus strand of JAGSYU010000081.1, from coordinate 10,023 downwards.
GGGCTCGACGTCGTAAAGTTTCACCAGAAGGTCCATGGTCGCGTCCTCGCCAGGGGAAATGGTTGCCGGCCGCGCTCCGGCGGCTTTGCTCGCTATGGATGTACCAGCGGGGGTGACGAGGCGTCCAGAGGCATCGCGCTGTAGAGGGAACGAGTGCGGTGTCGTCAGGCGCCCTGGATCCCCTTCCGCTCTGGGAGAGGGCAACTTGGCGAAAGAGCCTGCGGTGACGTGGACGACGCAAGCGACCGGCGGTGAATAAAGAACCGCTGGGGACTCTTGCTCAGCCGCGCAGGAAGGTGCGCGGCGGTTCGCCGAATTCCTCGCGGAAACTGGCCGTGAAAGCACTCGGCGACGAATAGCCGAGCGACAGCGCCACCTCGGTGTTGCTTTCTCCGCGCTCCAGCCGCTCGATGGCGGCGAGGAGGCGTAGCCGGGCCCGCCACCGGCGGTAGGTGAGGCCGGTTTCCTCGGCAAACAACCGCTCCAGCGTACGTGTGCTCGCACCGACGAAGCTCGCCAGCTCGGCCAGCAGCCGGCGGTCTTCAGGGTGCTCGCCAAGATGGCGGGTGAGGCGGACGAGCCGCGGGTCGCGGCCGCCGGGCAGGCTGAGCGGAGCCTCTTCGAGCCGGTCGAGCTCGTCGATCACCACGTCGCAGAAGCGCAGGCGGCGCGCTTCGTCGCTCTCCTCGGCGAGCAACGTTTCCAACCGGAGCGTCAGCTCGCGCATCAAGGACGTCACGGCGAGTACGGCGCAGCGGTCGGGGCGCGGGGCACCGACACGCACGGCGCGCGATGGATCGACGAAGACATGCCGCACCTCGGCCCGCGTTTCGCTCGCCACCTGATGACGGATGCCGCCGGGGATCCAGACGGCATGCGTCGGAGGGACGATCCAGACGCAGTGATCGCTGATGATGCGCAGCACGCCCGTTCTCGCCCAGGCGTACTGGCCGCGGGGATGGCTGTGCGGCCGCACGATGCGGTTGGCCACCAGCGTTTGACTGCGGATCAGCAGTGGCCGGGCCGGATCGATGATGGAGGAGACCGGCGACGGTTCGAAGAATGGCGTGTCGGCGATATTGTTTGGCATAATGTTAGTCTAACGCCAGTGCCGGCTTTCCGATAGGGTACCGGCTCGACAAGAAATTCCCGGCTTTTAAGGGCTCCATCATGTTCACGCTCAGCCAGTTGACGCTCCGCCATTTAATCGTGGCCGCTGTGGTCCTGGTCGCCGCGACCCTCGCCATCGTCTCGCCGGCTGCTCTCGGCCCGTCGGGGGGCGTCACGCTGGCCATCGTCCTCGTCACGCTCGGGCTGTGGGCGACGGGTCTGGTGCCGGGCTATTTTGCCAGTCTGCTGTTCTTCGCGGGGGTGCTGATCGCCGGTCTGCAGCCGGCGCCGCTGGTCTTCTCGGGATTCGCCTCGGCAGCGATATGGCTGATCATCTCCGGCTTCGTGATTGGCGCCGCGGTCAATGCTACCGGCCTTGATGGCCGCCTTGCCGGCCTCATCGCGCCGCTCCTGACGCGCAGTTATCCACGTCTCATCGGCGGACTGATGCTCGCCGCGATGATCCTCGGGTTTCTGATGCCGTCGTCGGTGGGGCGGGCCGTGGTGATGGTGCCGATCGGCATGGCACTGGCCGATCGCTGTGGCTTCGGCAAGGGCTCGAACGGTCGCATCGGCGTCGCCACCATTCTGGCCATCGGCTGCAATATGCCGAGCTTTGCCATTCTGCCGGCCAACATTCCCAACATGGTTCTGGCTGGTTCGGCCGAAACCATCCTCGGCATCCATTTCACCTACACCGACTATCTCCTGCTGCACTATCCGGTGCTCGGCATCGTCAAATCGGCCGTTACCGTGGCGCTGGTGCTCGCCCTGTTTCCGGCGACGATCGGCGAACCGCTCGGTACTACCGCGGCGGCAGTTGCCACCGGCAGAGCCGGGCAGGGCAAGGTGATCGGCATCCTGCTGCTGACGCTGGCGTTCTGGATGACCGACAGTTTGCACGGCATCAACGCCGCCTGGGTCGGCCTCGGCGCCGCCGTCCTGCTGCTGTCGCCGCGCGTCGGCGTGGTGGGGCCGCCGGCCTTCCGGCAATCGGTCGATTTCGGCCTGTTGCTGTTCGTCGCGGGCGCGTTGGCGCTCGGCGCGGTGGTCAATGCCTCCGGCCTCGGCGGCAAGCTCGGAGGCTTTCTGACCTCCGTGCTGCCGCTGTCGCCGGGCCATGACGCCACCAATTTCTTTTCGCTGACCTTGCTGTCCTTCGTCACCAGCATGTTTACGACGGTGCCGAGTGCGCCGGCCGTGCTGACGCCGATGGCCGGTGACCTCGCAGCCCTCACCGGCTACGGAGCGATAACGGTGCTGATGACGCAGGTGGTCGGCTTCTCGACGGTGCTGTTCCCCTACCAGGTCGGGCCACTCGTCGTAGCGATGCAGCTGTCCGGCGAAAAGCTCGATCATCTCGTCAAGGTCACGGTACCGCTGGCGCTGATCACGCTGGTCGCGCTGGTGCCAATCGACTTCCTGTGGTGGAAGCTCACCGGCTGGTTGTGACCGTCCTTCTATTGAGTCTGGTTTGCGCCTCCCCAAATCTTTCTGAAGGTGTCGGCTGGGTCGGCACATCCAGGGAGACGCCGACATGCATGCACTTCTCCGAGGTCCTCTGCTCGCCGCGGCGGCAATCACCACCCTGACGGCAACGCTTGCCGTTGCCGCGCCGGAAAACGCCGGCCCCAACAAGGCGGCCACAAAGCTGCCCTTCCAGACGCAGACGGTGGCCCGCTTCGACCTGCCATGGGCGATCGCCGTCATTGATGCCGACCGGCTGATCATCACCACCAAGCCCGGCGAGATGTTCCTAGTCGATCATCGGGGCGGCGATCCGGTCAATGTGTCGGGCGTGCCGAAGGTCGAGGCTGCTGGGCAGAACGGCTTGCTCGACGTGGCGCTCGCTCCGGATTTTGCCGAGAACCGGCGCATCTATTTCACCTATGTCGAACCCGGTGAGGGGGGCAGCTCGCTGGCGCTCGCCCGTGCGACGCTGGCCGAACAACAAGGCGCGGCCCGGCTCGATGATCTCGAAGTGATCTGGCGGCAGATGCCGAAGGGCAAGGGCGGCCAGCCGGGCGGCATCATTGCCTTTGCACCGGACGGCATGTCGCTGTTCCTCACCTCCGGCGATCGGATGCGCCCGAAGACGGCGCAGGATGCCGATCTGGCGCTCGGCAAGGTGTTGCATCTGACGCTCGACGGCAAGCCGGCACAGAACAATCCCGCCGCTGACGCGGGCGGCGTCCGTGCCGAGACGTGGAGCACCGGCCACCGCAATCCCTATGGCCTCGCCTTTGCCGCCGACGGCCGCCTCTGGCTGCACGAGATGGGACCGAAGGGTGGCGACGAGCTCAACCTGATCGAACCGGGCGTCAACTACGGCTGGCCGGCGGTGTCCTACGGCGACAACTACAACGGTACGCCGATCCCCAAGCCGCCGACCCGGCCGGAATTCCGGGAGCCGGCGCTTTATTGGACGCCGGTGATCGCTCCGGCCGGCCTCGCCTTCTACGACGGCGACCTGTTCCCGGCGTGGAAGGGGTCGGCGCTGATCGGTGGGCTCAAGACCCAATCGCTGTCGCGGGTGACCATCAAGGGCGACGCCGCGCATGAGGAGGACCGGTTCGCCATGGAAGGGCGCATCCGCGACGTGGCCGTAGCCTCCGACGGCGCGGTCTGGGTCATCGAGGACGAGAGCCCTGGCCGGCTGTTGCGGCTCAGTCCGCTCTGAGGTCGATGCGCTTGCCGGTTTCCGCGTCGAACAGATGCAGCGCTTCGGTGTCAAGCGCCAGTGTGACGTCGCTACCCGCCACCGCCCGCGTGCGTGGCGACAGGGTGGCGACGAGACGCTGGCCACCGACGTTGCCCGACAGGATCAGCTCGGGACCGGTCAGTTCCACCACTTCGCATCGCAGCGTCAGCGGCAGGCCGCCGGAGGATTCGGCACGGAAGCATTCCGGCCGGATGCCGAGCTTGAGCGTCTTGCCGTGCGGTACCGCTGCGAGGAGGGGCGGCGGCAACGGGATTACCCTGTCACTGCCGGCAATCAGCAGGCCCTCGGCGGTGGCGGTGACGTCGAGCAGGTTCATCGGCGGCGCGCCGACGAAGGTGGCAACGTAGAGCGTGGCCGGCCGGTTGTAGATCTCTTCCGGCGTCCCGAGTTGCTCGATCTGGCCGTTGCGCATCACGGCGATGCGGGTGGCTAGCGTCATCGCCTCGATCTGGTCGTGGGTGACGTAGACCACGGTGGTCTTCATCATCTGGTGCAAGCGCTTCAGCTCGGTGCGCATTTCCATGCGGAGCTTGGCGTCGAGGTTGCTGAGCGGTTCGTCGAACAGGAACAGCTGGGGATTGCGCACCAGCGCCCGGCCGATGGCAACGCGCTGGCGTTGGCCGCCGGAGAGCTGGCTCGGTCGCCGATCGAGCAGCGGTTCAATCTGCAACAGCCGCGCCGCTTCGAGTACCGCCTTCTCGCGCTCGGCGGCCGGCACCTTGCGCATCTCGAGGCCGAAGCCGATGTTCCGGCGCACCGTGAGGTTCGGATAGAGCGCATAGGACTGGAACACCATGGCGATGTCGCGGTCCTTGGGGTGGACACCGATCAACGAACGCCCGTTAAGGCGGATGTCGCCGCCGGTCGGCTCGGCGAGGCCGGCGATGATGTTGAGCAGCGTCGACTTGCCGCAGCCGGAGGCGCCGAGCAGCACCAGGAACTCGCCGCTTTCCAGCGAAATATCGATACCCTTCAACGTTTCGACGTCGCCAAAGGATTTGCGGATGGTGTCGACGACAAGGGCGCTCATGAACGAAACTCCGGCGGGGCGTAGCAGCGCGGATAGGTGGAGACGGCAAGCGAGGCGGTAGCCGTGCCCGCCGCGAGGCTGTCGTCAAGCGACTTGCCGGCGGCGAGGGCCGCCAGGAAACCGGCGTTGAACACGTCACCGGCGCCGATGGTGTCGATCACCTTGACCTTTGGCGCTTCCACCTCGACAAGGCCGGCGCTGGAGGCTGCCAACGCCCCATGCGACCCGCGCTTGACGACGGCGATGGCGCCGTCCGGCATCAGGTCGAGCATGGCGCGGGCGGCATCGCGCACGTCGGCCCGGCCGGTGATCGAGGTGGTCTCCACCTCGTTGAAGAGGGCGATGGCCGAGCGGGCCAGCCAGCCCTTGGCCGCCGCGACGATCTCGTCCGTCCAGCCGGCCGGCGGCCAACCGGTGTCGAGGGCAACACGGATGCCGAAGCGGTCGGCCCAGTCGTAGAGCTGGCCGTATTCGCGCGACAGGCGCGGCATCAGGAACGGCCCGGCGAACAAGGCGTAGCCGCCGCGATGGGTCTCGCCGTCAAGGGCGCCGAGCACGTCGGCGGCGCCATAGTGCGGCAGGTGACCGAGCGTTGTGAAGAAGGTGCGCTCTCCGTCGGGATGGGTGATGCCGACGGAAATCGTGGTGTTCTCGGCATGCACGCGCCAGCGTCTCGACTGTTCGCCGAACTCGCTCGCCAACCACGCGCCGAAGCGGTCGCTGCCAATGCTGGCGGCTAGCGAAAAGGGCACGCCGAGCGCCTTCAGCGCCAGCGCTGAATTGCCGGCGCAGCCGCCAACGCGCAGCTCATCGTGGTCGACAATGATCTCGGTGCCCGGCTGCGGCCAGGGTGCGGCCGGACCGAGGATCAGGTCGACGTTGACGTTTCCAATGACGGCGATCGGCTTCACTTATTCGCTCCGGGTGATCTTGTTCGAGCGGACGGGCGTGCCAGCGTTTTCGACGCGTTCGGCGGCGAAGGCAACCATCAGCGACTGGGCAGCCGGCAGCAGCGCGAAGACGGCGGCCATGCCGGTGGCCGGCTTGACGGCAATGGTGACGGCGCCGGCCACCGGCGCCTCGCCGGATGCGTCGAAGATCACCACCGGTGCTCCGGCGGCGAGGATTTCACCGGCCATGCCGGCGATCAGCGGCGAGGTCGGATCCTTGGCGCGGAACAGCACGGCGCCGATCTCCGGCGACAGCATTTCCATCGGGCCATGGCGGAGCTGGCCACCCTCATGCGAGAAGCAGGGCCGGCGCGACAGTTCGGTGAAGCCGAGGGCGATGGCCTCGGCGACGCCCTGCAGGCTGCGGCCGGAGGCGACGATGGTGCGGACGTTTTTCAAGGCGGCGAGCGCGGCGGAAACGTCGGGCACCTCCGGCGCCTTCAGCACGGCGAGCGCCGGCTGGGCGTCGGCGCCGAGCGCGGCGAGAACGGCGAGGTGCAGTGCGAAGGTCAGAGTCAGGCTGCGTGTGGCGGCAAAGGCCAGTTCCGATCCACCAGCGGCGACCAGCGCCGGGGCGGCCTTGCCGAGGAAGGAGCCGCCCTCAAGCGTCAGGGCGAAGGTGTCGGTGGTGGCGCCGGTTTCCTTGAACCAGCGGACCACCTCGACGCTCTCGCCCGACTGCGAGGTGACGAAGACGGTGCGGCCCGAAAGCGGCAGTGGCGCGGCAAGCTGTTCGGAGACGGGAAGCGACACGGCGTCGATGCCGAGGGCGCGATAGTAGGGCTCGACGGCGCGGGCCACGGCGTGCGAGCCGCCCATGCCGAGCATCAGCAGGCGGCCGGTCTTCTTGAGCGACGCGGCGGCGCGGGCGGCAACCTCGCGATTGGCCTCGAAGGAGGCGAGGGCGTCGGCGTGCTGGCGGGCCATTTCGCGATCGATGGCGAGCAGGCTCTCGGGGCGGGAAGCGGTCATTTTCTTGTCCTTTGATTCAGCCTTTGACGCCGCCGGAGGTGAGGCCGGAGATCAGCGCCCGCTGCATGACGAGACCGACCAGAACCGGCGGCAGCGCGGCGAGCACGCCGGCCGTGGCGATCAGGCCATAGTCGGAGACGCGCCCACCGGCGAGGTCGGCGATGGCAACGGTGAGCGTCTTGGCCCGCTGGTCGGAGGTGAACAGCAGGGCATAGAAGAATTCATCCCAGCCCAGCAAGAAGGCGAACAGAGCCGAGGTGGCCACCACCGGCATGGCGAGCGGCAGCGTGATGATGCGCAGCGTCTGCCACAGGCTGGCGCCATCGATGACGGCGGCCTGCTCGATCTCGCGCGGGATGCCGTCGAAACCGGACTTCATCAGCCAGGTGGTGAAGGGGGCGAGAATGGTGAGGTAGACGAGCGCCAGGCCGAACACGCTGTTGAGCAGGCCGAATTTGGCCAGCGCCATGTAGAGCGGCACGGCCAGCGCCACCGGCGGAAGCATGTAGGTGGCGATGACCACGGAGAGCGACCAACCGACCGAGGGCGTGCGCGAAACGGCCCAACCGGCGGGGACCGCGAGCGCCACGGCTGCCACGGTGGCCATGCCAGCCACCATCAGCGAGTTCCTGAGGCTGGCCATAAAGGCGGCGCCAGCGCTGTTTTCCACGGAGGAGAGCAGGGTGGCGTAGCGCGAGAAATCCATGGTCGCCGGCCACCACCTGAGCGGCTTGGCAGCGAGGTCGGCAGCCGGCGAAATGCTCATCACGAACAGCCAGAGAAGCGGTGTCAGGATAATCGCGGCCAGCAGCAGCGCCGCCGCGTGCAGAAACAAGCGGAAGAGGGGGCTCTGGCGTTCCATCAGGCGGCGCTCCCGGCAACTTTCTTGACAACGGTGCCATAAGCGACGGCGAGCACCGTAATGATCAGCGTGACGATCAGCGCCAGTGAAGCGCCCGAGCCTGCCCGCTGAAAGGAAAAGGCTTCCTGATAGACGAGGATCGACATGGTGCGCGTCGAGTTGGCGGGGCCGCCGCGCGTCATCACCCAGATGATGTCGAACACCTTGAACGCCTCGATGGTGCGCAGCACCAGCGCTACCATCAACGGACCGGCGAGATAGGGCAGCGTCACGAAGCGGAAGCGGGAGAAGGCGCTGGCGCCGTCGACATAGGACGCGGCGATGACGTCGCGCGGCACGGCTTGCAGAGCGGCCAGCGCGATCATGGCAACGAGCGGGAAATTCTTCCAGCAGTCAGCGACGATCAGCGCTGTCAGGGCGGTGCCGGGCTCGCCGAGCCAGGAACGGTAGTTGTCGAGGATGCCGATCTGGGTCAGCGCCGCGTTGAGGGCGCCATATTCGGGATTGTAGATCAGCCGCCATAGGGTGGCGTTGACGACGGTCGGCAAAGCCCAGGGCAGGATCAGCAGGGCGCGCAGCAGCGTGCGGCCATGGAACCGCTGGTTCAGCAACAGGGCGGCGAGCACGCCGAACAGCATTTCCACCGTCACCACCACCACGGCAAAAAAGGTGGTTGTGAACAGAGTGCGGCCGAACGCATTGCCGGAGACGAGGCGGACGTAGTTGTCGAAGCCGACGTAGCTGCCGGAGGTGCCCACGAGCTTGGCGTCGGTGAAGGAGAGCTGCACGGTGTCGGCCAACGGCCAGCCGATGACGGCCACCATGACAATGAGGAGCGGCAGCATGAGTAGCCACGCCCGGGTGGTGAGCCAGGTGCCGGACATGCGGTGTCCTCGTCGGAGAATGGAAAAGCAGGGAGGACCGGGCGCCGACGGCGCCCGGTTGATCAGGCGATCAGAGGCCGCTGTTGTCGGCGGCGGTCTTCAGCGCGTCTTCGGGGCTCGACTGGCCGAGCAGGGCTTCCTGGATTGCCTGCTGCAGGGCGACCGAGATCTCCTGGTACTTCGGCGTGGTCGGGCGCGGGTACATGGCGGCGAGACCAACCTTGGCAGCGGCGATCAGCTCTTCCTGATCCTTGGTGACGGCCGGGTCCTCATAGGACGACGCCCAGATCGGCAGGCTGAGTTTGGCGTAGGCGTTCTGCGTCGCCTGGGAGGTCATGAAGACGATGTACTTCCACGCCTCGTCCTGATGCTTGCTGGCGGTGGTGATGCCGAGGCCCATCGAGCCGTTGACAGCCGAGGCCTCGCTCTTGCCGGCAACACCCGGCGCCGGCACCACGCCAACCTTGCCGGCAACCTTCGAGTCCTTCGGGTTGTTGGCCATGTTGTACATGTAGGTCCAGTTGAGGGCGAAGGCGGCGTCGCCGTTCTCGAACACCTTGCGAACGTCTTCTTCCAGGAACTCCTTGGAGTTCGGGTTGGTGACGCCGGATTTATAGGTGTCGACCATGTATTTCAGCGCGTCGAGGCCGCCCCCCTGCTGGAAGGCCGGCTTGCCGTCCTTCAGGAAGTCACCACCGAAGGCGCTGACCAGCGTGGTGTAGTCGCAGATGGCGGCTTCCGCCTGCGCCCAGCTCCAGGCGATCGGCGTGGCAAGGATGCCCTTGTCCTTGATGATCTTGGCGTCGGCGGCCAGTTCTTCCCAGGTCTTGGGCGGGGTGGCAATGCCGGCCTTCGCGAGGATTTCCTTGTTGTAGTACAGGTACTTGGTATCAAGGATCCAGGGCATGCCGTAGAACTTGTCGTCATACTTGACGGTGGTCCAGGCGCCGGGCAGCACACCCGCCGTCATCTCGGGGCTGATCTTGGAGGAGATGTCGACCAGCACATTGTTGGCGGCGAACTCGGCCGGCCAGATCACGTCGAACAGGACGACGTCGTAGGCATTGCCGGCACCCTGGGCGAGCACGGTCTTGTCGTGCAGGCCTTCGTAGGGCACGAACTCAAGGTTGACCTTGATGTCGGGATTGGCCTTGGTGAAGGCCTCCGTCATGGCGCGGACGTCGGCTTCGCTGTAAGCGGCCTGGGCCATGAACAGTGCGTTGATCTGAGCTTCGGCGAAAGCCGGAACGGAAAGCGGTGCCGTCAGCAGCGTCGCTGAGAGAAGTGTCCTGCTGAAAAACCTGTTCATTGTGGGCTCCCTTTGGTCGGTGACTACGCGGAAGGGATCGCGGCGGCAATCTACCGCCACGATCGGTCATTTGTTGGCCCGGGACGGGCCGCTGGATGGAGCGTCGTCACACCTTTGGGGCGGACTAGCGTTCCCCGGAACTCTGTTGGTTCCTTATTAAGTCAAATCGCTTGACTTATTCGTG
>JAGSYU010000200.1 GCA_018262575.1 Pseudomonadota bacterium | reverse complement strand
AAGTAAGGGGACGATCATGGCTCACCTCACCGGCAACGATCGCCGCCGCGCCCGCGTGCGCCGCGCGATCAAGGCGGCGGCCAACGGTCGCCTCCGGCTCTCAGTGCATCGCTCGTCGCTGCACATTTATGCTCAGGTTATCGATGACGTTCAGGGTCGCACCCTGGCGTCCGCGTCGACTCTCGACAAGGACGTCCGCGACGCTCTGAAGACCGGGGCCAACGTGGCCGCGGCTGCCGCGGTCGGCAAGCTCATCGCAGAACGCGCCAAGGCGGCGGGGGTGACCACGGTCATCTTCGATCGTGGTCAGTTCCTGTACCACGGCCGCATCAAGGCGCTGGCGGATGCCGCCCGTGAGGGCGGACTCGACTTCTAAGGCCGGTCCCGATCGAGAGAGATAAAGACAATGGCTGAACGTGAACGCAACAATCGGGACCGGGATCGCAACGACGACCGCGACAGCGAATTCGTCGATCGCCTGGTCCATATCAACCGCGTCGCCAAGGTGGTGAAGGGTGGTCGTCGCTTCGGCTTCGCCGCGCTCGTCGTCGTTGGTGATCAGAAGGGCCGGGTCGGATACGGCCACGGCAAGGCGCGTGAAGTGCCCGAGGCCATCCGCAAGGCGACGGAAGCCGCCAAGCGTGCCCTCGTGCGCGTGCCGCTCAAGGAAGGTCGGACGCTGCATCACGACGTCGCTGGGCGCTGGGGCGCCGGTCGCGTCTACGTGCGCACTGCGCCAGCTGGTACCGGCATCATCGCCGGTGGCCCGATGCGCGCCGTGTTCGAGACGCTCGGCATCCAGGATGTGGTGGCCAAGTCGCTTGGTTCCTCCAATCCCTACAACATGATCCGCGCTACCTTCTCCGCTCTTGCGAACGAAGATAGCCCGCGGTCGGTTGCCGCCCGCCGCGGTCTCAAGGTTTCGACCCTGCAGTCCCGTCGTCGCGACATCGACCCGGAAGCTGCGGCGTCGGCCGAAGGCTGATGGATATCGAACGGGGGGAGGGCTTCTCCCCCCTCATTCGTAACTGGCTTTCGTAAGGTGAAAACCATGTCGACCAACAAGAAGTCGAGCAAGACCGTCACGGTCGAGCAGATCTATAGCCCCGTCCGCCGCCCTGCCGACCAGCGTGCCACGCTGATCGGCCTCGGTCTCAACAAGATGCATCGCACGGCGACGCTGGAAGACACTCCTTCCGTTCGTGGCATGATCGCGAAGGTCCAGCATCTCGTCCGCGTTGTGGGCGAGGCCTGAGATACCGCCGGTCGAAAGGATCGATGAAATGAAGCTCAACGAGCTCAAGGATAACGAAGGCGCGACCAAGCCGCGCATGCGCGTCGGCCGCGGCATCGGCTCGGGCAAAGGCAAGACCGCCGGTCGCGGCGTCAAGGGCCAGACCTCGCGGTCGGGCGTTGCCATCGCCGGTTTCGAAGGCGGCCAGATGCCGCTGCATCGCCGTCTGCCCAAGCGCGGCTTCACGAATATTTTCGCCCTCGATCTCAACGAGATCAGCCTGACCAAGGTCCAGGCGGCCGTCGATGCCAAGAAGCTCGACGCCAAGGTCCCGGTGACCGTCGAGGCGCTGGTGGCGGCCGGCCTGCTGCGCCGTCCGCTCGATGGCGTCCGTGTTCTGGGTGGCGAGATCAAGACGGCCCTGACCTTCGAGGTCGTTGGTGCTTCGGCGCCTGCGGTCGCGGCGATCGAGGCTGCCGGCGGCAAGATCACCGTCTCGGTGGCTGCCAAGGCGTAATGACAGCGCCCCCGGGGTGACGCCGTCTTCACGTGATCGTTTGCGCGACACGTGGGATTCGGTATCTCCCGGGGGCTTATTTCGTCCGCGACTTGGGTCTATATAGCGGACGGTCCGGATCAGCCTGTGCGCGGCTTTGTGCGCTGCGGCGATCGGAAACCGGAACAAGGCGCTTCATCGAATCGCTCGAAGGCGCTAAGGCCGGCGATATGACGGGTGGAACGGTCTCGCGGCAGGCGAGGCGGTGCGCCCCGGGGTTCCCCATTCGGGCGGAGTGAGACATGGCCTCTGCGGCAGAACAACTCGCTGCAAATCTGAATTTCGGTGCGCTCGCCAAGGCGGAAGAGCTCAAGAAGCGGATTTGGTTCACCCTCGGCGCGCTTCTGGTGTATCGCCTCGGGACCTATATTCCGCTGCCGGGCATCAACCTGCAGGCGCTCGCCGACGCGTTCAAGCAGCAGAGCCAGGGCATCCTCGGTCTGTTCAACATGTTCTCCGGCGGCGCCGTTGGCCGCATGGCCATCTTCGCCTTGGGCATCATGCCCTACATCTCCGCCTCGATCATTATCCAGCTGTTGACCTCGGTCATCCCGGCGCTGGAAGCGATCAAGAAGGAAGGCGAGTCGGGCCGCAAGAAGATCAATCAGTACACCCGGTATCTGACGGTGCTGCTGGCTGCCGTCCAGTCCTACGGCATCGCCGCCGGCCTGCAGGGCCAGGGATCCATCGTCGTCGATCCCGGCCCGACCTTCATCATCTCGACCGTGCTGTCGCTGATGGGCGGCACGATGTTCCTGCTGTGGCTCGGCGAACAGATCACCTCCCGCGGCATCGGCCAGGGCACGTCGCTGATCATCTTTGCCGGCATCATCGCCAACCTGCCGCACGCCCTCGTCGGCATGCTGGAACTCGGCCGTCAGGGCGCCCTGGCCACGCCGATCATCCTCGCCGTGCTGGTGCTGGCCGTGGCGGTCATCGGCGGCATCGTGTTCTTTGAGCGCGCCCAGCGCCGGCTGCTGATCCAGTATCCGAAGCGCCAGGTCGGCAACAAGATGTTCCAGGGCGAGTCGAGCCATCTGCCGTTGAAGCTCAACACGTCGGGCGTTATCCCGCCGATTTTTGCCTCGTCGATCCTGCTCATTCCCGGCACCATCACCGGCTTTGCCGGTGCCAATGCCGCCGGTGGCTGGCTGCAGACCTTCGGCACGCTGATGGCGCACGGTCAGCCGCTCTACATGCTGTCCTACGCTGCGATGATCGTCTTTTTCGCCTTCTTCTACACGGCCATCGTGTTCAACCCCACTGACACGGCCGAGAACCTTAAGAAGCAGGGCGGCTTCATCCCCGGCATCCGGCCGGGCGAGCGTACGGCCTCCTACATCGACTATGTCCTGACCCGCATCAACGTTCTCGGTGCCATCTACCTCGTCGTCGTCTGCCTGCTGCCTGAGTTTCTGATCTCCACCACGGGTGTTCCGTTCTACTTCGGCGGCACGTCGCTGCTGATCGTCGTGTCGGTCACCATGGATACCGTGTCCCAGATTCAGGGACACCTCCTCGCCCATCAGTACGAGGGGCTGATCAAGAAGAGCAAACTTCGGGGGAAGCGTAGATGAGGCTGATTCTTCTCGGACCGCCGGGCGCCGGTAAGGGAACACAGGCGCAGAAGCTGGTCGACCGCTACGGTATCGTCCAGCTGTCGACCGGCGACATGCTGCGCGCCGCTGTCGCCGCCGGCACCGAGATCGGCAAGAAAGCCAAAGCCGTCATGGATGCCGGTCAGCTGGTGTCCGACGAGATCGTCATCGGCATCGTCTCTGACCGCATCGAGGAGCCGGATGCCAGGAACGGTTTCGTGCTGGACGGCTTCCCGCGCACCGTGGCCCAGGCCGAGGCGCTGGACACGTTGCTCTCCGCCAAGAAGCTCAGGCTTGACGCGGTAATCGAGTTCAAGGTTGACGCGGAAAAGCTGGTTGACCGGATCGTTCGTCGTGCCGAGGAGGCCAAGGCGGCCGGCCAGCCGGTGCGCAAGGACGATAATCCGGAGGTCTTCCGCAAGCGTCTCGAAGAGTTCCGGGCCCTGACGGCGGCGTTGACGCCGTTCTATGCCAAGAGCGGCTTGCTGAAGCCGGTCGACGGCATGGCGCCTATCGAAGACGTTGCGGCCGCGATTCGCGCCGCGCTGGAACACGCGCCGGCCTGATTGTGACGTCGGGTTGGCAAGCATGCGTTTTGGAATGCTTTCCTGAGCATCCGTTTCTCGATCGGGCCGATTCGACCTGATCTGCGGATTCAATGGAGCGAGAGGAGGCCCGGTGAGGGGACGATGGTTCCGTCGCCGGGAGATCGGTCGCCATCCGGGCTTTCCGGCGGCGATTTCGGCGACAAACCCGTGTCCGAAAGGTTGACGGAGAGGCCGGTTCCGGCTATGAACCGCCACCTATCCACGGGTTCTTCGTGTGATGGCCCGTAGGCGTTTGTCCATGTTGGACAGAAGCCCGGACGCCGTCGTGAGACATAACCCGGCCGGCACCGTTCCCTGCGGGTCGCCGTCAAGACACCGACCTCCACGGCTTCATCCGGGGGAGGGAGCGATCCGAGAGGGTCGCGACGACAGGAGTGAAGTGAAGTGGCCCGTATCGCTGGCGTCAATATTCCCACGGCCAAGCGCGCCCTGATTGCGCTGCAGTATATCCACGGCATCGGCCCGAAGTTCGCCGAGGAAATTCTGGGCAAGGTCGGTATCGACCAGGCCAAGCGCGTCAACGAGCTTTCGGACGCCGAGGTGCTGCAGATCCGCGAAGTGATCGACCGTGACTACGTCGTCGAGGGTGACCTCCGCCGTGAGACCGCGATGAACATCAAGCGTCTCATGGACCTTGGCTGCTATCGTGGCCTGCGTCACCGTAAGGGCCTGCCGGTCCGCGGTCAGCGCACGCACACCAACGCCCGTACCCGCAAGGGCCCGGCGAAGGCGATCGCTGGCAAGAAGAAGTGATTCCATTTCGTCGGTCCGGCGGTGCGTCGGTCCGGCGAAAAGGTTCGGACATGGCGCCGGTTCCGCGAGCAATCGCGGACGGCGCTTTGTCCATGGTGGAAGGTCCGGGTGGGCCGGTCGCCGTTCTGGGGGAAGGGCAGGGTGCTCTTCTCCGAAGTTGTTCCGGTGCGCGGAGTTTCTATTGAGGCATGCGCTCCGGTGTAGCCGCTGGCATTACGGCGGTGACGAGATCGAAACGAGAGAGTGAAGAGAGCATGGCCAAGGAAGCCGCAGGCCGCGTCCGCCGTCGCGAACGCAAGAACATCACGTCCGGCATTGCCCACGTGAATTCCACCTTCAACAACACGATGATCACCATCACCGACGCGCAGGGCAACACCATCTCCTGGTCGTCCGCCGGCACGATGGGCTTCAAGGGTTCGCGCAAGTCGACCCCCTATGCCGCCCAGATGGCCGCCGAGGATGCCGCACGCAAGGCGTCCGAGCATGGTGTCAAGACCCTGGAAGTCGAAGTCTGCGGCCCGGGCTCCGGCCGCGAGTCGGCGTTGCGCGCCCTGCAGGCCGCCGGTTTCCTGGTGAGCTCGATCCGCGACGTTACGCCCATTCCGCACAACGGCTGCCGTCCGCGCAAGCGTCGCCGCGTCTGACGCTCATCCGCGAACGTCCGGCGGCCGGTGAGGCGCCGGACATGGCCCGTCAAGGCGGTGGTCCCTGCGGGGGATGCGGCCCGCGGCGAACCGCTTCATATGAAAGGGTATCAACGTGAGCATCCAGAAGAACTGGCAA
>JAGSYU010000080.1 GCA_018262575.1 Pseudomonadota bacterium | reverse complement strand
TTTGCTGGTGGTCATCGAGGGTCCTGTTTTCAGCCGTCTCAATCGATCACATGAAACATAAGGGCGGGCGACGTCAACTGAATTGCCTACGTACGGAACCGGTCGCCGGTGGCCGCCCCCCTTTCCATCAGGAGCGGGCGGCGGCGGTCCTCTCGCGGGCGTGCACGACGCGCTCTCGGTGGAGGAGGTAGAGCCCCGAGGCGATGACCACGCCGGCCCCGAGCAGCGTCCAGATCGACGGCACGTCGGTGAAGATCAGATAGCCGGAAATGATGGTCCAGACGAGCTGGATATAGCCGTAGGGGGCGAGGGTGGCGGCCGTTGCGTAGCGGTGGGCCGTCAACACCAGAAAGTGGCCGAAGCCGCCAGCGGCGCCCATGAAAACCAACAGGCCCCAGACAAGCGGTGAGGATGGCGTCTGCCAGACGACAAAAAGCGGCGGCAGCAGCAGCAGGCTGGGCACGGCGGCAAGCGAGATCACCAGCGAGCCCGGATTGGCCCGGGTGGCGAGATAGCGGGTGACGAGGTTGTAGATGGCGCCCGACAGCATGGAGGCGAGCGCCAGCAGCATGGCCGGGTGGAAGGTGCCGAAGCCCGGCTGGGTGATCAGCAACACGCCGAGGAAGCCGATGACGATGGCGATGACGCGCCGGATGCCGATTGTCTCGTGGAGGAAAACCACCGACAAAAGCGTGATCACCATCGGCGACAGGAAACCGATCGACGTGACCTCCGCCACCTGCAGGTAGTGAAGAGCGCTGAAGTTGGCGAGCGTCATCGCCGTCAGAAGCAGCGCCCTGACGATCTGCAGCCCTGGTCGACGAAACCGCCAGGCACCGGGCGAGGACAGAGGGTTCAACACCGCCACCGCCATCATGAGATTGATGACGTAGCGGAACCAGGAGATCTCGATCACCGGCAGGTGGTAGCTCATCACCTTGGCCGTCGTGTCGAGACAGGCGAAGACGATCGTCGAACCGAACAACGGGATCAGGGCCTTGAGAGGCGCGCGGTTGGGCGGAACGGGCGGCTGGGGCGGGGGCGGCCCGGAAGAGGACATTGAGATGTTCGCTGGCGCATGACGGGTGGGGCACCGGCGCGAAAGCGAGCGCCGGATCGATTCAAAATCATACTAAAGTATTATCAGGGCCGATGTAAGCCGGTTTGCGCCGGCTCAGTCGGTGGCGCCTTCATCGGCCTCGTCGCGAGGGATCGGTCCGACCGGCTTGGCGGCGGCATCGGGCGCCTCCTCGTCGTCATCGTCGGTACCGGCGGCGACGCCGGCCGGCAGGAGGTTCTTCTCAATCTGACGCAGGAGCTTCTTGAGGCGTTTGCGGTCCTTGTCGTCGAGGCCGGCCAGCGCCTCTTTCTCAACGCGCTTCCAGACGGCGTCGACGGCACCGGCCCGCTCGCGACCGGCATCGGTGAGGAAGACGCGGGCAAGGCGGCCGTCGGCGCTCGATGTCTGGCGGGTGAGCAAACCTTGCGCCCCCAGGCGGGAAATCATCTTGGTGACGGTCGGCGGCTGCACGGCCAGTTCGCCGGCCAGCTCCGACATCGATTGGCCGTCGCGCTCGGAAAGAGCCTTCAGCACCGCCTCCTGGCCCGGATGCAGGCCGATGCGACCCAAGTGGACGGCGGCGCGGGTGCGATGGACGCGGGCCGCCTGCACCAGGCGATGGGTGACGCTCTTGCGATGGTTGAAACTCATGCCGTCTCCCTCGTCGGCTCCGGTTGGCCGGTCGCCGCTCTACACCTTTGAGTGATCCCCTTTTCACACGAAACTATGACACTTATTTAGGGGCCGAAGATTTTTCCATGAGCCGCCGTCCGCCTTTGTCGTGCGTCCGTCAGGAGGGCGTGCTAGGACAACGGCCTCTCTCATCCGTGGAGATACGCATGTCCGCTCCCGCCGCCGCCCCGTCCATTCCCGTCACCGTCCTCACCGGCTATCTCGGTGCCGGCAAGACGACGCTGCTCAACCGTATCCTGACCGAGGATCACGGCAAGCGCTACGCGGTCATCGTCAACGAGTTCGGCGAGATCGGCATCGACAACGACCTCGTGGTCGACACCGACGAAGAAGTGTTCGAGATGAACAACGGCTGCATCTGCTGCACCGTGCGCGGCGATCTGATCCGTGTCGTCGAGAACCTTGCCAAGCGGCGCGGCACCTTCGACGCCATTCTGGTCGAGACCACCGGCATCGCCGATCCGGTGCCGGTCGCCCAGACCTTCTTCATGGACGAGGAAGTCAGGAAGTTCGCCCATCTCGACGCCGTCGTGACGCTGGTCGATGCCAAGTTCTTCCTCGATCGGCTCGGCGACGCGCCGGAGGCGGAGGATCAAGTGGCCTTTGCCGACGTCATCATCCTCAACAAGACCGATCTCGTGACGCCGGAAGAGCTGCGCGAGGTGGAGACGACGCTCCACCAGCTCAACCCCTATGCCAAGATTCACAAGGCGACGCGCTCGGGCGTGGCGCTCGACGCCGTTCTCGACCGCGGCGCCTTCGATCTCGACCGGGTGCTGGAGCTCGACCCGAGCTTCCTCGATGCCGACGAGCATGACCACGATCATGTCTGCGGCCCGGACTGCGATCACGACCATCATCATGATCACGGGCACGATCACCACCATCATGGCCACGAGACGCACCACGACACCGAGGTGACGTCGGTGTCGCTCAAGGGTGGCGAACTCAATCCCGACAAGATCCTCGGCTGGATCACCGAGATCACCCAGGCGCAGGGGCCGAACATCCTGCGTCTCAAGGGCATCCTCGCCTTCCCCGATGAGCCGAAGCGCTACGTGGTGCAGGGCGTGCACATGATCGTCGAAGGCGACCTGCAGCGCGACTGGAAGCCGGGCGAGCCGCGCGAGAGCCGTCTGGTCTTCATCGGCCGCAAGCTCGACCGTGCCGAACTGGAAGCCAGCTTCAAGGCCGCCGCTGTTTGAATTCGGCCTCAGTCGCCGGCGGACCGCCGGCCCTTGGGCTTCCGCTCGCTTGACGCCTTTCGAGACGCTTCGTGTCTCGAAAGGCAAGCTCCGCGCGGCGCCGCTTGGCGCCGGAAGCCGCGTTGCGGCTTCAGCTTCACAGCCGCTCTTGCATTTGCCGGCTGGATGACGCAATCCCGTCGCACCGTCCCTAACGCTCCGGAGCCGCCGCCGTGCCCGAGGTTACCCCGCTTTCGCTTTCCGGTTATGTCATCGACGTCCATTATGTCGGCGGGGTGCCGACCTTCGTCATCGGCGACGGAGCTGTCGCTCTCGGAACAGCCGGCCGGGTGGTGAAGCCGCATGCCGGTGGCATCCTTGCGTCCGTGCTGGCCGCCGACGGCAAATCGGTGATCACCGGCGGCGACGACGGCAAGGTGATGCGCACCACCGCCGACGGAACGACCACGCTCGTCGCGACACGCGGCCGCAAATGGATCGACGTGGTGGCTGCCGGACCGGGCGGCACCGTCGCCTTCGCCTCGGGGCGGACGGTGGTGGCGATCGAGAGTACCGGCAAGGTGCACGAACTGGAACGGCCGCGCGCCGCCCTCGGCCTTGCCTTCTTTCCCAAGGGCGTGCGGTTGGCCATTTCCGGCTACAACGGCGTCGGCTTGTGGTTCCCCGGTACCGCCGCGCCGGTGCAGGAGCTCGAATGGAAGGGCTCGCATATCGCGGTGACCCTGTCGCCGGACGGCGCCAACGTCGTCACCTCGATGCAGGAGATGGCGCTGCACGGCTGGCGCCTGCGCGACGGCCAGCACATGCGGATGTCCGGCTATCCGGCCAAGGTGAAGTCGATGTCCTGGTCGGTGAAGGGGCGGCATCTCGCCACCTCCGGTGCCGGTGTCTCCGTGCTGTGGCCGTTCTTCCACAAGGACGGGCCGATGGGCCAGCGGCCGTTGGAACTCGGTGGCCGCCAGGAACTGGTGACCCGCGTCGCCTGTCATCCGCTGGAGGAGATCGCCGCCCTTGGCTATGACGACGGCATGATCCTGTTGTCCCGCTTCTCCGACCGCGAGGAAGTGCTGCTCGCCCGTCCCAGCGGCTCGCCGGTGTCGGCGCTCGCCTGGAGCGGCAATGGCCTTGAGCTGGCCTTTGGCTGCGAGAACGGCGCCGCCGGCCTGATCGATCTGACTCAGTGATGACCGCTCTTCGATCTCATTCCCCAGGCCGCACCACGCCGGCCGAGCAGGGCGACCTCGACGCCGCCTATGCGGCGCTTGCCGCCCGCGAGCGGCTCTTGCCCATCAAGGTGCCGGCCTTCTACCAGAGAAAGCTCGACGAGGAAGCGGCGGCGCTCGGCCACAGCGAGGGGCCGCTGCACCGCATGGTGCGGCCGACGCGTGAGCGTTTCGGCGCTCCGGCCGGTGGCGAGGTGCCGGACTGGGTCGACGACCGCTCCAACATGCCGGTGCCCGGTTCGCATGCGATCATTCACAAGTATGCCGACCGCGTGTTGTTCATGCCGACATCGGTCTGCGCCGGGCATTGCCAGTATTGCTTCCGGCAGGATGTGCTGACCGATGCCCACGCCGACGGTGGCGACCTCAAGGGCCTTGCCGCCGAGGTGGAAAAGCTGACGGCTTATCTCGGCACGCGGCCGGAGGTGTCGGAGGTGGTGCTGTCGGGTGGCGATCCGCTGACGCTGTCGCTGCGCGACCTCGGTCTGGTGCTGGCCGGCATCCGCACCGTGCCGACTATCCGGTCGATTCGCCTGCACACGCGCACGCCGGCCTTCGCGCCGAAGATATTCGGCGACGACAGGAAACTCGATCTTCTTGCCGAGGCGGGCGTGCGGCTGGTGCTGCATTTCGCCCACCCCTACGAGATCTGCGGCGAGGTGGCGGAGGTGCTCGACCGGCTCGATCGGCACCGCATCCGCCTCTACAACCATTTTCCGCTGCTGCGTGGCGTCAACGATCACCGCGACGTGCTGGCGCGGCTGATCGAAACGCTCGACGATCATCGCGTGCGCACGCTGTCGGTCTATGTGCCGGAGCCGATCCGCCACTCGGCGCCGTTTCGGGTGACGCTCGACCGCTTCTTCGCGCTGCAGGACGAGCTCACCGCCACGACGGCGAGCTGGATCAACGCCGTCCGCTTCACCCTCGACAGCCCGGTCGGCAAGGTCCGGCGCGAGCATATCGTGGCGCGCGACCGGCCGGCCGGCCTCGTCACCTTCGAGAAGGCGGGCCAGCGCTTCGTCTTCCCCGATTTTCCCGCCGAACTCGACGTGCCCGGCGACCGCGACACCCTGCTCTGGAAGGGGTGATACCATGAGGTACCGCAATACCTCATGGTCGCCCTGTCACGACGTCCTCAGGCCGCTGATGCGGATGAGACCGTCGTGATGGTGCCGGCGAGCGGATGCGTCAGCCTCCCCACGCGTTGGCTTGAGGTCAGGCCCGTATCGGCAGGAACAGCAGCACCGCGAACAGGATGGACCCGGCAAGCGCCAGGAAGGACGCGGCGGCGACCAGCGGCTCGAAGCTTGGATGGCCGTTGAGCAGCAGAGCCAGCGAGGGGAACATCACCACGGCGGCGATGGTGTTGAGCCCCCAGAGGATTTTCGGCATGCGGCCGGTGCCCCTCTGCGGGTTGAGGCCGAAGAAGATGCCGTAGACGGACATCACCACGAAGCCGATCAGGTTGAGATGGGCGTGGGCGCCAGCCGCAGCGTGGTTGCCGCTGGCCGACATGTAGATGCCGAACAGCATGCCGACGATCAGCAGGACGGCGGCGGTGCGGAAAAACAGCAAGGAAATGGAATTGCTCACTATAACCCCCGTGAGCAAAGACCGACCATAAAGAGTCGCGCCTTTGCTCTAGTCTTTTGATTTTACACGGTTTTGCGCCAAGACCTCGCGGCTTCGGGCGCAACTGTGCATGCCGGCAAAAGGCCGGTCAGAATCAGCATACTATAGTATACGTAAAAATACAGCATGCGGTGCAACGGCCGAGCGCCGGTCGTCTCCGCAAAGAGCACTCGCTTGAACACCCCGATCTGGCTTGGTCGGCCGGATCGGGATGCGCTGGTCAGCGGACGATAATGTTGCGGAAGCTCCAGGGGTTGGCTTCGTCGATGTCCTCGGGGAAGAAACCGGGGCGGCCGGCCAGCGGCGTCCAGTCGGTGTAGTAGCCCTTCACCGGTCCAAGATAGGGCATCTGGATTTCGAGGCAGCGGGCGTGATCCATCTCGTCGGTCTCGACGATGCCGGCCTCAGGATTTTCGAGCGCCCAGACCATGCCGGCCAGCACCGCCGAGGTGACCTGCAGGCCGGTGGCGTTCTGGTAAGGCGCCAGCTTGCGCGCCTCCTCGATGGTCAGCTGCGAGCCGTACCAGTAGGCGTTCTTGCCGTGGCCGTAGAGCAGCACGCCCAGTTCGTCGGCGCCGTCGATGATCTTATCCTCGGACAGCACCTCTGTCGTCGTCTGCACCTGGCCACCACCGCCGAACATCTCGTGCAGCGAGAGCACGGCGATGTTGGCCGGATGATAGGCGTAGTGGCAGGTCGGGCGATATTCGGGATAGGTGCCTTCGCCGACCGTGTAGTAGTCGGCGATCGAGATCGCCTCATTGTGGGTGACGAGGAAGCCGAACTGCGAGCCCGGCGTCGGGCACCAGGTGCGGACGCGGGTGTTGGCGCCGGCCTGGAGGAGATAGATCGCCGCCTGACAGCCACCGTCATGATGGCGGGCGGTTTCCGGTTCCCAGGTCTCGCCGGTGCCCCAGCCGAGTTCGGCCGGCTGCAAACCTTCCGACACGAAGCCGTCGACCGACCAGGTGTTGCGGAAGACATCCATCGAATGGGGGATCAGCGTGCGCTGGGTGTCGCGCTCGGCGATGTGGATGCCCTTGACGCCGACAGCCTGCATCAACCGCGCCCAGTCCTGGCGGTCTTTGGGCGCCTCATGGGCGATGCCCAGGTCGCGGGCGAGATTTTCCAGCGCCACCTTGACGAACCAGGAGACCATGCCGGGGTTGGCGCCGCAGCAGGAAACGGCGGTGGTGCCGCCGGGATTCTGCCGCTTCTCGGTCCGCACCGCCTCGCGCAGCCAGTAGTTGGTGCGGTGGGCCGGCTCGACTTCCTTGTCGAAATAGAAGCCTTCCCAGGGCTCGGTGACGGTGTCGATGTACAGCGCGCCGATCTCGCGGCACAGCTTCATGATGTCGAGCGAGCCGGTGTCGACCGACAGGTTGACGCAAAAGCCCTGCCCGCCGCCAACGGTCAGCAGCGGCGTCAGGATGTCGCGGTAATTTTCGGGGGTGATCTTCGCCTGGATGAACCGGATGCCGTGATAGGCGAGGATATCCTTGCTGGAGTCGATCGGGTCGATGACGACGAAGCGTGATCGGTCGAATTCAAGGTGCCGTTCGATGAGCGGCAGCGTACCGCGTCCAATGGAGCCAAAACCGATCATGACGATGGGACCGGTGATCGTGCCATGCACGGGCAATGAATTCATTCAAACTTCTCCTGTCACGATACCTCTGGTACCGGAAGATCTCCGCGTCTTGCAGGTCAACGGGAATACGAATAACGGGCAAAACGGCGGCGCCTGTGCCTTCCATGCCGTGCCCGTCCGACATTAGAGCATGCCGGAGGAAAGTTTTCCAGTCGCGCCCTTGCCAGAATTGCCAAGGTTCAACCTCCGGCTCCCTGGAGAAAAGCCGGCAATAGTCAAAAGCGGCCTGGCGACATGGCGCTGTCGACTTCGGCGAGACGCGAAAGACCGCAAAAGCGGCGATCAAAACCAGCCTTGAAGTTCGCGGCGCACGACGTGCTCGATGACCGCCATGCCGTCGGCACCGTCGTTGAGGCAGGGGATGCGGGCAAAATTGACGCCGCCATTGTTCCGGAAGATGTCGGCGTTCTCGACGCCGATCTCCTCGATGGTCTCAAGGCAGTCGGCGACGAAGCCCGGCGTCATGACGGCGAGCGACTTGACGCCCGATCGCGCCAGCGCCTCGACGGTCTTGTCGGTGTAGGGCTGGAGCCATTCCTCCGGGCCGAAGCGCGACTGGAAGGTGATGCGCAGGCGATTGTCGTCCCAGCCGAGGCGCTGGCGCAGCAGGCGAGCGGTCTTCTGGCAGTGGCAGTAGTAGGGGTCGCCCTTGCGGAAGTAGCTCTGGGGGATGCCGTGGAAGGAGGCGAGCACCACCTCCGGCTCGAAGGGCAGCGCCGCCAGGTGCGTCTCGACGGAGCGGGCCAGGGCGTCGATGTAGACGGGGTCGTCGTGATAGGGCGGCACGGTGCGCAGCGCCGGCTGCCAGCGCTTGGCGAGCAAATGCTCGAAGGCCTTGTCGTTGACGGTGGCCGTCGTGGCGGCGGCATATTGCGGGTAGAGCGGGTAGATGAGGATGCGGTCGCAACCCGCCGCCTGCAACGCGTCGAGGCGGCTGGCGATCGACGGATTGCCGTAACGCATGGCCCAGTCGACGACGACGGCGTCGCCGAGGCTTGTCGAAAGCTTTTCCGCCTGCGAGCGGGTGTAGGTGCGCAAGGGGCTCTCGTCGCGCTCCTTGTTCCAGATGGTTTCGTAGTCACGCCCCTTTTTCTGCGGCCGCGTGTTGAGAATGATGCCGTAGAGAATGGGGTACCACTTGAAGCGCGGCGTCTCGATCACCCGCCGGTCGGTGAGGAATTCCTCAAGATAGCGGCGCATCGAACGGCGGTCGGTGCCGTCGGGCGTGCCGAGGTTGACGATAAGGACGCCGACCTTGCCATGAGGAATGTCGGGATGATCGGGGGGCAGCGGCATTTGGGCTCAATCCGGCTGTGACTTTAGAGCGTTTCTAGCGGAAAGCGGCGGGGTGCGCGAGGCCCGTGGTGGGCGCGCGCGTGGCGGAGCCAATTTGGCAGGCAGCGGCGAAAATCCGCCAAGACCATATGGGTATTGCGTATTCCCTGCGGGTTGCTTGTGCTTCTTGCCGAAAATGAGCTATGGAAACCCGGCCTCCGCGGGAAAAGCGGTGTATTGGCATGGTTGGCGATCGCCGCTCACGGGGAGAGGTGGCCATCCGGCCGGGGGAAGACAATGCGTGGCTTGCTGAGGATATGCGCGGCGATCGACGCGCTGAACGTCGGCGTCAACTATTTCGCCCGTTGGCTGGTACTGGCCGCCATCCTGCTGTCGGCCGGCAACGCTCTCGTCCGCAAGATCTTCAATTACTCCGCCAATTCGCTGCTCGAAGGGCAGTGGTACCTGTTCTCGGCGGTGTTCCTGCTCTGCGCCGGCTATACGCTGCTGCGGGGCGAACACGTCAGGATCGACATCGTCGCCTCGCACCTGAGCCGCCGCACGCAGGTGATGATCGACATCCTCGGCACGCTGGTCTTTCTGCTGCCCTTCACGATTGCCGCCATCTGGCTGAGCTGGCCGCAGGTCGTGTCCAAGGTGCTGAGCGGCGAGGTGTCGTCGAGTGCCGGTGGCCTGCCGCTGTGGCCGGCCTGGGCGCTGATTCCCGTCGGCTTTTCGCTGCTTGGCCTGCAAGGGCTGAGCGAGATCGTCAAACGCATCGCCTTCCTGACGGGCGACGGGCCGGACCCGTCGCTGGCTTACGGCTCCCATACCTGATCCGACGAGGACTGCCCGCATGACTGCCTTCCTCGTTGCCAACCTCGCGCCGATCATGTTCGGCTCGATGCTGCTGTTCCTGCTGATCGGCTATCCCGTCGCCTTCGCGCTGGCAGCCTGCGGCTTCGGTTTCGGCCTGATCGGCATCGAACTCGGCCTGTTGTCGCCCAACCTGTTCCAGGCGATCCCCGACCGCGTCTGGTCGGTGATGAGCAACGACACGCTGCTCGCCATCCCCTTCTTCACCTTCATGGGGCTGGTGCTGGAGCGTTCGGGCATGGCGGAAGACCTGCTCGACACCATCGGCCAATTGTTCGGCCCGATCCGGGGTGGGCTGGCCTATGCGGTGATCTTCGTCGGCGCGCTCCTGGCCGCCACCACCGGCGTCGTTGCGGCATCGGTGATCGCCATGGGGCTCATCTCGCTGCCGATCATGCTCCGCTACGGCTACGACCGGCGCGTCGCCTCGGGCGTCATCGCCGCCTCGGGTACGCTCGCCCAGATCATCCCGCCGAGCCTGGTGCTGATCGTGCTGGCCGACCAGCTCGGCCAGTCGGTGGGCGACATGTATGAAGGCGCGCTCTATCCGAGCCTGATCCTGACGGCCCTGTATGCGCTGTTCGTGTTCATCATATCGTGGGTGCGGCCCCATTGGGTGCCGGCGCTGCCGCCGGAGGCGCGAACGCTGCGCGGCTGGCGCCTCGTCGCCAAGGTGCTGACGTCGCTGGTGCCGCCGCTGGTGCTGGTGTTCCTGGTGCTCGGCACCATTTTCATCGGCGTTGCCACGCCGACCGAGGGTGGCGCCATGGGCGCGGTCGGCGCGCTGCTGCTCGCCATCATCAATCGCCGCCTGACCTTTCGCATGGTGGTGCAGGCGCTGGAACAGACGGCCAAGCTGTCGGCCTTCTGCATGTTCGTGCTGCTCGGTGCCCGCGTCTTCTCGCTGACCTTCTACGGCATCAACGGCCATATCTGGGTGGAGAACCTGTTGGCCGGCCTGCCGGGCGGCGAGGTCGGCTTCCTGGTCGTCGTCAACATCCTGGTGTTCTTCCTCGCCTTCTTCCTCGACTATTTCGAGCTGGCCTTCATCATCATCCCGCTGCTGGCGCCGGTCGCCGACAAGCTCGGCATCGACCTCGTCTGGTTCGGCGTGCTGCTCGGCGTCAACATGCAGACGTCCTTCATGCACCCGCCGTTCGGGTTCGCGCTGTTCTTCCTGCGCTCGGTGGCGCCGAACCACCCGTACGTCGACAAGATTTCCGGCCTCAGAACGGCGCCGGTCACCTCGTCGCAGATCTATGTCGGTGCCATCCCCTTCGTCCTGATCCAGATCCTGATGGTCGGGGTGATCATCCTGTTCCCGCAGACGGTGACGCACTACAAGTCGGACCATCCGGTGGTCGACCTCGACAAGGTCAAGATCGACATCATGGCGCCAGCGCCGGCCGCGCCGGCCTTCGGTGCGCCGGGCAGCGCCGGGACCAGTCCGTTCGGCACGCCGGCTGCTCCATCCTTCGGTGCGCCGGCGCCCGATTTCGGCGCTCCCGCTCCGAATTTCGGTGCCAAGCCCTGACACACCAGGTCAGCAACGATAAAGGCCGGCGGAGCGATCCACCGGCCTTTTCCGTTTTCAGTGCCTGCCTGCCCGCTTACTTGCCGGCGGCCTGCTGCGAATAGACGTAGGAGTCGAAGTTGTATTCGGCGACGCGGAACCACTGGTAGCTCTCGGCGCGGAACTGCTTCCACGGCTCGTAGATCTTTTTGAAGGCCGGGTTCTTCGCCGCTTCGTCCTCGTAGAGCTTGAAGGCGGCGTCGTAGGCGGCGTCGAGGATCTCGCGGCTGAACGGCCGGAGCTGGACGCCCTGCGCCACCAGGCGCTTCAGGGCGGCGAAGTTGCGGGCGTCATAGGCGGCGGTCATGTCGTCGTTGGCGAGCGCGGCGGCAGCCTTCAGCACGGCCTTGTAGGCCTGCGGCAGCGCCTCCCACTTCTTCTTGTTGATCATGTACTGCAGCGCCGACGAGCCTTCCCAGAAGCTCGGGTAATAGTAGTATTTCGCCACCTGATAGAGGCCGAGCCGCTCGTCGTCATAGGGGCCGACCCACTCCGTGGCGTCGATGGTGCCCTTCTCGAGCGCCGGGTAGATGTCGGGCGCCGGGATCTGCTGCGGCACCACGCCGAGCGTGGACAGCACCTTGCCGCCGACGCCGCCGACCCGGAACTTCAGGCCCTGAAGGTCGGCGACGGTGTTGATCTCGTTGCGGAACCAGCCGCCCATCTGGGTGCCGGTGTTGCCGCCGAGCAGCATGACCACGTTGTAGTTGGAGAGGAAGTCGTTCATCAGCTCGAGGCCGCCGCCCTGGTAGATCCAGGCCTGCTGCTGGCGGGTGTTGAGGCCGAAGGGCAGCGAGGTGGCGATGGCGAAGGTCAGGTCCTTGCCGATGAAATAGTAGGAGGCGGTGTGGGTGATCTCGACGGTGTCGTTCTGCACGGCGTCGAGCACCTGCAGCGCCGGAACCAGTTCGCCGGCCGGGAACACCTGGATCTGGAACTTGCCGTCGGTCGCCTCGGCAACCGTTTTGGCGAACAGTTCGGAAGAGCCGAAGATGGCATCGGTCGACTTCGGGAAGCTCGACGCAAGGCGCCACTTGATCTCCGGCAGCGACTGCGCGATGGCCGGCATGGCGAGCGTACCGACGCTGGCCGCGGCACCGGTGGAGACCAGCCCTGCCTTCTTGATGAACTGACGACGATCCATGCGATCCTCCCCTTCCTTGCCCCGTATTCTCAGGCCCCGCTTCGCGCGGCGGCTTCGTTGAAACGTGAATGCACCGTCATGCTCCCATGGGAGTTTCTGGTGGCGCGGCGGCATTAGAAACGGAAAATTCGGCATCGCGCAATTAGGTGATGCTCCAATTCTGCAAACTTTTCCGAAAGTTGCGTAAAATCGTCACGGAGGGGAGCGGCTCCGGCAGCGCCCAAAGAATGGTCTCCCGCTCGCCCGGCCGATCGGCTAACAAGAATGGTCTTCAACGCTTCGGATCCGTTCATGACCACTCCCGTCGTTCTCTTCACTTCCGACGTCCGCGATTTTGACGGCTACACCTGGCATTGCGCCCCCACCACCTATCTCGAGGCGGTGCTCGGCGTTTCCGGCGGCCTGCCGGTAATCCTCTCGGCTTTCGGCAATCGGCTCGACCTCGATGCCGTTCTCGACCGGGTCGACGGCGTCGTCGCAACGGGGTCGAAGACCAACGTTCACCCGTCCCATTACGGCGTCACCGCCACCGAGGCGATGGGCCCCTATGACGAGGCGCGCGACGCCACCAGCCTGCCGCTGATCCGGCGGACGATCGAGCGTGGCATTCCGCTGCTCTGCATCTGCCGCGGCCTTCAGGAGCTCAACGTGGCGCTGGGCGGCTCGCTGGCTTCGGATGTGCAGGATCTGCCGGGCCGCATGGATCATCGCTATCCCGATGTTGCCGACATGGACGGCAAGTTTGCCATTCGTCATGGCGTGACGATCGCCGCCGGTGGCTGCCTCGGCCGTGTCGTCGGACGCGAGATCGAGGTCAACTCGCTGCACCGCCAGGCGGTGGCGCGTCTGTCCGATCGGCTCGCCGTCGAGGCGACGGCGCCGGACGGCACCATTGAGGCGGTGTCGGTGAAGGACGCGGCCGGCTTTACGCTCGGCGTTCAGTGGCATCCCGAATACTGGGCGGCGACCGATGGTCCCTCAAAGGCCATCCTCGAGGCGTTTGGGGCGGCGATCGCTACCGAAGCCGCAAAACGCTGAGAGACCATTCGTAAGTTCTACCCGTTTCCGAACGGTCTCCGGCGTCGCGCCTGATCTCAGCCCCAGAGCGACGCGCCGAGCATCAGCAGGCCGAACAGCAGGACCGCCAGGGCGGCGCCGGCTTCGATGATCGCGTGAAGGCTGTAGGCGAGGTCGCCGCTACCGGCTCCGGCGAGGCGGACGGCCAGGCCGCGCGTCGCAACGGCTGCGAGCGTCAGGACAGCGACGGTGAGGCCGGTGCCGAGCGCCATGGCAAAGGCCGCGGCGATGCCGACGATGAACAGGCCCTGGCTCAGGGCGAACACCAGCACGATCAGCGCGCCGGTGCAGGGGCGGAGGCCGACGGCGGCCACCGCCGACCACGCCTTCTTCCAGTCGAGACGGCCGGCGGCGATCTCCGGCGATGGCGCGTGCAGATGGCCGCAGCCGTCGTCATGGACGTGAGTCGGGCGGGGGAGCTTCAGCCCGAGACGGGTGTGGTCGTGGCCGCAGTCGTCGTGAAGGACGGCGCCGGCAAAGCTCGATGCCATCACGGCGGGGGCGCCGCCGACCGTCACGGCGACCGGGGCGTAGCGCTCGGCGAACCGATTGCCGAGCGGGCGGACGATCTTGCGCCAGACCAGCCACAGGCCGAGCACGACGATCAGGGCGAAGGAGCCGGTCTCGAGCACCGCCGCCGCCCGCGTCATGGCGATGGAGGTGGCGCCAAGCAGCACGGCGGCGACGACCACCATGGTCACCGCCGTCACGGCCTGGGCGAGGGCCGAGACGAGGGCGAGGACGGCGCCGTTGCGGGCCGTCTCGCGGTTGGCGAGCACGTAGGTGGAAATCACCGCCTTGCCGTGGCCGGGGCCGACGGCGTGCAGCACGCCATAGAGGAAGGAGAGCGTCATCAGCCAGACGCCGGCGCTGCCGTCCGCCTTCATGGCGCCAAGCGTTGCCGTGAGGTCGCGGTAAAAGCCGGCCTGCCAGACGGCGATGGTTCGGAACAGGCCGGGAAGGAAAGCGCCGCCGGTGGCGGCAGGCTCCGGAAGGCCGACGCCGAACGGGCCTGTCGAGGCGAGGGCCGGCGCGGCAACGAGGAGCACGACGAGCCCAGCGGCGGCGATACGGAGCGAACGGGCGGTCAGGGACATGCGATGTCGGCCCCGTTGGTCTGGTCGTCGGTGAGAAGTCGCAGTTCAGGCGGCAGCTCGCGCTGGTCGGCCGGCACCGCAGCCAGCGCCGCGGCACTGGCCGGGTCCAGGTCGGGCGGCCGGAACGTCTTGGCGGCGCAGGCGGCAGGGGCGCTGTCGAGGACGATCGGGCCGTCCTTGTCGTCGATCATCCGGAAGGCGACGAAGAAGGTGGGGTCGTAGATCTCGAGACGGACCGGATCGCTTACCTTCACCTGCCCCTTGGTCGGCAAGGTGAAAAACAGGATGAGGCGACCGCCGTCGTCCTGCAGCCAGTACTCGGTCGGCTTGTC
Organism: Pseudomonadota bacterium; assembly: GCA_018262575.1. Taxonomy (GTDB): domain Bacteria; phylum Pseudomonadota; class Alphaproteobacteria; order Rhizobiales; family Pleomorphomonadaceae; genus Pleomorphomonas. Next base: position 15,384 of record JAGSYU010000080.1, on the reverse strand, counting down.
GAAATCGATGTCCTCGCCACCGGCCGTGATGAAGGTGAAGTAGGCGAAGTCCTTCAAGGAGTCGACGTTGACGTCGGCGAGCGGCTTCAACTCGTCGACGCTGAGCTTGCCGTCGCCGTTCGTGTCGAGACCCTGGCTGGCAAAGGCCGAATAGGCGGCGTCGAAGCGCCATATGTTGCGGATGGCGACGATCTCGGCCTTGCCGTCGAATACCACCTCGGCCTTGGCGTCGACCCAGACATGGGGGTGGGCAGCGACGGGTGCCGGCGCGACAAGAGCGCCGACGATGAGGGCGGCAACGAGGGTCTTCTTCCTGGTCACGAAGGGCATCCCGCGGCGAGAGCTGGTGGCGGGCCGAAGGCAGTCGACACCTTCGGCGACACATCGCTGCCAAACAAGGCGGGACGATGTCAAGGCGATTGCTGCACCTCCGCCACAGGGCTCGCTTCGCCGGAGCATTCGTCGCCGTTCTTCTGGAACCAGTCGGCCATGAAGTCGACGAAGGCGCGGATCTTGGCCGAGAGGTGCCGGCGGTGCGGGTAGACGACGTAGATATTGGCCGACCCCAGCTCGAAGTCCGGCAGCACGATCGTCAGCCGGCCGGCGGCGATGTCGTCCTCCACCATCTTGTAGGGCACCGAACCGAAGCCGAGGCCGGCCAGCACGGCGAGGCGCACCGCCGATGGCGAGTTCACCTCGACGCGGCCGGACACCGGCACGGTCTGCCGGGCGCCGTCGACGAGGAAGCGCCAGTTGAAGCGGTTGCGGAGATTGGAATCGATGATGCAGGGAAGCCGCGTCAGGTCATCGGGCGTCTCTGGCAGACCGTGAAGGGCGATGATGTCGGGGCGGGCCACCGTCGCAAAGCGGTAGTCGGCGAGCTTGCGGGCGATCAGGCTTGAATCGGAGAGCTCGCTGACGCGAATGGCGCAGTCGAACCCTTCGTCGATCAGGTCGACGAACCGATCGTCGAGCCTGAGGTCGAGGCGGATGGCGGGATTGGCCGCCACGAAATCCATGATCGCCTTGCCGAGGACCGAATCGCCAAACGTGCGCGGGGCGGCAACACGCAACAGACCGGTCGGCTCGCCGTGGCGTTCGCGCACCATGTCCTGAAGGTCATCAACCCGCTGCAGGATTTCGCCAGCGTCACGGAAGTAGGCCTGGCCCAGCTCGGTGAGCGCCAGGCGTCGCGTCGTGCGGTTCATGAGGCGGGCGCCCAACTCGTCCTCAAGCTCTTTTACGTATTTCGAGATCAAGGCCTTCGACCGGCCTAGTTTTCGCGCCGCCGCGGAGAAGCCGCCCGCTTCGACGACCTCCACGAAAGTACGCATGCGAGTGAATGTGTCCATTGTCCGCCGCCAGTTTGAGGACGTTTCCAGTCTTCCGCCGATGTCGCGTGAACGGTCCCGTGGCCTCCGGGACGTCGGCGAGATAACGAAAGCGCTTTAGGGCCGACCATGCAACAGCCCAGAAATTGGCCAGTTGGTAGTTGCGCCCCGTTAACCCTAATGACCTGAATCCAATCAGTTCCGTCAATATGAAAATCGGCTCGCCGCCGCGGAACCATGCGTTTTTCTGCCGATTCAAGAATAGTTTCCTCTGGGTGGACAATCGAATTCTTCCGGCTGAACTACTGCCGCTTGGGCAGCGCCGTTTGCACTTTGCCGGCGGTGGCGTCGGGGGGAGGGCGTCGCCCTTCCCGCGAGGGTGTCGCAGCGGGGGCACATCGTATGAAATTGTCGTCACGAATGGATTTTCGAGTCCGGAGGTCTTGCAGAAGGGGGCGACGCAGAGTACATGCGTCCGAGGGCAACCGGTGACCGGAGTTAAACCGGGTCTAAGCTGCTTCTCAAGCGGCGGACGCGACTTAAAGCAACGACGTAGAGGGCTTTTTTGGTCTCTGTCGGCGATCCAAACGCTGGCGTTACTGAAGAGGCACTTACTTCCTTGCCGGACGTGCGGACTGGAGTGATCCGTCCAATCAAAGGCTGCACGACTCACGGTCAAGACCGCACGGCGCATCTTCGTCAGGCGTTCGGGATCTACGGTCGAACTGACATCCACCGCCTTTCGGCAACGGAAGGCGAGGGGAGCATTCGCTCGCGCGCATCGGGTCCACACCGGTCGCGGAGAGAGGCTGCTCATCCTCAGAACGCAGAGCTTGGACGACGGAGTTCACAGAGCCATGACCGCTCGCATTCTTGACTTCCTTGCCGACCGACGACCTGAAGGCCCCTGCCTCGTCGTCGATCTCGATGTCGTCCGCGACAATTTCAACGCCTTCCGCCATGCGTTGCCCGACACCCGCATCTACTATGCGGTGAAGGCCAACCCGTCGCCGGAAGTGCTGCAGTTGCTCGCCGATCTCGGCTCGTCGTTCGATTGCGCCTCGATCCCGGAGATCGAGATGGTGCTGGCCACCGGCGCAACGGCCGACCGCATCTCCTTTGGCAACACCATCAAGAAGGAGCGCGACATCGCCCGCGCCCTCGAGCTGGGTGTCAACCTGTTCGCCGTCGACTGCGAGGCCGAGGTGGACAAGGTCGCGCGTCAGGCCGAAGCAACCGGCAGCGCGGGCGCCAAGGTATTCTGCCGCATCCTGTGCGACGGTGCCGGCGCCGAGTGGCCGCTCAGCCGCAAGTTCGGTTGCGAGCCGTCGATGGCCGCCGAGGTGCTGGAGCACGCCCATCGCTCCGGCCTCACCGCCCATGGCATTTCCTTCCACGTCGGCTCGCAGCAGGGCAACGTCGATGCCTGGGATGGCGCGCTCTCTTCGGCTGCCGCCATCTTCGGCGAACTGGCTGAGCGCGGCATCCAGCTCAAGATGGTCAATCTCGGCGGTGGTTTCCCGACCCGCTACCTCAAGGACGTGCCGGCGACGGAAGCCTATGGCCGTTCGATCGATGAGGCGGTGCGCCGCCATTTCGGCAACCACGTGCCCGAGACGATCATCGAGCCCGGCCGCGGCATGGTCGGCGGCGCCGGCATGATCAAGGCGGAAGTGGTGCTGATTTCCAGGAAGCATCGCGACGACGAGCAGCGCTGGGTTTACCTCGACATCGGCAAGTTCGGCGGTCTCGCCGAGACGATGGAAGAGGCGATCCGCTATCCGATCCGCACCCGCCACGACGGCTCCGCCACGGCGCCCTGCGTGCTGGCCGGACCGACCTGCGACAGCGCCGACGTGCTCTATGAGAAGACGCCCTACGAGCTGCCCATCAGCCTGGAAATCGGCGATGAAGTGCTGATCGAGGGCACCGGCGCCTACACGACGACCTATTCGGCGGTGGCCTTCAACGGCTTCTCGCCGCTCAAGTCTTATGTGATTTGAACCCGCTCCGGACGGGGTCCGTCCGGCTCCCTTTGTGACTTCATCGCCCCGCCAGATACGGCGGGGGACGGGGTTGCCTGCATGATCGCCTACATGAATGAACAGGCGGGTGATGTTTTCGCCCGCGACATGCTGCTCGACCGCGCCTTCGGTCCGGCCCGCTTCCGCAAGTCTTCGGAGAGGATACGCTCGGGGCGTCTTCCCGCCGAGGGGCTGGCTCTGGTTGCCCGCGACGGCGATCGTCTCGTCGGCAGCGTGCGTCTGTGGGACGCGGCGGCCGGCCGGATGCCGCTGCTGCTGCTCGGCCCGCTCGCCGTTGAGGGCGACTGCCGCGGCGTCGGCGTCGGCGCCGCGCTGATGCGGCTGGCCATCGAGCGGGCGCGGGCGCTTGGCCACGGCGCCATCGCATTGGTCGGCGACGAGCCCTATTATCGGCGCTTTGGTTTTTCGACGCGTCGCATGGAAAGGCTCGCCATGCCCGGTCCCTTCGAGCGCGCCCGGTTCCTCGGTCTCGAACTTGCCGCCGGGGCGCTCGGCGGCGCCGAGGGCGTTCTCCGGCCGACTGGCCGCCTCGTTCAGGCCCAGCCGGCAACGGTTGCCGCTTGACGGCAATCGCCAACGGGCGATGGCCTTGTTTTCCGCCTCAATCGTCGACGGGCGTGGTGATACTTGGCACCGGAGGCCGCGATGCGGCTTCCAGTGGTCCGTCTGCTGGTCCGCATGTCTATGTGATGCCATTTGATATCTTCCCCGGAAATGCCTAGAGTTTGCCGGCATTTCCGGGGAGGCTCGCATGAACGTTTTTCTGAGCGGCGGCGATATCGCGATCATCGCGTTGGTCCTGTTTGCCATCATCGTCCTGTTCGCCGGCATCAAGCAGGTGCCACAGGGCTACAACTGGACCGTGGAACGCTTCGGTCGCTACACGCGCACGCTTCAGCCAGGGCTCAACCTGATCGTCCCCTTCTTCGACCGCGTCGGTGCCAAGCTCAACCGCATGGAGCAGGTGCTCGACGTACCGAGCCAGGAGATCATCACGCGCGACAACGCCACCTGCAAGGTCGATGGCGTCGCCTTCTACCAGGTGCTGGATGCGGCGCGGGCGGCGTATGAAATATCCAATCTGCAGAGCGCCATTCTCAACATCACCATGACCAACATCCGGACGGTGATGGGCTCGATGGACCTCGACAATCTCTTGTCCAACCGCGACGAGATCAATGTCCGCCTGTTGCACGTCGTCGACGCGGCGACCGAGGCATGGGGTGTCAAGATCACCCGTGTCGAGATCAAGGACATCAACCCGCCCGCCGACCTCGTCGCCTCCATGGCCCGGCAGATGAAGGCGGAACGCGAGAAGCGCGCTCAGATTCTCGAGGCTGAGGGCTCGCGCCAGTCGGCCATCCTGAAGGCCGAGGGCGAGAAGCAGGCGCAGGTGCTGCAGGCCGAGGGCCGGCGCGAGGCCGCCTTCCGCGACGCCGAGGCACGCGAACGTCTCGCCGAGGCCGAGGCCAAGGCGACGGCGCTGGTGTCCGAGGCGGTGTCCAACGGCGATGTGCAGGCGCTCAACTACTTCATCGCCGACAAATACACGCAGGCGCTCAGCCAGTTCGCCCATTCGCCCAACCAGAAGATCCTGATGCTGCCGATGGAGGCGACGGCGCTGCTTGGCTCGCTGGGCGGTATCGCCGAGCTGGCCAGGGCCGCCTTCAGTGACGATGGCTCGCGGGGCTCCGGCGACGCATCGCCGCGCCGACGCAGCGCCGTGCCGCCGATCGGCGGCTAAGGGAAGGAAACATCATGGGCCTTCTCGAAGGGCTGATCGGTTATCTCGGACCGTGGTCGTGGCTGCTCCTGGCGCTGCTGCTCGCCGGCATCGAAGTGGTGGTGCCCGGCACCTTCTTCATCTGGTTCGGCGCGGCGGCGCTCGTCGTCGGCCTTCTGGCGCTCGCCGTCACCCTGAGCTGGCAGGTCGAGTCGGTGCTGTTCGTCCTGTTGTCGGCGGCGGCGGTGCTGATCGGCCGGCGCTTCTATGGCCGGGCCTCCAGCGCCCGGGACCTCCGGCTGAAGCTGGGCCGCGACGCCTCGCCATTGCCGGATTCCTGGCGGTGCGGCCTCTCATGTCCGCAAAAGCCTGCCGCTTTTTGGGCTAGTTCTCTAACGGCTCGTTAACCACCTCCCTTTACTCTTCGTCAACACTGAACACCGCTCGGGGCGGTGAGCGCGGCGATGGAGGCAAGGCGTGCATCGGCGGCAGACCGCTCTGGCTCTGACGATGGCCTCTGCCTTCGTCGCCGCGCCGTCATTTGCGCAGGACGCCGAGGATGCGACCGCCGTGCCGGCGCTGCGAGCTACGATCGCCACGCCCGCCGTTGCGGCTGTCGATCCGCTGATCGATGAGGCGGGAAAGACGGACGCGCCGAAACTCGAGCCGGGGGACGCCGAAGCCGCCGCTGTGACGTTGCGACCCAGCCTCACATCGGCCGACCTCAGAACGGTTGTCCGGCCGATGCCGCCGAGCCAGTCGGCGAAGCTGCCGTCGGTGGTGCCGAGCCTGCCTGCGGTCACCCGCGAGGCCGATGCCCGCGCTGAATACGAGCCGATCGGTCTTCGCCTTGGCGGCTTCGTGGTCAACGCGGCCACCTCGTCCGGCCTTGGCCTTCGCCATCACTCGACGGAAGGCAACGAAACCTTCGTCCGCTCGACCGGCGAGGTGACGGCCCGCTCCGACTGGGAGAGCAACAGCCTGGAAATGCGCCTTGGCGGCGCCTATCGCCGGTCGCTGTCCGGCATCGACGAGGCGTTGCCGGAGGGCGACGCGCGCCTTGCCGGCCGCTTCGACCTCACAGATGCCGATCGCCTCACGGCATCCGCCGGCTGGACGCTGCGCGACGACAGCGCGGGGGATGGCAAGGAGAACACCTTCTCCGGCACTCTCGGCTACGAGCGGTTCGGCGGCTATGTCGGCCTCAGGACCGGCCTCGGCGTCGACCGGACGGTGAACGACACCGATCCCACGCTGGACAACACCGCGCTGTCCTCATCGCTGCGCCTGTCGCTCGACAGTGGCGCCATCCTGCAGCCGTTCGTCGAGATTGGCGCCTTCGGTCGCAGCTTCGATCGGCCGGCGGCCGGCGACGGCCTCAGCCGCAGCGGCGTTGGTGGCGAGGCGAAGGCCGGCGTTGCCGTGGCGCGCGACGCCATCACCGGCGAGATCGCTCTCGGCTACGGCTATGAGCGGCTCAATGAGGACAGTCTCGCCGACATCTCCGGCCTGATCGGTTCGGCGTCGCTCGCCTGGGATGCCAGCGAACTGCTGCGCCTGACGGCGATCGCCTCGACCAGCTTCAAGCCGACGTCGGCGGCGGCCGCGTCGGGCGTGATCACGCGCAACGGCGAGGTCACCGTCACCTATGCCTTGGCGCCCAATGCCTTTGTGGTGGCCGGCGGCGCGCTGACGCTCGAGGATTATGCCGGCATCGATCGCGAGGTGACGACGACGACGCTGAAGGCCGGCGTCGGCTACAAGCTCAACCCGTCGGTGGAGCTTGGCCTCGACGGCGAGCACAAGATCGTCCGCTCCAGCGAGGCGGGCGGCGACTATACCGATAGCAGCATCACGGCGACCCTGACCTTGCGCCGTTAAGAGACCGGTTGGAAATTCTACTCCGGCGGCCGCCTGACGCGACTTTCTGCGCTTCCGGTGCTCACCGACCCCAAGGTCCACTGCGCTCCGGTTCTCGAGAGCCGTGCCAGCCGACTCACCGGAGCGAATTTCCAACCGGTCTCTGACACCCTCGCTTCCCTCAGCCGATGATCGCGCCGCGCTTGCTCCATTCCGCCCAGAAGATGCCGCCGAGCACCAGTGCCAGCGCCAGCGCGTGATAGGGATGGAAGCTCTCGCCGAGCACCAGCACCGCGAGGATCGAGCCGAAGACCGGGATGAGGTTGATGAACACGCCGGCCCGGCCGGGGCCGACCAGTTCGACGCCACGGACGAAAAAGATCTGCGAGATGACCGAGGGAAAGACGGCGCAATAGGCGATCACCCACCAGCCGAAGGGCGTCGGTGCCACATACTGCCCCATGGCGATTTCGGCGGCGAGGAACGGCAGCGAGGTGAGGAAGGCGGCGACCGACAGGCCGGCGAAGAAGGACAGGCCGCTGATCTTCGGCCGGCGCGGCAGCAGCACCGTATACAGGGCATAGACGACGCAGGCGCCGAGCATCATCAGGTCGCCGACGTTGAAGTCGAGCGAGGCGAGGGTGCTCGCGTCGCCCTTGACGGCGATGACGCCGACGCCCAGCAGCGTCGTCGCCATGCCGGCCAACTGGCCCGAGCCGGCGCGCGTGCCGACGATCAGGTAGGCGAAGACGAAGACAAGGCCGGGCAGGGCACCCTGGATGATGCCGATGTTGACCGCCGAGGTGAAATGGGCGGCGATGTAGAAGAAGGCGTTGAAAAAGGTGAAGCCGAGCGCCCCCATCGCCAGCATGTAGGGCAGGCGGCCCTTCATCACCGGCCAGTCGGCGAAGACGGGCTTCCAGGCGAAGACGGCGAGCAGCAGCAACACGCCCGACCAGCGGTAAGTGGTGAGCGCCATCGGCGACACCTCGCCGACGGCAAGGCGGCTCGCCACGGTGTTGCCGGCCCAGAACAGCGGCGACAGCGTCAGGAGCAGGTAGGGCCGGCCGTAGAGGCGCGACCAGAAACCATCATCAGTCACGAAACACCTCTCGCCACGTCGTCATCTGCGTTCTTCCTAAAGTCTTCCACCGCGCTCCGCACGCCTCATTCGAATGATCCGGTACGCCTGTCGGCAGGCAACAGGCAGATTCCCGACATCGCGGCTTTCCTTGGCCGGCAGGCGTCGTTATAGTCGGTCAAGCCCCGGTGCCCCAAGGTATCGGGGCTTTCCGTGTGCGTGCTGCCGGCGGCGGCGCGGCGCGGAAAGGTCTGACACTTGAACGACGGGACCTTTTCAATGGCGAACGTAGTTGTGGTCGGCTCCCAGTGGGGAGACGAGGGTAAAGGCAAGATCGTCGACTGGCTGTCCGAGCGGGCCGACGTGGTCGTCCGCTTCCAGGGCGGTCACAACGCCGGCCACACGCTGGTCATTGACGGCGTTTCCTACAAGCTGTCGCTGCTGCCCTCCGGCGTCGCCCGCCCGGGCAAGCTGTCGGTGATCGGCAACGGCGTCGTCGTCGATCCCCGCGCCTTCGTCGCCGAAGTGACGCGCATCCGCGAGCAGGGCGTCAAGATCAGCCCGGACAACCTGCGCATCGCCGAGAATGCCACGCTCATCCTGTCCATTCACCAGGAGCTCGACGAGCTGCGCGAGAACGCCGCTTCGCCGACGACCCGCATCGGCACCACCAAGCGTGGCATCGGCCCCGCCTATGAGGACAAGGTCGGCCGCCGCGCCATCCGCCTCGTCGACCTCGCCCATCCCGAGACGCTGACCAACCGCATCGAGCGGCTGCTCTCCCACCACAATCCGCTGCGGCGCGGCCTCGGCCAGCCGGAGATCGCGCCCGAGACCATCCGCAACGAGCTGATGGCGGTGGCCGATTTCATCCTGCCCTACATGGACGTCACCTGGCGGCTGCTCGACGAGAAGCGCAAGTCGGGCGCCCGCATCCTGTTCGAGGGCGCGCAGGGCGCGCTGCTTGACAACGACCATGGCACCTATCCCTTTGTCACCGGCTCCAATACCACGGCCGGACAGGCGGCGGCCGGCTCCGGCATGGGGCCGGGGGCGCTCAGTTACGTGCTCGGCATCACCAAGGCCTACACGACGCGCGTCGGCTCGGGTCCGTTCCCGACCGAGCTGTTCGACGAGGTCGGCGACTTCCTTGGCGAGCGCGGCCGCGAATTCGGCACCGTCACCGGTCGCAAGCGCCGCTGCGGCTGGTTTGACGCGGTGCTGGTGCGCCAGACGGTGGTCGTCTCGGGCATCACCGGCATCGCGCTGACCAAGCTCGACGTGCTCGACGGTCTCGATGAGATCAAGATCTGCATCGGCTATGAGATCGATGGCCGCACGCTCGACTATCTGCCTGCCAACCAGGAAGAGCAGGCGCGGGTGAAGCCGATCTACGAGACCATGGAAGGCTGGAAGGAATCGACGGCCGGGGCCCGTTCCTGGGCCGAGCTGCCGGCGCAGGCGATCAAGTACGTGCGCCACATCGAGGAACTGATCGGCGCGCCGGTGGCCATGCTGTCGACCAGCCCTGATCGGCTTGATACGATTCTTGTGCGTGATCCGTTTCAGGATTAAGTGATTCACCACGTTTTGCTGGCCTTCCCGCCGCAAAAAAGCCCGGCCGCCGTCACAAGGCTGGCCGCTGGGTGTCCTGTCGAAACAGCGTTCCGCCGCAAGGCGGGGCGCCAAGCCGAGAGATGCGGTACATGGCCGACTACTATCCCGTGTTGAAGCGCGCTATTTCCTCGTTGCCGTCCGGGTCGGGCGAGGCGAGGCGCGCCGTCTACGAGAAAGCCCGCGTCGCCCTCCTGCGTCAGCTCAGTTCCTACAACCCGCCGCTGTCGCCAACCGATATTGCCGACCAGCGCGTGGCGCTCGAGGACTGCATCCGCCGGGTCGAGGCCGAGGTGGCCGGTGTCAGCGATGAGGCCGGGGGTGAGCCCCATGCGCCGGTCGTCGCCAAGAGCGAACCGTCCGTGCCGAAGGAGGCTGCGGCCCGGAGCGAGCCGGAGCCGCGCCCCGAACCCAGGCGCGAGGCCTCCCCGCCCCCGACCTCTACCCCGGCGCGCAAGGGCGGCTTGGCCTCGCTCGCCCAGCCGGAAATGAATCCGTTCCGCCATATCGAGCCGCTCGCTACGCCAGAGATGAACCCGTTTCGCCACATCGACCCGCTGCCGGGTCGTGGCGCCGCGCCGGTTCGCGTCGAGCCGCCGGACATGGAGGCGCCCCGGCCCCCCGCCAGTTTGCCGCCCGAACGGCCGCGCCTGCCGGGCTCTCGCCTGCCCGACGAGCACGGCGAACCGCGCATCGGCGTCGGTGTCAGCGCGCTGTCGCGGACGCTGAAGCAGGCCGATTCCCTCGGCGAGGCGTCGTCCTCCGCCGTGCGCGCCGCCCGTCATGCCATGAGCGAAGTCGACGAGGTCGACGAGCCGATCCTCACGGACAGGGTCGAGCCGGATCTCGGTGACGCCCGCCCGGGTGGGCCGCGCTCGGAAGCGGTGGCCGGTGGCTCGTCCGACAAGCGCGAGCCCGAGCGGCTGCAGTCCCAGCGCGAAGCGGCGACGCTGCCCTGGCCGGAAGACAGCGCTGGCGCCGGCAGGCGTGGTCGTATGCTGCTGATCGGTCTTGCCGTCGTCGTGCTGGTTGCGCTCGGCAGCGCCGTCTTCGCTTTCCGCGACACGTTGTCGGGGCTGGTTGCCGGTGAGCCGCAGGCCGAGACGGCGGCCGCGCCGACCGGCGGCGATGGCCTGGCGCCGAAGATCCTCGACCGCCTGCCGGCCGAAGGCGAGGCGCCAGCCGAGCCCGTCGCCCCGGATGCCGTCGCCGTGCAAACGGAGGCGGTTCCCGCGCCTGCTGCCATCGACCCCGATCTGCCGCCGGCCCCCGGTGATGCCCTGGCCCTGGCTCCGACCACGCCGACGGAAGCGTCGCCGGCCGCCGACACCGGTTCCACCTTGGCGAGCCCGATCGCGCCGACGACCCCGCCGGCTGCGACGTCGGCCGGCCAGACCATCGGCGTTGCCCAGAAGGCCATCCTCTACGAAGAGCCCATGCCCGGCTCGCCCGGCACCAAGCTCAGCGGTTCGGTGGTCTGGTCCTTCGTCAACGAGCCGGCGCTGCCCGGCGACAAGCCGGTGCCGCAGATCCGTGGCGATGTCGAGGTGCCGGAGCTTGGTCTCAAGATGCGCCTGGCCATCCACAAGAACGACGATCAGGCGCTGCCGGCCAGCCATATCGTCGAGTTTTCCTTCGATGTGCCGCCGTCGTTTGCCGGCCGCTCCATCGATGCCGCTCCCGGCATGATCGCCAAGCAGACCGAGGAAGCGCGCGGCGACACCATCACCGGCGCCGTCGCCAAGGTGTCGGACAGCCTGTTCTGGCTGGCCCTGTCCGGTCTCGAGCAGGATGTCAGCCGCAACATCCAGCTCCTCAAGGACCGGCCGTGGATCGACATTCCGATCCGCTACGGCAACCGCCGCCGCGCCATTCTCACCTTCGAGAAGGGCGCCCCCGGCGACAAGGTGTTCGCCGACGCCTTCGCCGCCTGGGGACAGTAATCCACGACATCGGCGCCGCCTGAACACGCGGCGCCGGTGTTGTCTCAAGCCGGGCTGGACAGTTTCATCAGCACCAGGCCGGCGAGAATCAGCGCTGCGGCGAGGAGACGCGTTGCCGTCACCGCTTCGCCGAGCACGGCGATGCCGACCGCGAAGCTGCCGACGGCGCCGATGCCGGTCCACACCGTGTAGGCGGTGCTAAGCGGCAGCGTCTTCATGGCAACGGCGAGCAGTCCGAAGCTCATGAGCATGGCGACAATCGTGACGAGGCTGGCACCGACCTCAGTGAAGCCGGCCGACAGCTTCATGCCGTAGGCCCAGACGACTTCCAGAAATCCGGCGATCAACAGATAAATCCAGGCCATGGCGGCCCTCCTTTCGGTCGGGCCGGGCCGTCCCGGACTTGGGCCCGCCGTAAATGGCGGAGGAGGACGTTGCCTCGGGTCGGAAGATGGAAGCGCCGGTCGTCGGCGTCAAGCCGCCGCCGTCACTTCGCCAGCAGCACGGCGCGGCCGATCAGCTTGCCGGATGGCAGGTGGTGGATTTCGACCACCTTGCCCTCGGGGCCGTCGATGGTCAGCGACAGACGGTCGGCGGTGACGTCGGTACCGACGATGGTGCCGGGTGTCACCACCTCGACCAGCGTCTGGAACGGGCCACCCGCCGGGGCGGCATCCTCGCCGCTTCTTGCCACGCGAAAGGCGATGGCGACGAAGACGGCGATGAGGCCGATGCCGAGCGTGCCGGCGGCAATCAGCATCATGGTTCTGAGGCGCGCCTGCACCCGGGCGATGGCCGGATCGAGCGGCGCCTCGGGTTGGTCGTCCATCGGACCTGCCATGATGCTTTCCTTCAGCGCGGATTTCTGCGATAGGCGGGCTTTAGCGAATCCGGCGCGGTTTGTCGACGCGCCGCCCGAAGCAAGCCGCGATCCTCCGGATCGCCTTTTGCCCGGCCGACTGTTTTCATGCATCCGCTTTGCCGAAAAGTCTCTCAACTTTTCGGGCGGGTGCCCAAGAGGTAGCAATGGCAGACGAGGACGATATCAGCCTGGAAGACGAGATTGGCGAGGCGCGGGTGGCCACCGTCGAGGCGGCGGAGAAGACGCGGTTCGACAAGCTGGTCGCCGAGGCCTTCCCCGACGTCAGCCGTTCGCGCCTGAAGGCGTTGATCGAAGCGGGCGCGGTTGCCGTCGATGGCGTCGTCGTCACCGATGCGTCGAAGAAACTCTCCGGCAGCTTCGCGCTGACCGTTGTGGTGCCGCCGGCCGAGGATGCGGAGCCGAAGGGCGAGGACATCCCGCTCGACGTCGTCTACGAGGACGACGACCTGATCGTCATCGACAAGCCGGCTGGCCTGGTGGTGCATCCGGCAGCCGGCAACTGGACCGGCACGCTGGTCAACGCGCTGATCGCCCATTGCGGCGACAGCCTGTCGGGCATAGGCGGCGTCCGCCGGCCGGGCATCGTCCACCGGCTCGACAAGGATACCACCGGCCTGATGGTGGTGGCCAAGACCGACCGCGCCCATGCCGGCCTTGCCGCCCAGTTCGCCGACCACGGCCGCACCGGCCCGCTGGAGCGCGGCTATCTGGCGCTGGTCTGGGGCAGTCCCGAGCCGTTCCGGGGCACCATCGAGGCGCCGCTCGGCCGCTCGTCGTCCGACCGCATCAAGATGGTCATCGTCCGGGGGACCGGTGGCAAGGAGGCGATCACCCATTACGAGGTGGCGGAGCGCTTCCCGGCCGAGTCGGGGCGTGGCGCCGTCGCTTCGCTGGTCGAATGCCACCTCGAGACGGGGCGGACGCACCAGATCCGCGTCCATCTCACGTCCGCCGGTCATCCGCTGGTCGGCGATGCCGTCTATGGCGCGCATTTCTTCACCAAGGCCAACCGGCTGCCGGAGGCGACCGCGGTGGCGGTGCGCGCCTTTTCGCGGCAGGCGCTGCACGCCTTCCTGATCGCCTTCGAGCATCCTGTCACCGGCGAGTTGCTGCGTTTTACCAGCGAGCTGCCGGCGGACATGGCCGACCTTGTGGCGGCTTTCCGGGAACTTTAGGCTTTTTCAAACGTTTCTCATGAAATTGCCGGGATTGTTCCTATATTTGTCTTTCGGTGCGCTTGCAGGGCAGGCACCGAAGGGGATGCCGTGTCCGTCCGGGAGCGGCCCTGTGAACGCAAGGGGGTGCTCGATGGCCCGAACGACATTGCCGATGATCGCCGCGGGAGAGGGTGGTCTCAGCCGTTATCTCGACGAGATCCGCCGCTTTCCGATGCTTGAGCCGCAGGAAGAATACATGCTGGCCAAGCGCTACGCGGACTATGGCGATCGCGATGCCGCCCACAAGCTCGTCACCTCGCATCTGCGCCTCGTCGCCAAGATTGCCATGGGCTATCGCGGTTACGGCCTGCCGATCGGCGAGGTCATTTCCGAGGGCAACGTCGGCCTGATGCAGGCGGTCAAGCGCTTCGAGCCCGAAAAAGGCTTCCGTCTCGCCACCTACGCCATGTGGTGGATCAAGGCGGCGATCCAGGAATACATCCTGCGCTCGTGGTCGCTGGTCAAGATGGGCACGACGGCCAACCAGAAGCGGCTGTTCTTCAACCTTCGCAAGGCCAAGAGCCAGCTTCAGGCGCTCGGCGACGGCGACCTCAAGCCCGATCAGGTCGACGCCATTGCCACCAAGCTCGGCGTCACCAAGGAAGACGTCGTGTCGATGAACCGGCGCCTGTCGGGCGATGCCTCGCTCAACTCGCCGCTGCGCTCGGACAGCGAGAGCGGCGAGTGGCAGGACTGGCTGGTCGACGACCGCGACAACCAGGAAACGGTGATGGCCGAGACCGAGGAGCTCGACCAGCGCCGCGCCATGCTGAAGCGGGCGCTGGGCGTGCTCAACGAGCGCGAGCGCCGCATCTTCGAGGCACGCCGGCTGGCCGAGGACCCGATGACGCTCGAGGATCTGTCCACCGAGTTCGGCGTCAGCCGCGAGCGTGTCCGCCAGATCGAGGTGCGCGCCTTCGAGAAGGTGCAGGAGGCCATGAAAGCCATGGCCCGCGAGCAACTGCCGACCCTCGTCGACGTCGGCTGACGGAAAGCGCGGCAACCGGACCGAAAAGCACCGGCCCGCGGTCCTCCCCGCTTGTTCGCGCCGAGGCTTTGCGTTATAGAGGCGCCCGACCGGGCCATGCGGTGGGCCGGAGACGAGCCGCTCGAGGATTTCCTCGGGGCGGCTCGTTCCTCTGATGAGCTGCCGCGCGGCCGACATCCCACACCGGGCACGCCCCCTGAAAGGGCAGGCGTTGCCGAGCACCTTGCGGTGCCAGAAAGGACCGAGAAGATGAAGCAGGGCATTCATCCCGACTATCACGACATCAAGGTCGTCATGACCGATGGCACCGTGTTCGTCACCCGTTCGTGCTACGGCGCGAAGGATGCGACGCTCAACCTCGACATCGACCCGAAGGTGCATCCGGCCTGGACCGGCGGTCAGCAGCAGCTGATGGACCGTGGTGGCCGTCTGTCGCGCTTCAATAACAAGTTCGGTGGCCTGTTCGCGACCAAGTAAGGTCGGCGACAGCGCAGACACAAACAACCCCGGCGAGCTTGGCTCTCCGGGGTTTTTCTTTTTGGTGTGAAGCAGATGGACGCGGTCGTACGCCGACGCGTCGGCGCACGACAAGACGGCGGGCTCAGATGCGGCGGGCGCCGAAGGCGTCGGCGAGGCGGTCGAAGTCGCGGGCGACGAGGTTGGCGGTCGGCTGGGCGGTGGCGAGGTAGGCGGCCTTGT
>JAGSYU010000079.1 GCA_018262575.1 Pseudomonadota bacterium | reverse complement strand
GGATCGAAGCGCACCATCACCGCCGAAATCAGCGCCGTGGCGAACGGCAGCGCCACCAGCGACTGGGCAAGGATCAGCGCCGTGGCGCCGCGATCAAAGCCGACGCGGCTCATGATCATTGCCTGAGCGATCGACAGCACGCTCTTCGGCACCAGAAAGGGCATCAGCAACAGGACGGCGAACAGGCCGCGCCAGCGAAAGCCGGGGGCCGTCAGGGCGAGCGACGCCATCAGGCCGAACAGCATGGCGAGCAGGCCGACGGGCTGGGCGATCAGGAAGGAGGTAATGAAACCCTGGAGGAAGTTTTCGTTGTCCGCCAACTCACGGTACCACTCCAGCGTGAAGCCGGACAGCGGGAAGGCCATCAGCGCCGAATCGTTGAAGGAGAACACCGCCAATACGACGAGCGGCAGGTAGAGAAACCCGGCCGTGACGACCAGTACGGAAAGACCCAGTCGCCCCATCATGCCCTCCCGATCACGGCACGCGCCCCCTTGAGGCGCAGCATCAACCCGGCCATGGCCGAGGCGACGAGGAACAGCGTCGCCAGCAGCGCCAGCGCCAGCGCCGAGGCAAGCGGCCAGTCGAAGGCGGTGCCGAACAGGTTGTCGACAAGCGCCATGGCAGTCGACCCCGACGTGCCGCCCAAAAGGCTCGGCGTCAGCATCTCGCCGGCCGACAATGCGAAGACAGTGAGACTGCCGGCGGCGAGGCCCGGCACGGTCAGCGGCAGGATGACGCGAAAGAAGGCATCGACCGGCCGGGCGCCGAGATCGCGGGCAGCTTCGATCAACCGCCGATCGACCATCTCGGCCGACACCCAGATGGCGAGCACCATGAATGGCAGGTTGTTGTAGGTGAGGACGAGACCGATGGTGAAGGGTGAGAACAGCAGGACCTTCATGGGTTCGTCAATCAGTCCAAGTCCTTGCAGCACCGTGTTGACGAGGCCCTCGCCACCGAGAACGATGCGCCAGGCGTAGATGCGAACAATCTCGCCGGTATAAAGCGGCGTCAGCAGCACGATGACCGCGAGCCCTTTCGCCGACGCCGAAAGACGCGTCAGTGCCAGCGCTACCGGATAGCCGAGAACGACAGTGAACACCGTTGTCGTCAAACCCGACAGCACCGCCTTGCCGATCAGGAACCAATCGGTCGCCGACACCGCGAGTTCGCCCCAGGCCCTGAAGGAGAAGGCCGGAACCAGATCGAACTCTTCCACCTCGTAGAAACTGAAGGCAACGAGGACGGCGAGCGGCGCAAGACAGCCAGCAATGATCGCCACCGCCACCGGCAGCGCGAGATGGCGCTGGCGGAAGGTCATGCGGCAATCCTCGTGATGAAGCTGCGGTCGGCGTCGAGCCAGAGGGCGACCGACGTGCCGACGGACAGCGGCGCCTCGGCGGGAAAACGCAGCGCCAGGCCGCCGACCTCGGCCCCAACCATGCTCCGCTCTCCCTGAAAAACGCTGTGGCCAACGCTGCCGGTAAAGGTCGCCGACCCTTCTCCACGCATCGACAGCAGCTCGGGCCGGATGACCAGCATGGCGGCATCGCCGACGGCAAGACCTTCAGCGGCTGGCGCGGTAATCGTGCCGAGCGCTGTCTCGATGGTTGCCCGATCGCCGTGGCGCGCCTGGATTCGCCCCTCGACCAGGGTCGAGTTGCCAATGAAGTCGGCAACGAAGCTGTCGGCCGGGCGGCTGTAGATGGTCTCGGGATCGGCCTTCTGGGCGATGCGCCCCTTGTTCATCACCACGACGATGTCGGACAGCGCGAAGGCTTCTTCCTGATCGTGCGTCACGTAGACGAAGGCAATGCCGAGACGGCGCTGCAGAGCCTTGAGCTCGATCTGCAGATGGCCGCGCATCTTGCGGTCGAGAGCCGATAGCGGCTCGTCGAGCAGCAACAGGCGTGGTTCGGCGATGATCGAGCGCGCCACGGCGACGCGCTGCTGCTGGCCACCGGACAGCTGATGCGGATAGCGGTCGCCGAAATCGGCCATGTGGACGGCGTCGAGCGCCCGCCGGACGCGCACGCCGATGTCGGAAACGCCGCCCCTCAGCTTCAGCGAGAAGGCGACGTTGTCATGGACGGTGAGATGGGGAAACAGCGCATAGGACTGGAAGACGGTGTTGACCGGCCGCCGCTCGGGCGGCACGTCGGCAAGTGGCGTGTTGTCGAGGCGAATTTCACCGGCGTCCGGCCTCTCGAAGCCGGCGATCATCCGGAGAACGGTCGTCTTGCCGCAGCCCGACGGGCCGAGCAGCGTCAGGAAGGCCCGTTCGGGCACGTCGAGATCGATGCCGTCCACTGCCCTTGATCGACCGAATGTCTTGACGATACCCCGCATCGCCAGAAGCAGCGGCGACAAGGCCGGCTCCGTCCGCTTTTCCATCCTGCTTTCAACCACCATTGACGCCTCGATCCCGAGGCCGGACCACGTACCGCCCGACCTCGTCCGACAAGCAAATCCCGCACCGCCCGGTTACCAGCCGAGGGTGCGGGCAGTGGATCAGGCGGCCTTGACCTCGTTCCAGACCTTCAGCCACTCCGAATAATTCTCCGGCGCCACCGGCCATATGAAGTTCTGCATGACCGAGAGGTCGTCGACAAAGATCGCCGCCTGCTTCTCCGGCGTCAGCTTGTCGCGGATGATCGACGACGTCGTGGCGTAGTTGCCAATCTCGGCGATGGTGGCGGCGTAATCGGCACCGAGCAGGTAGTCGGCGAACTTGTAGGCGGTCTCCAGCTTCTCCTCGGGCAGGCTGGCCGGGATGCCGAAGCAGTCGCACCAGCCCATGATGCCAGCCTTGGGCTTGGCCATCGCCACCTTCATCTTGTCCTTCAACGCGTCATAGGGCACGCGCCAGGAGAAGGCCGCCGTCACCTCGCCGGTGGCGAACAGATTGGTGAGGTCGCCGATGGTCTGCCAGTAGGTCCTGAGCAGCGGCTTCTGGGCGATCAGCGCCTTCTTGACCTCGGCGAGCTCGTCGGTGGTCAGCAGGAAGGCGCGTTCGCGTGGGATGCCGAGGTGAAGCGCGGCGATGGCGATCGATTCGAGGGCATAGTCGCGCATGGCGAGCTGGCCCTTGAACTTGGGATCGAACAGCGTCGAGTAGGTCGGCTCCTCGGTGTGGATGTCCGATCGGTAGACGATCGGGTTGAGACCCCAGAGATAGGGAATGGCGTAGGTCTTGCCGTCCTCGCCCTTCACCTTGTCGGTCGTCTTGAACACGTCGTACATGGTTGCAAGGTTAGGAACCTTGGAAAGATCGAGCGGCATCAGCTCCTTGGCCTTGATGTAGCGGCTGGCCTGGTTGAGCGACGGGTTGACGATATCCCAGTCGGATGCCGAGCCGGTCTTCAGCGCCGCGAACTGCGCGTCCTCGCTGGACAGGAAGGATAGCTTGACCTTGGTGCCCGTTGCCTTTTCGAAAGCCGCCACATACTCGGGGTGACCATTGGAATCCCAGGTCGCCCAAACGATTTCCGGCACGGCGGCGAAGGCCTGCCGCATCGGGCCGAGGAGCGAAAGCCCCGCCCCGGCCGCGAGTCCTCCGAGCATTTGCCGTCGATTGAGAGTGAAGCGCTGCATGTGAAACCCCTCTTCGCTTGTGGACAGGCGGTCCTGTTCCCCTTGTTTTGAGGGAGTTTGCATTGGCCTCGCGGGCAGCGTCCATATGACGGCCGCTATAGACACTATAGGCATGCGCCGAGCCCGAACGCCTTTGCGCGCGCGAAAACTCCGCTAAGATGGCCCGCGACGTCACGCCACTCCGGATCGCCATGCCGCTGCCCGACCTCGACCACGCCACCTATCTCCGGCAGGCCTTCGCCGTCGCCACAGCGGCGGCCGACACCGGCAGCCATCCGTTCGGCGCCATCCTGGTCGGCGGCGACGGAGCGGTTCTCATGGAGCAAGGCAACGCCTACCTGCCGGACCGGGATATGACCGGCCACGCCGAGCGCGTGCTGGCTACGCGTGCCTCGCGGCGCTTCCGGCCGGCGGAACTCGCCGACGCCACCCTCTATTCCTCAGCTGAACCTTGCGCCATGTGCGCCGGTGCTGCCTATTGGGCAGGCATCGGACGCATCGTCTATGGGCTGTCCGAAAGCGGCCTCAGGCAGATCACCGGCAACCATCCGGAGAACCCGACGCTCGACCTGCCCTGCCGGTTGGTCTTGGAAAGCGGCCAGCGCCCCGTCGAGGTGATCGGCCCGCTGCTCGAAGAGGAAGCCGCTGCACCGCACCGAAGCTTCTGGGCGGCGCGCTGAGGAGCGTTACTCGGCGGCGACGCGCAACGGTGGTGCGTCCACGAAATCCCTCAATCCCGCGACCGACGCCTTCACCAGATGCCGGAACCAGATGTGGGCCGGCGAGTGATGCTTGCAGTCGTGCCAGAGCAGATAGAATTCCATGCGGCCGAATTCCATCGGTGCATCGATGACGGCGAAGGCTCCGCTGTCGGCCATCTGCTCGGCAAGCGGTGCTCCCGTGGTGAACACCAGATCGGAGCCGGCCAGCATGTGCGGCACAATGGCGTATTCCGGCACCGAAGCGGCGATGCGTCGCCTGAGGCCGAGTTCCATCAGGCGGCCATCGATCGGGCTGTATTGCATCATGACATCGGCCGACGGCGACAGGTGGCGCTCCGCCAGATACTGATCCATGCCGAGCGAGCCAATGGTGCCGGCGAGCCGGTGACCGGCGGCGACGACGCATTTGATCGGCGTCGAAAGCAACGGTGCCAGACGCAGTTGCTCCGGCGGTCGTGGCCAGTTGCCGACCACGAGATCGAGCGTGCCGTCGGCGAGGTGGGCCATCAATTCGTCACGGCCCGGCAGCGTTGCGACGTCGATCGAGGCTTTCGGCGCCTCCTCGGCCATGCGAGCGAAAATGCGAGGCAGAAAGGCCGAGTCGAGACAGTTGGCGGCGGCAACGCGGAACCGGCGTTCGGTCCGGTCGGGGTCGAAACTGGGCGGTGGCGACAACAGGGAGTCGATCTCGGTGAGCAACCGCTGCAAAGTGGCCCGGAGCTCGAGGCCTCGCTCGGTCGGCACCAGCACGCCACCGGAACGAACCAGGATCGGGTCGCCGATCAGTTCGCGCAGACGCTTCAGCGCCAGGCTGACGGTTGGTTGCGTCTGGCCGAGAATTTCAGCCGTGCGTGACACACTGCATTCGGTGACCAGCAAAAGCAGGGTCCGCATCAAGCGGACGTCGAAGGCGCCGTTGACGGACTCCATGGATCAACTCGGTCGGGAGGAAAGACGGATTGTCATGCCCACGACAAAGCAGCAAGCGTGCCAAGCCGACGATGCGAACATTGTTTTTTCGGCGATCGGCATCGGAACGCCGGCCGGCGCTTCGCTGAGCTGCAGGATCAGCCGAGATTCACCCAGGGGCGCTTAGGGAAAATGGCGGAGAGCGGAGAGGGAGGGATTTGAACCCCCGATACCCTTGCGAGTATGCCGCATTTCGAGTGCGGTGCAATCGACCACTCTGCCACCTCTCCGCGGTGCTTTTTGGGATAAAATCCCGGTCGAAAGCGGCGCGGACCATAACCGCGGGCAAAGCCGCTGGCAAGGGGGGCAAAACCCTTTGGGCGCGGTTTTTTCCGCGTCTGGCGAATCGATTGGACGACTCGTCGCCAGCGCAACTGGAAACGCCGCCCTCGCCGTTGACCAGAGAGGGCTTTCCGTGTACGGAGAGCGCGGCTGAATGGGAGCCTGGTCAGTTGTCCGGGTTTTTTTGTTTTGCCAAACAGTCGCGAGCCCGCAAGGCGTGACGCGGCCAAAAACCATCTGAAGAAGGACTGGCATGACCATGTTCGCAGTAATCAAGACCGGCGGCAAGCAGTACAAGGTTGCCGTCGACGACGTGTTCGACATCGAGAAGATCGAGCTTGAGGACGGCGCCGCCGTCACCTTCGAGGAAGTGCTTGCCGTCGGTTCCGACGCTGGCGTTACCGTTGGCGCTCCCACCATCGTCGGCGCTACGGTCGTCGCCGAAGTGGTCGAGCAGACCCGCGGCCCCAAGGTGATCTCCTTCAAGAAGCGCCGCCGTCAGAACTCCAAGCGCAAGCGCGGTCACCGGCAGCTTCTGACCACGGTGAAGATCACCGCGATCAACGCCGCCTGACGAAATTTCCGTTCCGGCACGCTGCTGCCGGAACCTGACCCAATAGCCGTCCATCAAGGTGTTGAGCGCCAAACAGCTCCGCCCATGGACGATAAGACAGACAGGAGACTGAAATGGCTCACAAGAAGGCAGGCGGCTCGTCCCGCAACGGTCGCGATACGGCCGGTCGACGCCTCGGCGTGAAGAAGTTCGGCGGCGAAGCCGTCATTCCGGGCAACATCATTATCCGCCAGCGCGGCACCCAGTGGCACCCGGGCGCCAACGTCGGCATCGGCGTCGATCATACGATCTTCGCCCTCACGGGCGGCAACGTATCCTTCGCCACCAAGAGCAATGGCCGAGTCTACGTCTCGGTCGTCCCGACGACGATGGCAGCAGCAGAGTAGCCGGATGGAGCTCAAGCGGCCCGCCGGCGTCCCACGGACCCCGACGGACCGCGCACCGAGCGCGCGATGCAACGGGGGAAGTGGGACACCACTTCCCCCGATTTCATTTGGAGCGCGAGGAGAGCCCCATGTCCGAGCTAAGCGAGACCGAGGATCCTGACAGTCCCTGCGGCTGGCCCCTGATGGCAGCGGTGAGGCCAGCCATCGAGACGCAGCGACTGATCCTGAGGCCGCCGGTCGACGACGACGCCGAGACGATCGCCCGGCTCGCCAATTCGGCCGCCGTTGCCCGCAACCTCATTGGCATGCCCCATCCTTATCGCGTCGAACATGCGCGCGCCTGGCTCGCGGAGTCGATCGACCCGCGCGGCCAGCGTCATCTCGTCTGCCGCAAGGGCTTCGACGCGGCACCGATGCCGATCGGCATTCTCACGCTCGACATGCGCGGGCGGACCGGGCCCGGTTGGCTCGGCTGCTGGCTCGGCGAGCGCCACTGGGGACTGGGCTATGCGACCGAAGCCTGCCATGCCGCGATCGATTATGCCTTTCTTCACCAAAGGCATGACAGATTGCTGTTTGCCTGCCGGGTGACCAACCCGACCGGGCGACGGGTGATCGAGAAGTGCGGTTTCCAGATGGTGGCGCAAGAGCTGGCCTCGGTGGTGGGCAGCGGTGCCGCGGTGGCGATCGACCGGTTCCGCATTGATCGCAGCACCTGGGAGAGTATCAGGGCTTGGGAGCCTCTACGTGTTCACAGCCATGAGGTCGAACGGGCCGAATGGGGCGAGCAACGTGCCGAGCTTCGGGCCCCGGTGGAGCGAATTTGACATTTGAAGCGCGGACCTCGGACTCGCGATCAGATCGCCGAATTGGAGAGCTCCGCTGAAAACAACGCGTTGCTAGTGGATTTGCGGTTCCAACATTTGCTTGATGGCCTGTATCGGGCGGAGGCAAATATTGGAACCGAACCACTGGAGAGGTGAGTACGGAATGAAGCTGCTTTCCGGTGCCTTCGGCTCCTGGCGGCCGCATGTGGCCCTTTCCCCGTGCATCGAGACCGGTCGCCTCGTCCTCCGGCCGCTAGAGCCGGCAGATGCGGAAGCCGTTGCCGCCTATCTCGGCGACATCGAGGTCGCGCGCTGGCTGGTGCGTGTGCCGCATCCCTTCACCACCAAGGACGCCACCGACTTCATCGGTCAGTGCTGCACCACCTGCGATCTCGGCACGGCGGCGACCCTCGGGCTCGTGATGCGCGGTGACGATCGCGCGATTGTACGCGGCATCGTTGCGCTGCACAGTCTCGACACGCGGCCGGAAGTTGGCTTCTGGCTCGGCCGGCCCTTCTGGGGCCATGGGCTGATGAGCGAGGCGGTCGACGCTACGCTCACCTGGGCTTATGCCAACCTCGATATCGACGCCATCACCGCCGGCGCTTTCAAGGGGAACGTCGCCTCGCTGGCCATCCAGACCCGCCAGGGCTTTGAAGTGGTTGGCATGAGCTGCCGCCCGTCGCTGATAGAGAACCGGCTGCTCGACCACGTCGACACGCGCCTGACGCGGGCGCGTCACGCCGCCCGACCGTGGCGACCGTGATCCTCCGCGCCTCGCAATCCCAAAAATCCGTTCATTTTCGCCGCACAATGCTCTAAAGGGCAAGCTGTGGCCCCCGTTCCAGAACGGCGGGCGGCGCGGCCGTTGTCCGAAATCCCCGGGCAGTTGGCTGTGCAAGGCGCGGCCCCGGCCGCCATCCCAGGAAAGCCCCGATGAAATTCCTCGATCAAGCCAAGGTTTACGTCCGATCCGGCGATGGCGGCGCTGGTGCCGTGTCGTTCCGGCGCGAGAAGTTCATCGAGTTCGGCGGGCCTGACGGCGGCGACGGCGGCCGCGGCGGCGACGTCTGGGCAGAATGCGTCGGCGGCCTCAACACGCTGATCGACTACCGCTATCAGCAGCATTTCAAGGCGAAGACCGGCGGCCACGGCATGGGTCGCGATCGCCATGGCGCCAAGGGTGGCGACATCGTGCTGAAAGTACCCGTTGGCACCCAGATCATTGAGGAGGACGGCGAGACGCTGCTCGCCGATATGGTTGAGGTCGGCCAGCGTGTTTTGATCGCCAAGGGCGGCAACGGCGGCTTCGGCAACGCCTATTTCAAGACTTCGACCAATCAGGCGCCGCGCCGCGCCAACCCAGGGCTAACCGGCGAGGAAAAGTGGCTGTGGCTGCGCCTGAAGCTGATCGCCGACGCTGGCCTCGTCGGTCTGCCCAACGCCGGCAAGTCGACCTTTCTGGCGCGCACCACCGCCGCTAAGCCAAAGATCGCCGACTATCCGTTCACCACGCTGCATCCCGGCCTCGGCGTCGTCCGCATCGACGCCCGAGAATTCGTGCTGGCCGACATCCCCGGCCTGATCGAAGGCGCCCACGAGGGTGTCGGGCTCGGTGACCGTTTCCTCGGCCACGTCGAACGCTGCGGCGTGCTGCTGCATCTCGTCGACTCCAGCCAGGACGACATCGTTGGCGCCTGGCGCACGGTGCGGGCCGAGCTCGAGGCCTATGACGCGGCGCTCGGTGACAAGCCGGAGATCATCGCTCTCTCCAAGTGCGAACTGGTGCCCGAGGACGAACTGGCCGCCAAGGTCAAGAAGCTGAAGCGTGCCGCCAAGGCGACGCCTATTCTGCTGTCCGCGATCACCGGTACCGGCGTCGAGGCGGTACTGCGAGCCATGGCGACGGCGATCGAGACGGCCCGCGCGGAGAGCGATGAATCGAGGGCGGCCACCACCACCCGCATCTGGCAGCCCCTTCCCCGCAGCGATGATGACGACAGAGACGATGATGACGACTATTGAGGCCTTCACCGGCCCTCTGTCCGGCTATCGCCGCGTGGTGATCAAGATCGGCTCGGCGCTGCTCGTTGAGGGCCGCTCCGGTACGCTGAAGCGCGCCTGGATGGAGAGCGTCGCCGCCGATGTCGCCCGCCTGAGGGCCGGCGGTGCCGGTGTGCTGCTCGTCTCTTCCGGCGCCATCGCCATGGGTCGCGGCGTATTGAAGCTGCCGAAGGGCAAGCTGAAGCTCGAG
Source organism: Pseudomonadota bacterium (assembly GCA_018262575.1). Lineage (GTDB taxonomy): Bacteria > Pseudomonadota > Alphaproteobacteria > Rhizobiales > Pleomorphomonadaceae > Pleomorphomonas. The sequence continues at coordinate 12,720 of JAGSYU010000079.1, read as the reverse complement.
GATAGCCAGGCCGCCGCCGCCGTCGGCCAGATCGCGCTGGCGAAAGCCTGGGCCGAGGTGCTTGGCGACCACGGCATTACCGCCGGCCAGATCCTCTTGACCCTCGGCGACACCGAGGAGCGCCGCCGCTACCTCAACGGCCGCGCCACCATCGGCAAGCTGTTGAAGCTCGGCGCCGTGCCGGTGATCAATGAGAATGACACGGTGGCCACCACCGAGATCCGCTACGGCGACAACGATCGCCTCGCCGCCCGTGTCGCTGCGATGATGAGTGCCGATCTCCTGGTGTTGCTCTCCGACATCGACGGCCTTTACACCGCCCCGCCACAGATGGACCCGAAGGCCACGCTGATCCCGATCATCGACCGCATCACGCCGGAGATCGAAGCCATGGCCGGCGGCGCCGCCTCCGAATTGTCGCGCGGTGGCATGAAGACCAAGATCGACGCCGGCAAGATCGCCACGGTCGCCGGCACGGCGATGATCATTGCCTCCGGCAAGGTTGCCGCGCCGCTCAGCCGCATCGACGCCGGTGGGCCGCATTCACTGTTCCGCGCCGAGGCCAGCCCAGTCACCGCCCGCAAGGCTTGGATCGTCGGCCATATCGATGCCCCCGGTGTTCTCACCATCGATGACGGTGCCGTCCGGGCGCTGAAGCAGGGCCGCAGCCTGCTGCCCCCCGGCGTCACCCGCGTTGACGGCGATTTCCACCGTGGCGACACGGTGATCGTGGCCGACGAGGCCGGCGTCGAGCTGGCCCGAGGCCTGGTCGCCTATGACGCTGTCGACGCCCGTCGCATCCGCGGCCAGAATTCGGCGGTGATCGAGACCATCCTCGGCGCACCCGGCCGCACCGAAATGATCCATCGCGACGACCTCGTGCTGAAGGGCGATCTCGGAGACTGACCATGAGCGCATCGACCGACGTTTCCATTCACGAGCTGATGGCCGACATTGGCCGGAAGGCCCGCGCCGCCGCCCGCCGCCTTGCCCGCGCCTCCACCGCCGAAAAGGTGGCGGCGCTTATCGCCATGGCCGCCGAAGTCCGCACCCGCGAGAAAGAAATCCTCAAGGCCAACGCCGCCGACGTCGCAGCGATGACGGAGAACGGTGTCGTCGCCTCTTTCCTCGATCGCGGCACGCTCGACTCTGGCCGCGTCGAGGCCATCGCCCGGGCACTCGAGGAAATCGCCGCGCTGCCCGACCCGGTCGGCCGCGTGCTGGCTGCCTGGACGCGGCCAAACGGCCTTGCCATCGAGCGCGTGGCGACGCCGCTCGGCGTTGTCGGCATCATCTTCGAAAGCCGGCCCAACGTCACCGCCGATGCCGGCGCCCTCTGCCTGATGGCCGGCAATGCCGCCATCCTGCGCTGCGGGGCCGATTCGCTCCGGTCCTCGCAGGCCATCCTCGCCGCGCTTGCCGCCGGTCTGAGAGCGGCGGGCCTGCCGGAGGATGCCATTCAGCTGGTGCCGGTCAAGGACCGCGCCGCCGTCGGCGAGATGCTGACCGGCCTTCAGGGTACGATCGACGTCATCGTGCCGCGCGGCGGCAAGAGCCTGGTTGCCCGCGTGCAAGCCGAGGCGCGCGTGCCGGTGTTCGCCCATCTCGAAGGCATCTGCCACATCTATATCGACCGAGCCGCCGACCTCGACATGGCCGTCACCGTCACCGTCAACGCCAAGCTCCGGCGCGTCGGCGTCTGCGGCTCGGCCGAGACGCTGCTTGTCGACCGCGCCGTGGCAGACAGCCACCTCCTGCCGATCCTGACAGCGCTGCACGAACGGGACTGCGAGATCCGGGCGACGGAGGAAATCCGCGCCCGCTTCCCGGCAGCCGTGCCGGTGACCGAGGCCGACTGGTCGACCGAATATCTGGCGCCGATCATCTCGGTGGCGCTGGTCGATGGTGTCGACGCCGCCATCGAGCACATCGAGACTTACGGCTCTCATCACACCGACAGCATCATCACCGCCGATGAAGCCGCCGCTGCCCGCTTCCTTGCCGGCGTCGATTCGGCCATCGTGCTGCACAACGCCTCGACGCAATTCGCCGATGGCGGCGAGTTCGGCATGGGTGCCGAGATCGGCATTGCCACCGGCAAGATGCACGCGCGTGGCCCCGTCGGAGTCGAACAGCTCACATCCTTCAAGTACCGCGTACGCGGCAGCGGCCAGACGCGGCCGTGACGACGCCTCGCCTTCCCGCCACGTTTCCCGGCATGCGCGTCGGCCTTTACGGCGGTTCGTTCAATCCGCCGCATCGCGGCCACGCCCATGTGGCGCGTCTGGCGCTCCAACGCCTCGGGCTTGACCGCCTCTGGTGGCTGGTCAGTCCTGGCAATCCCCTGAAGTCGACCGATGGCCTGCCGGACGTCGGCCGCCGGCTGGAAGCGGTGCGGCGAGTTGCCCATCACCCGCGCGCGGTCGTCACCGACCTTGAGGCACGGCTCGGCACCCGGTACACTGTTGATCTCGTCCGCCGACTGAAAGCTCTGAGACCCTCCGTCCGCTTCGTGCTGGTGATCGGGGCCGACAACTGGGCGACCTTCCATCGGTGGGGCGGCTGGCAGGAGATCGCCCGAACGGTGCCGATCGCCATCGTCGACCGGCCCGGAGCCACGTTCGCGGCGCTGGCCTCGCCGGCTGCCCGCGTCTTCGCCAACGCCCGAGTCGCCGAACGCGACAGCGCCCGGCTGGCGAGCCTGCCACCGCCCGCCTGGGTGTTCATCGCCGGTGCCAAAGTGCCGCTGTCGTCGAGCGAACTTCGCCGGGCTGCCGGCCGAGACTAGCCATTGGTCCCGGTCGATCTTGAAAATGTCACCGTCAAGGTTCATCCTTTTCAGCATTCGCGGTTATCGGCATGGGGCCGGTGTCGCGGACCACTTCACGAGGTGCCCCCCTGAGCATGCCATTCACCGAAGACGCCTTCCGCGCGCCCCCCTTTGCCGATGTCGCCGCTTTCTCCGGCGATGCCACCTCTCCCCCGCGATCTCTGCTGGACACCATTCTCGCCAGCATTGACGACGCCAAGGCCGAGGATGTCGTTGACATCGACGTTGCCGCCAAGACGCCGATCGCCGACCACATGGTGATCTGCACCGGCCGCTCGACCCGCCACGTCGGCGCCATCGCCGATCACTTGGTGAAAGACCTGAAGGATGCCGGTTTCGGCGCCGCCGCTGTCGAAGGCCAGCCAGCCTGCGACTGGGTGCTGATTGACGCGGGCTCGATCATTGTTCACGTCTTCCGGCCGGAAGTCCGCGAGTTCTATCATCTCGAGAAGATCTGGGCGCCCGACCCGGCGCCCGCGACCGGACGCCGCTAAGGTATCCGGCCTGGAATGCTGTAAGCTTTCAGGATGCTTCTCAGGACCCCGACAGGTGGGGCCGCCGGCCCCGCCGACACGGCGTGTGCGCCTGAACAAGAAGAGACCCATGCGCATTGCCATCCACGCCGTCGGAAAACTGAAGGCCGGTCCTGAACGCGAACTCGCCGACCGCTACCTCGACCGCGCCGACAAGGCCGGCCGGGCAATCGGCTTTTCTTCGGTCACCGCCCGCGAGATCGTCGAGAGCCGGGCACGCGAGGCCTTGCAGCGCAAGGAAGAAGAGGCGCGCGAGCTGCTCTCCGACCTGCCGCCGGGCGCCTTGTTGATCGCCCTCGACGAGCGGGGTGACTCACCGACCTCCGAGCGTTTCGCCGAGATGCTGGGCGAAGCACGCGACCGCGGCACGCCGAACACCGTTCTGCTGATCGGCGGACCCGATGGTCATGGGCAGGAACTCCTGTCGCGCGCCGGCCATCGCATTTCCTTCGGCCGACTGACCTGGCCACACCAGATCGTCCGCATTCTCGCCGCAGAGCAGGTCTATCGTGCGGTCACCATCCTGAGCGGCCATCCCTATCACCGGCCATGACCCCGTCCCCGGCGTCTCGTCATTGTTGATCTTGGTTGACGAAGCGTTAACGGAAAGACCGATAGGCTCGACCGCCCGCCCGTACCGCCACCGGACAGCCTTATCGTCCATGCCGCCCGAAATGCGACGCCCCGGAGCCCGCCGCCTCGTCATCGCCGCTCTTCTCGCGGCGCTGCCCGGCTACGCCTCTGCCCAAGATGGCCTCCCCCCCGAAGCGACCGCCTTTGCACCGGCGACGGCCGCGATTCGGCCGGCCGCCCTTTCCGACAGAGCCGCCGACATCGACCGCATGGAGGCCGAGCGAGCGCTGAAGGATCAAGAGCTTGCCAAGCTACGCGGCGCCATGGAGCTGTCGGCTGAAAAACAGGCGGAGATCGCTGCCGAAATCGCCGGTCTTTCCCGCGACCAGCAGGAGCTCAACGACCGACTCCTCGCCTCGGCCGCCCGCGTTCAGGCGCTCGAGCAATCGATCACCGACAGCGAGGAGCGGCTTGCTCGCGGCGCGGACAACGAGGCGCGCATCCGCGTCTCGCTCGCTGGCCGCCGCGACGTTCTGATCGCCGTGCTGTCCACCGCCCAGCGCATTGGCCGAAAGCCGCCGCCGGCTCTGGTGGTGAGCCCCGAGGATGCGCTCAAGGCGGTACGCTCGGCGGTGGTGATCGGCGCCGTTTTGCCGGAAATCCGACTGGAAGCCGAGGCACTGCAATCCGATCTCGATGCTCTGGTCGCCGAACGTACCCGTTCCGCCACCGAACGTGACCTTCTGCGGGCCGACGCCGCGGCCATTGCCGAGGAGCGCCAGCGCCTGACGCTGCTCATCGACAAGAAGAAGACAGAGAGCGAGACACGCTCCGCCGACCTCGCCGCCGAAAAGGCGAGGGCTGAGGCGTTGGCGAAAAACGCCCGCAGCCTCGAAGACCTGATCGCCGGCATGAAGAAGGCCTTGCCGGTCGCTCGGACCGCCCCCCCAGCCTCCCCGGGGGCTGCGCCGGGTGCCGATGATGGCCGTCTCGGGCCGGCCATTGCCTTCGCGGATGCCCAGGGACAGCTGATTCTACCGGTGCGCGGTGTCAATCTGCAGTCTTTCGGTGATGACAATGGCCTCGGCGGCATTTCTCAGGGCCAGTCGATCGCCACCCGCGCCGGTGCCCGCGTCGTGTCGCCGGCCGACGGCCGCGTTGTCTACGCCGGGCCGTTCCGTTCCTACGGACAGCTCTTGATCCTCGACGCTGGCGGCGACTATCATGTCGTTCTTGCCGGCATGGAGCGGATCGACGTCCAGCTGGACCAATTTGTTTTGACGGGCGAGCCTGTCGGTGTCATGGGAAATCAGCGGCTGGCCAGCGCTGGCGCGCTGGACGCCAGCGTGACGCAGCCCGTGCTCTACGTCGAATTTCGCAAAGGTGGAACTTCGATCGACCCCTCCCCCTGGTGGGTCGCATCGCAGGATCGGAAGGTCAGCGGATGATCAGAAAACTGTCGCTACTTGCAGCGGGCGCCGTCATCGGCGCTGGCGTTACTACCCTGACCCTCGAGCACCGTCTGCCCGGCCTTGGGTCAGCCGTGGCCGCCGGTGTCGACACCTACCGCCAGCTCAACCTGTTCGGCGACGTATTCGAGCGCATCCGCTCTGACTATGTCGAGGAGCCTGACGAACCGTCGCTGATCGAGGCTGCGATCAATGGCATGCTGACCTCGCTCGACCCGCATTCAAGCTACATGAATGCCAAGAGCTATCAGGACATGCAGGTCCAGACCAAGGGCGAGTTCGGTGGGCTCGGCATCGAGGTCACCATGGAAGAGGGCGTCGTCAAGGTGGTGACGCCGATCGACGACACCCCCGCCGCCAAGGCCGGCATTCGGGCGGGTGACCTGATCACTGCCATCGACGGCACCGACGTCAAGGGCCTCACCCTCAACGACGCGGTCGACAAGATGCGCGGGCCGGTCAACTCGTCGATCACGCTCACCCTGGTGCGCGGCACTGACAAGCCCTTCGACGTCAAGATCGTCCGCGACGTCATCAAGATGCAGTCGGTGCGCTACGAGGTGAAGGACGATGTCGGCTATGTCCGCGTCTCCCAGTTCACGGCCCAGACCTTCGACGGCCTCAAGACGGCGATCGACAAGATCAACGCCGCCATTCCCGAGGACAAGCTGAAGGGCTACGTGCTCGATCTTCGCAACGACCCCGGTGGCCTGCTCGACCAGGCGATTGCCGTCTCCGACGCCTTCCTCGACAAGGGCGAGATTGTCTCGACCCGCGGACGGCACGATGGCGATACCCGCCGCTATGCCGCCAAGGCTGGCGAACTGGTTGGAAACAAGCCGGTGATCGTGCTGATCAACGGTGGCTCGGCCTCAGCCTCGGAGATCGTCGCCGGAGCGCTGCAGGACCATCGCCGCGCGACCATTCTCGGTACGCGGTCCTTCGGCAAGGGGTCGGTGCAGACCATTATCCCGCTGGGATCGAACGGCGCCATCCGCCTGACCACCGCCCGCTACTACACGCCGTCCGGCAATTCGATCCAGGCCAAGGGCATCCACCCCGACATCGAGGTGCTGCAGGACCTGCCTGAGGATCTCAAGGACGCGGTGACGGAAACCAAGGGCGAAGCGTCGCTGAAGGGGCATCTCAAGAGCGAGACCGAGGGCACGGAGGGCTCCGGCAGCCAAGCCTATGTGCCGCCCGATCCCAAGGACGACAAGCAGCTCAACCTGGCGCTCGACTTGCTGCGCGGGCTGCAGGCCAACGCCGCCTTCCCGCCAAAGGGTGACGACCCGGTCGCCAACTGAACAGCCAACAAGCCAACGATGGCGGGCCGGAGATTTCTCCGGCCCGTCGCATTTGGGCGGCATACCGTGCCGCCCTGGATTGAACTAAGCTCCGGAGGACCGAATCAGAGCGGTCGCCCGCAGCCGGACCCCAGGCGCCATGAACGATCTGACCAATCCCCTCGGCTTCGGCGGCTCCGGCGGTCGAAAACTCCGCGTGCCGGTCGGCGCCATTGCCGCCGTTGTTACGGCGTGTCTGTTCGCCGGTCTCGCCGTCTGGCTGATGGTGGTGAACGATCCGTTCGGCGGCGAGCCTTACGCCCGCGCCAAGATCGAAGCCTCCGACACCGGCTATGCCCGCGCCGACATCGCCACGGTGGGCGTGAAATCGGGAACCGGCGAACTTCTGCCGCAGCCATCGGAGACCGCGCCCGATGCCGGGGTGACCGTCGAAGGCCCAACCGGTACGGAGCCGGCGGTGGCACTGCCCGTCGAGGCCGACGCCAGCCTCGTTGAGACGTCGCCCTTCGGCCCACTGCCGCGCGTTGCTGCCGACGGCCGCCGGCCAGCCGACGTCTACGCCCGTCCGATACCCGGATTCGTCGGCGCGTCGCCGAAGATCGCCATCGTGGTCGGCGACCTCGGCCTCAGCCAGACCAGCACGCAGGAGGCACTCGCCACCCTGCCGGCCGAAGTGACGCTCGGGTTCGCTCCCTATGGGGCCAGCCTTGACCGTTGGACTGCCAAGGCGCGGCAGGACGGCCACGAACTCCTGCTGCAGGTGCCGCTCGAGCCCTTCGATTATCCCGACAACGACCCTGGCGAGAACACGCTGCTCGTCGGCAAGGATGCGCGCCAGAACATCGAGAACCTGCATCGCGTCATGGGCCGCCTCACCACCTATGTCGGCGTCGTCAACTATATGGGCGCCCGCTTCACCTCCGAGGCCACCGCCCTCGATCCGGTGATGGAGGAGATCGCATTGCGCGGCCTGCTCTATCTCGATGATGGCAGCTCTCCGCGCAGCGTCACCGAACAGTCGGCCGGCAAGTTCAAGACCGCTTTTGCCCGCGCCGATCTCGTCATTGACGCCACGCCGACGCCCAACGAAATTGCCAGCCGGCTCGCTCAGCTCGAACAGATCGCCCGCACGCGCGGCCTGGCCATCGGCGTCGCCAGTGCCCGGCCAGCGACGCTGAAGGCGTTGGCCGGCTGGACCAGCGGCCTCGACGGCCGTGGCATCACGCTGGTGCCGATCACCGCCGTTCCCCAGCAGAATTGAGTCGCTGATGACCTCCCGAGCCGATCTCCCCTACCGCCCCTGCGCCGGAGCCGTACTGATCAATCGTGCCGGCCTCGTCTTCGTCGGCCATCGCGCCGACCTCGAAGGCGTGCCGGAGGCCGCACCCTGGCAGATGCCCCAGGGCGGCATCGACGACGGCGAGACGCCGCTCAACGCTGCCCGCCGCGAACTCTGGGAGGAGACCTCGGTGCGCTCGGTCGACCTCGTGGGCGAGGCTCCGGATTGGTACCGCTACGACGTGCCCGACGATCTCGCCACCGGACGTTTCCAGCGCAAGTGGCGCGGACAGACACAGAAGTGGTTCGCCTTCCGTTTTCTCGGCGACGACAGCGAGATCAACATCACGCAGCCAGGCGGCGGTGCCCATCCGGCCGAGTTCTCCCGCTGGGCCTGGAAGCCGCTGTCGGAAGTGCCCAGCCTCGTCGTCGCCTTCAAGAGGCCGATCTACGAGCAGGTCGCTACCGCCTTCACCGCTCTGGCGATCCCCGCATGACCTCTCGCCTGCCGGCCGCCCTCGTGCCGCCCGATCCGTCAGAGCGCGAACCGCTGTTCCCCGACCTTCCCTACCGACCGAATGTCGGCATTTGCCTGTTTGATTCGCGCGGCTTGGTGTTCGCCGGGAGAGCCTATGCCAATCCCTTTGGCTGGCCCGATCCGGAGATCTTCTCCGATGGCGCCGACTGGGCATTGCCACAGGGGGGCATCGACCCGGGCGAGGACATCGTTGCGGCGGCACGCCGTGAACTTTGGGAAGAGACCGGCGTCCGGAGCGCCGAGCTGATCGCCGTGACGGACGATTGGTGGAGCTACGACTTTCCGGTCCGCGGCGCCAGAATCCATAAGCTCCACCCCTTCCGGGGCCAACGCCAGCGCTGGGCAGCCTTCCGTTTTACCGGCAGCGAGGCCGAGATCACCGTGGCCGCCACTCACACCGAAGAGCCGCCGGAATTCCTCGAATGGCGCTGGCGGCCGCTCGATGAGCTGCCCGACGTGGCTCCGGTGCATCGGCGGCAACAGTATGCCCGGGTTGTGGATGTATTCGGGACCATCGGGCCGGCGTGAGCCCCTACCGTCGGCGCCGACCGGCCGCCTGATCGGCGGCGCGAGCAAGCGTCAACAGCGTCTCGCCAACGATATCGGCGGACAGCGCCGGATTGAGGCGGGCATCGCGGGTCGCCTCGCCGAGCACGACGATCGCCCGGGCGAGCCGGGCCGGCGACCATAGGCCGAGCGCCGTCTCCACCTTGCCTTTGCGTTTGAAAAATACCGGCGGCCGGGCGCCATTGACCGCGTCGGCCGGCGAAACACCGCTGTCGACTGCGGCTCTCAACTCGTCGAGCAGCATGAAATGCCGAAGCGCCGCACCGGCAATCTGTCCGGCATCGATCCCTTCCACCCGCGCCTTGGCCAGCCCCTCGACCAACGCGATCAGCGCGCCGCCAGCGGCGGCGTCGATCACCTCGTCGACGGCGAAGGTGGAGCTATCGCCGATCAGCGCTTCAACGTCGGCGACTGTGATGGTCCCGGTGCCATGGGCGTGCAGACACAGCTTCTGGATTTCACCGCGTGTCATCAGCCGATCGCCACCCAACAGCGACACCAGAAGTGCCCGTGCATCCGGAACGATGGAAAGCCCCGCCGCCCGCGCCTCCTCGTCGATCAACATACCGATCGCCCGTTCGTCGTCGGCAAAGCACGGGATGGCATAGGCCCGGCTCTCTTGCTCGAACAGCACCCTGAGCGGACTGGATTTCTTCAGATCCCCCGCCTCGACGACGATCGCCGTGTCGGGCGGCGGCTGTTTGAACAGCGCCCGAAAGCGACCGGCAAGATCGGCGCGGCCGCCGCCATCGCGCACGACAATCGCCCGCCGGCTCGAGAACATCGATACCGCATAGGCCTCATCGGCAAGCCGGGTCGGGTTGGCAGTCAGCTCGGATGCTTCGATGCGGACAAGCGCAAAGGGATCGCCGGGATCGGAGAAGGCGGCGGCAATGGCCTTCGCCCGCTCCGAAACAAGCCCGGTATCCGGACCATAGACCAAGTAGAAGGCGACGTCCTGCGGCGGTCGCGCGACGAGGCGGTCGGCCTCCTGGGCGCGTGCCGCCACCATCGTCTCAGCCCTTCTTGCCGATCAGCGTCGAAGAAAGGCGCAGGCGGATATCGGCCGCGGCCGCCCGTGCTGCCCGATTCCCGGCGTCCAGTTGCGCCCGGACGTTGGCGTAGCGCTGAGAACTCGTGTCATAGGTCGCGGTCGTATAAACGTTGTCCGATGTCACGACCCGGCGGGTGGCGATCTCCGTCAGCGTGTAGGTGGCCGTCAGCGACAGCAGGCGCGCCACCGGAATGTCCTCGCGAGCGCGGATGGCAAGGTCGGAGATGCGCGTCGTCACGATCAGGTCCAGCTGGTACTTCGGCGCCACCAGCGCGCCGCCACCACGCAACTGGAAGATGAGCTCGTTCATCAGCGCCTGTGCCACCTGGTCGGTCTGCGTCTCGATGGCAATCGAGGCAAGTTCGGTGACCATGGCCGGGTTGTCACCCGCCGCAGGCGAGCTGACTGGCGCGTAGACGGGTCGCACTTGGCAGGCGCCGACAAGACCGGCGACCGCGAGCAGCAGGACACCGCGGCGGATGAGATCAGACGACCACATTGACGATCCTCTGGGCGACGACGATGACCTTTTTCGGGCTCTTGCCGTCGAGCGCCTTGATCACGGCTTCGAGCTTCAGTACTTCAGCCTCCACCTCGGCGGGCGAGGCGGTGCGCGCCACGGTAACATCGGCGCGCTTCTTGCCGTTGACCTGCACCGGCATCGTAACCTCGTCCTCGACGAGCAGCGCCCGATCGACGGCCGGCCAGTCGGCAAGCGCCACTAGGCCATCGTGGCCGAGCGCCGCCCAGCTTTCCTCGGCAAGATGCGGCGTCATCGGAGCCATCATGCGAACGAGCAGCCCGGTTGCCTCGGTCAACGCGGCGGCAGCTCCGCCGTCGGCGGCCAGCAACGCCTTCTCGCTTGAAAGTGCGCTGGCCAGCGTATTGACCAACTCGTAGATCTTGGCCAGCGCCACATTGAAGCGCAGGCCCTCGATATTCTCCTCGACGGCAGCCAGCGCCTTGTGCGCCGCCTTGCGCAAGGAGAGCGCCAGCTTGTCCCCCCCCTCGGCCCGGCCAGCGCTCGGCACCAGCTCGGAGGACTCCGACACGATGCGCCAGACGCGCTGCAGGAAGCGAGCGGTCCCCTGCGCCCCGGACTCGGTCCACTCGACGTCGCGTTCCGGCGGGCTGTCGGACAGCATGAACCAGCGAGCGGTGTCAGCGCCGAAACTGTCGATGATGTCGGTGGGGTCGACGGTGTTCTTCTTCGACTTCGACATCTTCTCGATCGGGCCGATCTTCACCGGCGCACCGGAAGAGATCAGCCGCGCCTTGCGGCTGGCCGCCTCTTCGACGATCTCGATGTCGGTCGGCGACAGCCATTCGCCGGCCTCCGACTGATAGGTCTCATGCACCACCATGCCCTGCGTGAACAGGCCACGGAACGGTTCATCGAAGCCGACGTAACCGCACTTCTTCATGGCGCGGGTGAAGAAGCGCGAATAAAGCAGGTGCAGGATGGCGTGCTCGATGCCACCGATATACTGATCGACCGGCAGCCAGGCGTTGACAACCTCCGGCACCGTCGGCGTCTGAGCGTGCGGCTCGGTGAAGCGGCTGTAGTACCAGGACGAATCGACGAAGGTGTCCATGGTGTCGGTCTCACGCCGCGCCGGCTTGCCGCATTCGGGACAGACACATTTGGTAAACGTCGGATGGCGGTCGAGCGGGTTGCCGGGACGGTCGAAATCGACGTCCTCGGGCAGGCGCACCGGCAGGTCCTTGGCCGGCACCGGCACCACGCCGCAGACCTCGCAATGGATGACCGGAATCGGGCAGCCCCAGTAGCGCTGACGCGAGATTCCCCAGTCGCGCAGGCGGTAGTTCACCTGCCGCTTGGCCACTGGCGCGCCGTGGAGCGCCCTCGCCTCGAGCTTGCCCGCCACGAGATCCTTGGCCGCCTCCACGTCCATGCCATCGAGGAAGTCGGAATTGAACAGCTTGCCGTCATCGGTATAGGCGACGTCGCCCACCGCGAAGACGGCGGGATCGACGCCCTCTGGCAGCACCACCGGCGTGACGGTAAGGCCGTATTTGCGGGCGAAATCAAGGTCGCGCTGATCGTGTGCCGGGCAGCCGAAGATGGCGCCAGTGCCATAGTCCATCAGCACGAAGTTGGCGATATAGACCGGATAGCTCTTGCCGTTGAACGGATGTTTCACCGAAAGGCCAGTGGCAAGGCCCTTCTTCTCGGCCGTCTCGAGCGCCGCAGCGGACGTGCCGATGCGCCGGCACTCCTCACAGAAGACGGCGATCGCCGGATCGGCCTCGGACAGCGCCCTTGCCACCGGGTGATCGGCAGAAAGGGCCAGGAAGCTCATGCCGTAGAGCGTGTCCGGACGAGTGGTGAACACCTCGATGGTCGCCTCGCCGGCCACCGCCGGTCCGTCCATCTCGAAGCGAACCTTCAAGCCTTCCGAGCGGCCGATCCAGTTCTTCTGCATTGTCCGGACTTTTTCCGGCCAGCGGTCGAGCGTGTCGAGCGCGGACAGCAGCTCGTCGGAATAATCGGAGATCTTCAGGAACCACTGTGTCAGCTCGCGCTGCTCGACCAGCGCGCCAGACCGC